>DASXST010000147.1:0-41355 GCA_036505835.1 Pseudolabrys sp. | reverse complement strand
CTTCGCAGCGCTCGGCTTTTGAGCCTGTGCGCACACCGGTACAGCGGCGACCAGCAAAATGGCAACAACTGACTTTCGGTTCATTGGAACGATCATCGGTGCGCTAAGAACAAGAGCCGCAGCTCTGCCATCTGCGGATCAGGCTTCCATCCGGGGGAGGGTGGTTGCTTAGCAGAAAGCTACCGACGACTTGCCAAGCCCGGAGGAAGTCATTGCGGAAATCGAGAGCGGCGCTGCCAAGGCTTCACCAAGAACCCAACAGCTCGCCGAGCCTGACGCGCCTGTTTCGCGGGATACGCCGGTGCCAGTGTCGGAAGAGCGCGAAGCACTGTTTGCTCGCTGGGACAAAGAAGGAGGCCGCGAAAGGGCACAGGAAGCTGCGAACGCGGCTCTAACACCTGTCTTTCAGTACGAGGGCTCACAAGGCTTAGAGGAAGCATTCGGCAAGCTTCCTGAAGATATCCAGAACGTGGTGTTCGACGCGTTCCGGCTAGCACCTAATCCTAAGAGCGCAGAACCCGGCGTGGATCTCCTGAATATTGCCGAAGCCAACATGACGCCGGCGCAGGTCGAGACTGCTTTGAAGTGGCTCAAAAGCCCGACGATCGAACAGCGTCGGGCCATTTATTACGGCATTAACAGTAGAGGCCGGAAATGATGGACAGGCTTAAGGCATTGCGCGGCGACTTGCTGACCACGGCGGCAATGCTGGCGGTCGTGGCGATTATGCTGTGGTTCATGCCATAGCCTTCCGTAGCTATCGGCAACCGGATGAACTGCTCTGTGTGAGCAAGCTCATAGTACTTTAACCGAACCTGCGGTAAGATTTGGGGTCTTTGGCGAAGGATAAGGCCGGGCGACGCCAATGTCCTCGTTAGCGGAGCTTTCAGAACTCGTAGGGTTTTTCAGCTATTCCCGCGACGATGACGATGCGTCGGTAAGGTGGAGGGCGCCGGCTTTCAGGTCCGGATGCCTGTGAAGCCACCGGCGCGTTTTCAAATGCTGCAACTGAGTACCTCTGCAAACGTTATTTTCAGGATCGCAGCGCCCTTCTGGTCGTCCCCGCCCGTCGTGAGCGCGCGGTTGTTAGGGCCAGGTTTTCATCATCGCCTGGCCCTTTCTTTGTCGCGATCTGACTCACCGCCGCTGACTGTAGGGAAGAGGACCACCAGTCGGCTTGACTGGTGGTCGCTACGCTAGGGCCGAGGATCAATCCGAGCAACGCCCCGGCCATCGCGCCGGGGCTTTATTTTGAGTCTCACGGCTCAATTAGAAGCCCGTGGGTGCATTTAAGCGCCTACGGGTAGGGCAGGAGTCCTCGGCCGCCCGAACGCGCCCTAGGCGCCTTTTTACTGACGAGAGACTGACGAGAGATAGACCGCGTAGTCAGTGTTTCAGAAGTGCAAAGGTTTTATTGGGTTAAATGGATGGCCGATCAGGAGATTGACGGGTTGTAATTCACTCGCTGTCATTCGATGATCATTAGGCCCGCGGACCGCAAGCTGCAACGGTAGTAAGGGGCTAGGGGATGGGCTTGAGAGGAAACGTGTGGGCTGCAACCTGCATTGCGGTGGCGGCGATGATATCGAACGCCAACGGGGCCACCGAGGCCGGCGTCGTCAGCGCCGCCTACGAGGGTCTGCCGGTCACCCCGCCGACGCCAAAGCATATTTGTTTGCCACGGCTTCGGCTGCAAATACCGGGTTGAATTCGATCTCACCGGCAGCTATCGCAACAAGCTCGCGCAGCTGCTGGCAGCGGGCAAATCGTTGCCGGCGGCGGAGCGCAAGGCTGTTGCGGCAGCAGGCGCCTGGTTCGACCGCCGTATCGGCCCGCTCGCCGGCACGGTCAATCATGTGGCGCGCGCCGGACTGAAATACATGTACAACGTCCGGCAGTTCGATTGCATCGACAGCAGCCGCAACACCACGAGTCTGCTGCTCGTCCTCGACCAGTTGAACATGCTTCGGCATCACGACGTCGACGTGCGGGAGTCGCGCGGCTACATGTTTGACGGGCGGCCGCCGCACGCCACCGTGGTGCTGGTCGAAAAGGCATCGATCGACTCCTGGATAGTCGGCTATGGACAGCCTCTGGAGGTCATGCCTCTTGAGCGCTGGAAGACCTTCGACTAGGGATGCGTTGGAAAAAAGCGAAACCCCGCGCGTTCTCGCGGGCGTTTTCAGTTGAACGCGCAGTGGAAATTAGTCGCGATGGGCCGAGTTCCAGGCAACGCGGGCAATGTCGGACCGGCTGATGCCGATGTCGGCAAGCTCACGGTCGCCCAGACGCGACAATTCGTTCAGGCTCTGGTTATAGCGCTTCCATTCCTGGATGAAACTGACAAGTGCGGCAAACATGGTATCGTTCTCTCTTTGCTCGAAATTCCGGCCGAGTCGGCCGGTTGTTTCGTTCGGTACATAGGGATGTTCCCGGCGATGAAAACCGATAATACTGCGGTGCAGCTAGGCGTAAAATGCATGGCTAAAAGCCCGTCATATAAAGGAAAAATTCAGTTTTCGTCTGATTTGAGAAAACTTCTACGGCTTGCTGGCAACTTACCCGGGTTAATGCAAACAGAATCGATGGCTTAAGAGTCGGTTTGAAGAGGACGCCCCATGAAATCGCATACCTTGCGTCCCTTTCTGTTGACGGCCGCGCTGTTCCGCAGGCGAGGTCATGGTCCTGACGGCCGGCGCTTTCAAGCAGGTGGTCCTGGCGTTGGTGCCTGACTTCGAAAAACAGACCGGCAGCAAAGTCATTGTCGACAATGACACCGCAGGTGGTTTGCAAAAGCGCATCGAGGGCGGGGAAGCTTTCGATGTCGCCGTGATCACGCCCGCGATCGTCGACGACCTCGCAGGCAAAGGCAAAATCGCTCCCGGCAGCCGTGCCAATCTCGCCACCGTCGGCATCGGGGTCATGGTCAAGGAAGGAGCGCCCAAGCCGGACGTGAGCACCGTCGAGGCCTTCAAGAACGCGCTGCTTGCGGCAAAAACTGTTGCCTATATCGAACCGGCAAGCGGCGGCTCGAGCGGAATATATCTCGACAAGCTGCTCGAGCGCCTTGGCATCGCGGACCAGGTGTGGCCAAAGGCGAAGCTCAAAAAAGGCGGTTACGTGGCCGATCTGATCGTCAGTGGCGAGGCGGAGCTCGGGGTGCACCAGATCAGTGAAATTGTCCCCGTCAAGGGCGCCGCGCTCGTGGGGCCCTTGCCGAAGGAAATCCAGAACACCACGACCTATGCCGCCGGCCTAAGCGCTTCGCCTCAAGACAAGGAGGCGGCGCAGGCGTTGATCAAGATGTTTTCCGGACCGGAAGCTGCGGCGGTGCTGAAATCCAAAGGCATGGATCCCGCAAAATAAGGATTGCGCAATTTGGATTTGGCCGCCGGCGCGCGCTCGCTTGATCGGCGCGTTATCATTACCGCGCTGGGCATCGCTCAAATCCTGACATGGGGGACCTCGTTTTATTTCCCCGCCGTGTTGTTTGCCGAGCCGATTGTCGCCGAGACTGGCTGGTCGCTTGGTTTTGTCGCTAGGCGGCATGTCTATCGGCTTGCTCACCGCAGGTCTGATCTCCCCATAGGTCGGTCGCGCGATCGATATCCGCGGCGGACGGCCTGTGCTGATGGCAAGTTCGTTATTCTACGCGGCGGGCCTCGCGCTCGTAGGCTTTTCACCGGCGCTGCCGATTTTTCTGGCGGGATGGGCTGATCGGCCTTGGCATGGGCAGCGGCCTTTACGATGCCGTGTTCGCCGCACTTGGCCGCATGTATGGCAGCAAGGCGCGCGGACCGATCGCCAATCACGCTGTTTGGAGGCTTTGCTAGCACGGTCTGTTGGCCGCTGAGCGCTTTCATGATCGAGTAATTCGGCTGGCGCAGCGCGTGCTTTATCTATGCGGCGATCCACCTGTTCGTCATGCTGCCCTTGCAGGCTGCAGTCGTGGGCCCCGTGCGGAAAGTCGACAAACGGCATGCCTCGCCAACTGCTGCCGCTGACGCGTCACGGGTAAACAATGAAGCCCTGATTTTCGGTCTTTTCGCGCTCGTGCTCTCGATTGCCGCCGGGATCGGCTCGATCGTCGTCGTCCATCTGCTGATTTTCCTGCAGGCCAGGGGCGTTGACTTCGCGACGGCGGTAAGTCTCGGCACCATATTCGGACCTGCGCCGGCATTTACGAGTCTTGTCCGCTGTTGCAGCGCCACGGCGACAACATCTCATGCGCGTGATTTCGCAAATCTGGGGATAAATGTTCTTCGGCACTCCAGAGTAGTCCGTGAAGAATGATGGCGATGTCCGCTTATGAACCCAAAGCGGACATCCGTAGTTGCACCGCACATGTCCGCCAATGACCTAAGCGGACATTGAAAACCAGGCTAATCCAGATTTTTGACTGAGTGTGAGCCACGTCACGCAAGATTTCTGCTTGGCCCGCCTATGTTGCATTGGGCGCGCTACACCATTGGTTACAGTTTTGATGTCGCGCTCTCGCGGGAGGTGGTGATGGCCTGCAACAGTTGCGAAACAAATTTTCAGGGCAGCCAAACGCTTGTCGTTAGTGTTGCCAAATCAGGATCAAGAGCGGTTCTCAGCGTCGGCAACCAGGGCCGCAATATCGTGTTGATCCGTCGCATTCTACTGTGCGTATCGTTCCCCGGGTGGTGGTGGCACCGCCACTTTGTATTTACGCGCGCCACCGGAAGGTATCTCCTGGATGTACCCTTCCACTTACCTGGGGAACCCGGTCTCATTGCGACGTATTACATTTGGAACGGTCTTCCCGCCGGTTCCATCGCGCAGGCGCAAGCAGAATATATCGAGATCGAAGGGCGATCGCGCAGTTGCCCAACAACAATCTGAGGTGAACTATGGCGACACAGCGTTATTGGAAGCTGGAAAAAAGCGGCGAATTGGGCGCGGCTGAGGTTGCCGCGGCAGTGGGTGCCGGTGGCCATATCGTCCTCCGAACCGACGTCGCCAATGGCAAGACCACTATCTATTTTGCCGGCGAAAGCGAGGATGAGCAGGCAAAGGCCGTCCGCGCCCACGCGAAGAAGATCAAACTGGCCGATGTCACAAAGCTATGATGTCTTCTACTTGGCAGAAAATGGATCAAAGCAACTAAACGCCGATGTCCGCTTGTGGCCCAAAGCAGACATGGGCCAGTGCACTGCACACGTCCGCTCTTGGGGGTAAAGCGGACATCAACCCGGGCAGCTGACCAATCTCGATTTATGAGTACACGTTCTAGATGGGTTCTTCCGGAACCCATCTAATCTTAGCGCCGTGATAGCGCAGTCATGATGTTAGCCAGTCTCTTCGCAGACTATGTGGGGGAAGGGCGTTCATTTTGGTTGTTTCACAGCCCCTTCCTCGGAAAGCTTCGCAATGCGGTCGTAATCGTCTGCGATCCGAAGCATTATTCCCTTGGCTTCTGCGTCAATCATATCAGCAGCGATCGTGCGTGCTTCCTCGGCTCGAAAACGCCAAAACTCTGGATTGTTCGTTTGGGGCATTAAATTGATCCCAATTGCAATGCGCCGCCCTTGCGTCTTCGGTATCAGCGAAATACGAAGCCGCCATTTAAGAAAGACATAGCGGTATCGGTCGCCCGCTTATGACCCCAAAGCGGACATCAGGATTATCTGGCGGCGTAAAGAGCTATGTCGGCAACCCGACATTTCTCGAAACGTTCTGCGCTAACGTTGATCTATGTCAATTTGATTGAGTGAAACTTTCGATCAACGATGCGACGGCCACCATGTGTAGCACCTTCATTTCTGCCGTCGGCTACTGTGGTGTCTTCTCTGCGGTAGGCCGCCGCAGTGAACCAAAGTCCAACTTCAAATAAGCGCAAATTAACTCGGCCCGGTTCGTAACGTATGGCAACGTTGCGGGCTTTTCAGGAATGAAGCCACGTGGACTTCATCGAAAGATGGTTTGGTTTTTCGCCTGACCATGGTGATGGGTCATTCGAAGCGCTTTTATTGGTAGCGCTGGTCACGATAGTTACTGGCATAGCGCTGGGCTTCTTCCGCAAACAAGATGTGCCCAAGAGATAAACCCACAGTCATTCGATAGCTGCGCTAAGGGCTGATAAATCTCACTCGGTATCAACCCGCTGACATGGGTTAGCAACAAAAAGAAAGGCCGCCTCGCTAGGGATGAGGGAGCGAGCGGCCTTTCAAGTCTGCAAGGGCTGGCTTGTTGCCTCAATGCCCTTGCCCCTTATGTTTGGCTGGACGGTGCCGAGAGATGATGTCCCAAGTGACACCAGCGCATGGTCTAAATGCGGAAAGAAATGGCCACCAAAATGATCGGAGGAGTGGGAGAAAGTGAAAGCTGAAATGCGTGCGGAGCCGTTCAAATCGCATCGGATTGCGGCGTCATTGATTGCGGAAGCGTCATCGATGCCAATGGAGGGGCAGAGGGTGTGCTGCATTCATAGAACCTGGGAAAAGGGTAGGGCGAGGGGAGCGAAAGGCGGAACTGTCAAATGCGCACACTCACTGGCTACGGGATCGCTGTCGTTATCGTTTTCGCTGTTCTAAACGGCATATTCTGGCTTGCAGGTAATTCTCGGCTAGCCGAGCTAAACGTGTTCTCTGCTGGGTTCGTTCTGGGGATGCTCGGGATGTATACTGCGGCTTGGCTTTATGGATATCACCGTTAACTGTTGGAGGGGCAGAGGGGGCGCTGGCTGTGCCACCTAGAATATTTGTTGCTTTCTTAAAAGCCGAACGAAAGCGAACTAGCGCAATCTCACGCTAACGCAACCCTCACGTCATGATGGACAGGGAGGAACCCTCTGCACCACTATTGGCCGAAGCCAGCTTCATCGAATTGGACAAAGCCATCGCAGCGCAATCGACTGCATTAAAGGACCAAGGGAAACTCCCTCACACATCATCGAGGGATTTTCCTTTGGGCCCCTCATGAACGAAGCTGCGCTTTCGTGCCCTGTATAATGAATGGGCGTCGGTGAAGTGTGCTAGGGCTGTGCTACGGCCTTCTTGCATAGACAGAGAGAAAGCTAAGGCTTTGACAATACTGCAATTAAGGATGCTCTACTTCGAAGACCTCTCGGTCGGCATGACAGAGACACTCAGTAAAGTCATTGACGCTTCCGACGTCGTGGGATTTGCCGAGGTGACGGGGGATCGCAACCCGATACACTTGTCCGAGCATTTTGCGGCCAAGACTCCGTTCGGCACGCGCATTGCGCATGGGCTTTATACCGCCAGCCTGATCTCGGCAGTGCTGGGCACGCGACTGCCGGGGCCCGGGGCGGTCTATATTTCGCAGACACTAAATTTTCGCGCACCCGTGAAAATCGGCGACAAGGTCGACGTCACGGTTCTGGTAGCCGAGCTGATGCCGGATAAATTCCGGGCGCGGTTGACGTGCACGTGCTCCGTGGGCAGCGAGGTTGTCCTGGACGGAGAAGCCTGGGTGAAAGTGCCGACGAAAGAATCCGGCGGGCGCCCGCTGCCCAGAGTTTGACGGCAAATGCAATACGCGCAGGAACAGTCTGCGCGGGAACCGGCAACGAACGCCGGCGTTGAATAAAAGCAGGCATAGACATTGCGGGGCAGGTCGCAGCAAGATGGAGCATGACCATGCCAACGAAATTGCCGCCAAAGGCGCGCGCACAAGAACGGAAGTCGAATGAAGCGAAGAACTGGCTCGGTCTGTGGGCGCTGTCGCTCGGCTTTTGCGCAATCATCCTCGCCGGCACCGCGAGCTTTGCAGCCGGCGATCACGTCGGAGCTGCACTTATTCTTCTTGGCGCCGCCACCATCATGGGCTTGATCGTGGGCGGAACGACGGGGTCCGACCAGGACGACTAACCTGACTGGCAAATTGCTCCGGCCCCGCGTCAAAACTGGTGCGGGCGAAGGAGCAAAATTAGCGGCTTTCTAGAGCCCCGGTTTTAACCCGAACACGCAGCGCCGCGATCCGTCGGGCCGGCGGCAAATCGTGACTTGGCCGTCAGGCGGTGGAACGGGCATCGCTTCATCGAATGGGACCAGCTCGCCATCGATCATCCAGCCGCTCGAAGTCGATGATGCGCGGGTGTAGCTCTTGCAGTCATAGGCGCCGCAACACCATTCGCCGGCACTGTTCTTGTATGCGCCACGATTGACCCAGTTGTCGTGCGCAAACACGGGCGAAGCAACAAGTAGTGCCGGTACAAGCAGCAAGCGGACCAGAGATCGCGACATCGGTGGCCTCCATGTAAATCCCCCGGCGCAGCGCTACTGTGGCGTCCTGAACTGCTCCTCCTTCTCCCGTAAAGGTCGACCGCCCTCTATTGTTCCCAGGCGGCGACTTTCTTTGCTTATGAGCTTCCGCACCGCTCAACTATGGCGAATCGAGCCAACCTTAAAATGCTAACACGAAAGTGTGTATCGAACGGATAAATTGTGGATGCTTTATGTTGGGCGGCAAACAAACGCAAAATCGAGGGAAAACGACGGCGTGAGGAGGGCAATCTGGCAGCTTTGGCGCGATCGGCGCGGACATCTGTCCGCTCCGCGTTGCGACGCTCGCCCTTTTTGCTGATGCCGCTCGTCAAAGCCGTTGTCGAGGCGAGCGAAATCGCGCACGGCGCTCGTCCGCTCAATGAATTGATTCATCGCGCGGGTTTTTGGGCGCTCGTTTTTCTCGGGTTGACGCTGGCGGTGACGCCTTTCCGGCAAATCCTGCGGTACGGCGGCCTCATCGACGTGCGACGAATGCTTGGCGTAGGGACCTTCTGCTACATCGCGACGCATCTCGCCCTGTTTTTTGCCGACCAGAGCTACGATTTCGCCAAGTTCGTCCATGAGATCACGCATCGCGTTTATCTGATCGTGGGCGCCGTGGCCTGGATCGGTCTTGCTGTGCTGGCTGCAACCTCGACCGATGGCATGGTACGCCGGCTGGGCGCATTGCGCTGGCGACGCTTGCATTAGGCGGTGTACGCGATCGCCTTGCTGGCACTCATCCACTATTTCCAGCAGACCAAGGCAGATGTCACGGTGCCGACTTTCGCCGCTGGCCTGTTCTTTTGGCTGACTGCCTACCGTGTGGTTGCGTGGTGGCAGGATGTGAGTCAGCTGTCCACCGTGCACCTGTTCGCGCTCGCGATCGCGGTGTCGCTCATGACTTTTCTCGGCGAAGCGATCGGCATCGGGTTGGTCTTTCGGGTCTCGCCGCTGCGTGTGCTTGAAACAATATTTAATTTCGATGCCGGCATCAGGCCCGGTTGGCAGGTGCTTGCCGCGGGCCTGGCCGTCGCCGCCATTGATGCGATTTGCGCCCGCCGGCGCAGTCGTGCCGTTGGTCGGCGCCCGGTAGCGGCAGAGTAATTCTTGGTTGCGCCGCCGCAATCGTGGATTCCCACGGTGGATTAAGCGCTTCAAATCTTGCGGCTGTCGTAGGCCCAGTGCAAGAGCGCCTGTCGCTGGCGGCGGCGGCAGAGCAGGTCGCCGGGCTCGCAATATTTCTGCAGCTGCCGCACATGGCGGCGGATCGCGTTCCAGCGCTTGATCTGCCTGTGGTCCTCGTCGGGCAGGCGGCGGCCCATGTAATAGCGGCAATACCACTGGAACCAGCCGCGCGGATCGTCCGGATGAACCCAGCCTTTGCGTTTCCATTCCGACAGCGGCTGGCTCGCATCGACGCCGAAAAAATTGCACGCCGGATCGCGGCCGTGCGGCGACAGCTTCGCGCCGGCAAACCAGCTCGTGGGAAATTCACGCCGGCAGTCGGTCATGTATTTGCCGCCGAACACGCCAAGCTCCAGCATTTGTGCAGGAGTTAATTGCGGCTTGAAGTCGGGGTCGAAGCCGCGCCCTGCAGGCGCGCTCAGGACGTAGCGGTAGCCCTTCTGCATCTTGTCGTTGACGGTGACAGTGCGCCTGCGCATCCGCGCAATTAACTAGGCCTGCTTGCGCTCCGCAACGGGCACGCCGGGGATATCTGCAGGGCGCTTCTGCCAGAGCGACTTCAGGTGGCCCGCGGCATTTCCGAACGGATCGACCAGCTCGCCTTTAAGCGTGTGCGCATTCCGCTGATCCGGGAATCCGAAGGTGAAGGGCTCGCGTTCCTTCTCGGGCACGTAGAGCGTACCGAACATCCAGTCCCACAGCGCAAGGCAGGAGCCGAAGTTTTTGTTGAAATGCTTTGCATTGGACGAGTGATGCACCTGGTGATGCGCGGGGCTTACGAACATGCGCCCGAGCACGCCGCGGAATGCGATCCACATATGCGAATGCTGCAGGTGCACGTACGCGTGAATGAAGAGAACCAGGATGATGTTGGTGTCGGACAGCGCATATTGGTACGCGGTCTCTCCGAACATGTAGTTGCCGAAGCCGTTGGCGACCGCAGCCGAGAAGGCGAGGATGTTGGTGAAGATGAAGGTGTAGACCGGATGCACGCGGAAATTCGTGAGGGGCGTCAGCACTTCGGCGTTGTGATGCACCTTGTGAAATTCCCACAGCAGCGGCATCTTGTGACTGAGCCAGTGATTGAACCAGTAGCCGAGCTCATAGGCGAGAAACAGCATCACCGTGATGACGGAGCGGGTCACGTAAACTGGCAAAGTCGAGGGTGAAACCACCGACGAGGGCGACCAATCCCGCAATGATGCCCGTTTGAGATGAACTGATACGACAGCGCCGCCCAGCCGAACATCACTCCGTATACCAACACGTTGAAAAACAAATAGCCGATATCGGCCTCCTTCGAGCGGCTGTGCAGGATGCGCCTGGGAAAGAGCGCGCGCAGAATTGTTCTCGCAAGTACGCGCCGGCGGCGGCTCACGCGCTGCCAGATAAAGAACATCGTGGCAATCAGCAGAGCACAAGCGAGCGAGGTCAGCGAAAAATGCGAACCCGGCGAGAACAGCAGCCTGCCAAGCTGACCGAAGACAAATGTGATTCCGGCCGAGAAATCCAACGCAGTCCCCCGTCACGACAGGCCGAAATGTCGTACTGCGCGGCAAATATTGCGTTACGTGCTTGCTGGAAAATGGCCGTTTTCGGCCGCGAAAGACCCGG
Organism: Pseudolabrys sp.; assembly: GCA_036505835.1. Taxonomy (GTDB): domain Bacteria; phylum Pseudomonadota; class Alphaproteobacteria; order Rhizobiales; family Xanthobacteraceae; genus Pseudolabrys. The sequence goes on along the minus strand of DASXST010000147.1, from coordinate 30,301 downwards.
GACCGGGGATTACTGTTGCAAGTCGGCGTATTCGGGGTGCCGTTCGATGTAGCCCTTGGCGAACGGGCACACTGCCTTGACATTCAGGCCCTGGCTGCGGGCGGTGTCGAGCACGCCCCCTGTCAACGTTGAACCGATGCCGCGCCCTTCGAGCGCCTTTGGTACATCCGTATGCAGGATGGTGAGTACGTTGCCGGCGCGGCTGTAATTTGAAAATGCAACATGACCGTCGGCTTCGAGCTCGAAGCGATGCCGCTCTGTGTTGTCGCGAACGCTGCTCGCCATGTCGCGGGTCTCCATGTCACGGTCTCGATGTCACGATCCCTGTGTCACGGTCTGTGCACAATCGTCGTCTATTCGTAATTTGGTTCAGCCCGCCAATTTTGCAAGGTGTTCCATGCCCAATCTCACGCTCTATCACGCTTCGCCGTCCCGCTCGTCCGTCGTTCTCTGGATGCTGGAAGAACTCGGCGAGCCATACGACATCAAGCTTCTCAAATTAAGTGCAGGCGAGAACATGAAGCCGGATTATCTCGCCATCAATCCGATGGGCAAGGTTCCTGCGCTCAAGCATGGCGACACCGCGATTACGGAATTGGCGGCAATCTGCACCTATCTCGCCGACGAATTTCCCGAAAAGAAACTGAACGTGCCGATCGGCACGCCGAAGCGCGGCGTCTATCTCAAATGGCTGTTCTTCGGGCCCGGCTGCCTCGAGCCGGCCGTGATCGATCGCGCCGCGCCACGCAAGGAAGAGGCGCGGCGCGCCATGCTCGGTTACGGAGATTTTGACACGACCTTGAATGTCTTGGCGAAGGCGGTCGAGAAAGGTCCCTGGCTGATGGGCGATCAATTCACCGCTGCCGACGTCGTGATCGGCGCGAATATCCGCTGGGGCATGATTTTCAAGATGGTGCCCGAGCGAAAGGAATTCGTCGACTATGCGGCGCGGATTGCCGCGCGGCCGGCGGCGCAACGCGCCGAAGCCAAGGACAAGGAGCTCGGCGCGCAGGCGGCGTAGCAGTTTTGTTGTCATGGCCAGGGCGAAGGTTCGGTCATTCTTTCCAGTCGTCATGGCGGGCGAAGGCCCGGCCACCTTGTAATCGTCATGGCCGGGCTCGTCCCGGCCATCCACGTCTTCTGGAATGAAGCAAGACGTGGATGCCGGCATAAAGCCGGGCATGACGAAACGGCGATCCAGCCGTTCGTCCCCGCGCAGGCAAGGACCCAGGCTTCGTTGATTCTGATCGAGCACGTTGCGGTGGATCCCCGTTTTCGCGGGGATGAACGGAACTTTGACGTCCGCAACCAATCCTATTGCTTCTTTGCCGTCGGCTTGGCGTTCCGCGGATCGTCATTCGGATTGACGTAATTGATGGCGAACGGCCCCATGCCGTGGATCTGGATCACGGCAGGGCGCGTGGTCCAGCCATAGTGCTGCATGTCTTTTTCCGCGGTGAAGAACCCGCCCGCGCGAACCGCTTCGCCTTTCTTCGGGTCGAACTTGTCGCCCATGGCAATGTTGAAGCTGCCGGACAGCACGGTGACATTCTCGGCGGTCGGATGCGTGTGCGGAGGGATCTTGTAGCCGGCCGGAAGCCTGACGCGGACGACATAGGGCCCATCCTTGCCCGGGTCGCCGTTTACCACCGCCATCTGTGAGCCTGTCGGCAGCGACGCGGGCGCGGGCCCCCATTTCAATGCGTTGGGCTGAACGGCAATCTGGTCCATCGCCGACGCGACGGTCGGCAGCGCAGCAAGCAACAGCGCAGCGACGAGAGTTCTTTCCATGGTCGTGCTCCTCGTAGTCGGGACGCCCCCCGATGGCATCGCATGCTATGCCCCGGTCGGGGTCGAGGGCGATTAAAACAAAATCAAATTTTCGCATCCCGGTGAGCCCACAACCGGCTCGCGTGCGCGGGGTTCTCGGATATAATCCTATAGGAATATTGTCAAAAGGTCGTCGGAGGGACAGAATGGCGCAAAGAGGCGGGAACGATGCGCCATCAGATCAAGGAAAAACGGACGCGCTCAATGCTGCGCATTGAGCTCAATCGGACTTGCAGGCTTGGTTCTCTAGCGGTCCCGCACGGACCTGAGTCTTCGGGTTCTGAAGATGCTGGCCAACGTCGCCGCGATCGCCGGCGCGCTGGCGGCGATCGCGGAAATCCCGCACCGGCGGTGAACGAGCGCATCGTAACGTGAACGCATGATTGAACTCTGTCTTAATCTCTTGGCGCAGGCCGCATCCTTCTATACTGAGTGAGTCCGGTTTCACATTCACGAAGCGAGATCGCCAATGAAATCAATTGTCACTATTCTCGGTGTTATCCTCGTCGTCGCAGCAGCGGTTTATTTTCTCGTGCCGGCGGACGCGCTGCCGACATTTTTCCCGGGGCACGAAACAGGCCTCATGCGCATCCGCGCCAAGCACGGCATGCTTTCCGGAGCGTTGGGGATCGCGCTGCTCGGCCTAAGCTGGTGGATGCGGCGGAGGCAATAATTTCCGGCATTGCGGGATAGGGCGGCACTCTGATTTCTTTGTTCGCCATGGCAGTGGTGGCGGGCCACCATCGACGAAGGCCAGGAGTGACACGCTTCAGTGGCGTGGGCGGGTCGACAGGATGTCGGTCACGTTTCTGCCACGCAGCATGAGTCACAGGCGAACAGCCGGCGGTAAAATTGGGGATTACTGCAATTCCGTCACAAAAAAAGCCGGGCCGGGCTTTTTTTGTAACGGGCAGCCACCGGCGTCACCCCGCCGGTGGCCTTCTTTGGGGCCGCTGTCGATGGACGAGCGGCCCCTTTTTTCAGAGTGCCAAAGCACTCCGAAAATCTAGCGGGGCTTAGAGCGGCTCCCGCATGGCAACTGTGATGAAGGTCACAGGATGTGCGATTTGCGGCCGCTATCCACCGTTATCTCGCAGGCTAGTCCGACAGCCGGCAGCCATCTCCGTCTCTACAATCGCCACCAACGACGCCGCGGATAGGCGCCCGTCGCGAGCCTTACAATGGCGAGCAGTATGACTGCGCCGATGGTGGCGACGATAATCGACGATACGATTCCGCTGGCGATGTGAATGCCCAGGCGGGGCATCAACCAGCTGCCGATCAGGGCGCCGACAATCCCGATGGCTATGTCGCCGATCAGGCCAAATCCGCTGCCGTCAACAATTTTCCCGGCCAGCCAGCCGGCGACAAGACCGACCAACAAAATGACAAGAAGACTTTCGCCCGATATGTGCATTGTCCAACCCTCTTAGCAGCCTCGTAAGACCCACATGCCGAGGCAATTCTCTGGTCCAACAATGAGATTCGCGAGCGATGGTTCCTGCCCGCTTGTATATTCCTGATTTACATGGGGAAAGCAGGCATCCAGCCGTGTCCAGGCTCATCGTCATTTCTGGTGGACAAAGCGGTGTGGATCGAGCGGCGCTCGATGAAGCGATTTCGCACGGTATTCCTGTTAGTGGCTGGTGTCCGCTGGGCGGCTGCGCGGAGGATTTGCCAAATCCACCGGGCGTGCGGTCGTCCTATCCGCTATTGCGCGAGACGCCACTGTCCGATCCGGCGCAGCGCACGGAATGGAATGTGCGCGACAGCGACGCATGTTTGATCATCGTCGATGTCGGTGGCACTACCGCCTCGCGCGGCACCGCTTTGGCCGAGCAACTGGCGGCACGCTACGGAAAGCCGCTTCTTGTGATCGATCCGGGCGAGCACAATGCGGTTGCGAAAACCCGGGTCTGGCTGATGACTCAGCTTGCATCGCACGGCGACGCTTCGCCGCTCCGGCTTGCCATTGGCGGACCGCGGGAAAGCGAGGCGAAGGGGATCTACCGGACGTCGAGGCTGTTTCTGGCAGAAGTGCTGGGAAGGGCTTGAGGCGAGGCATGCACAATCAACAGAAGCGTATGACCGCGCCCTGCAGCGCGATCCCCTTGAGGCTGGTAGTCCAGCTCTCGCCGGCCTTCACCGGCAGTGCGCGCGTCAGCGTCCCGGTCGAGATGATTTCTCCGGCCGCGAGCAGTGGATTATCGGGATCGCGCGCAAGCAGATCCATCACGTAGCGGATCGTCGACAGCGGCCCTTCGAACACGTTGAGAGCATGGCCCTTGTCCATCGGCCTGTCGTCGCAGAAGAGTTCGATCTCGAAGCTAGTGAGCGCGCGCAGCCACTCGTCCGCCCTCGCGCCGATCTCGTGGCGCGGGCCGATCAGCAGCGCGCGGTGCAGCCCGTCGGCGGCGACGCTGTCGGCCGGCGAGAATTTCCAGTCGGGGTAGATCGACTGCACGATTTCGAAGCCGTGCGCCACCCAGGCGACGCACGAAAGAAGCGCAGCATTGTCCATGCCGGGCGAGGGCGCTTTTGCGAGCCCAAGCATGATTTCCGGCTCGATCTTGGGTTCGGCAAAGGGTGCAATCGGGAGAGGGGCGGCAAGATCGTGCACGGTGCGGTCGTAAACGTAACCCCAGATCGGCGCGTGCACGCCGTATTCGTCCCATAGCCGGCTATTGGTAAAGCCGATCTTGCGGCCCACTGGCTTGCAGCCTTGCGCGCTGCGCAGGCCGTTGGCGAGAGCCGTCACGCGATAGCCGTCGTCAACTGTTAAGGAAGGATAGCGCGCGGAGAATGACGGCACCTGCCGCCCGCTGTTGAAGGCAGCGACAGCTTCATCCGCGATGTCGTGAAGCATTGCGCCGTCGATTGCCGGGCTCGCAGCCTTCTGTTTTCCGACGAGAGTCATTTCGATTTGCGTCGTTCAAGTGCCGGAAGATGCCGCAACCGCCTGGACGCGCGGGCTTGAGAACAAGGTGAGCTGCCAGTCGGAGCAGTGCTCGACGACGCGCAGGATGTAGACGGCACCATCGTCGCCTTTGAGCTTGCAATAGCGATAGTCGGGGCCGAACCACTGGTCGATGACATTCACAACCTCGACGCGGCGGCCATTGAAATGAAACGCGAGCGGCAGCTCCCTGCCTGCCTCGCGAGTGGTTTCGACCTCAAGGCGCATGCCAGACTCCGCGGACGATTCATCAAAGACGGTGCGCAGATAAGTCAGCGGGCGCATTCCTGTGCCCGCCCTTGCATAACATAGTGACCGGTAACATTGCAGCACGGCTTGTTTTCGCTCATCGGGCTGCTGCCGGCGATCGAAGCCTTTGCCATCTGGGCTTTGTTTTTCCGTTCCGGTGCTCGCGCTCTCGCGTGCGGTGGCGGGATACGCCAGCAGGAGCGGCCGCGGTAGCTCTGTGGACTCTGGCTGGACATTTTCTTGCCATGCTTCTGGTCTGGCTTGCGGCCGCTCCTGCTAGTGTTGATCGGCCTGCCGGCCTTTGGGGCGCTCACGCTGGCGGGACATATCGGACGCGCGCTGCGGAGTTGGTTCGACCCGCGGCCGACCTCGCGGCGCCAACCGGTGCGAAGCGCCGCAAGCCAGCTTTGCTGGAACTGCCCGCGCCCGATGCATCCGGAACACTCTCTCGCGCGTTGACGCGAAAAGAAATTGGAGGCCCATCATGCGTTTTATCTTGTGCATCGTACTGGCCATGCTGCTGCCGGCTTCCGCACTGGCGGCCAAGGCTAGTGGAGCTATCAGTCTGTCGCGTGCACAGGCCGCCGCTGCGCGGGGTGACCAGCAAGCTGCGGCTGCCCTCTCGACCACGACTTACCGCCAGGCCTGTTTGAGCGGGTGTTCTTCCCGCGGGCATTCGAAAGGGCAGTGCTCCAGCGCGTGCCGCCCGGGCGTTTGCCACCCAGGAGGCGCGACGCCATACTGCGTGGCAAGGTAGCGGCGAAACAACTCATTCTCTGTTCTTGCCCGACCGAAGCCCGAGCGCGCTTCGCAGGCTTCGCGAAGCGAAGCTGCTTTGGCTTCGCGGCGGCGAGTGCGCCGCAATGGTGTCGGTCATTGCAAAGCTTTATGCCGGCATCCACGTCTTGATCATGTCGGGGTTTAGACGTGGATGGCCGGGCCGAGCCCGGCCATGACAGTTTAAAAAGGGCGGCCCCGGATTTTGCTTTGCGCAATCCGGGGGCTACACTTGCTCGCGTGATATCCTCAGACTTCACGGGATTCATCCGTGAGCCAGAACGAAATCGACGCGATCCGCGCTTTGCTGACGTCGAAGCCGCGGCCGGTGGGATGGGCCGAGCGGCGGCAGCGGATCGATGAAATCGGCTCGACCTGGCCGGTCGCGGACGACGTGCGGCTTGAGGAGGTCGAGCTCGGCGGCGGCCTGCCGGGAGAATGGTCGATCGTGCCCGGCAGCGATGCTTCGCGCGTGCTGATGTTCTTTCACGGCGGCGGCTACTGCTCCGGCTCGATTGTCAGTCATCGGCGGATGGTGACGGAGGCGGGAAGGGCGGCGCGCATGCGCACGCTCGCGGTCGATTACCGCCTTGCGCCCGAGCATCCCTATCCGGCGGCGCACGAGGATGCGATGACGGCGTGGCGTTTCCTGCGGAAGCAGGGCATCGCCGCGCGCAACATCGCGGTGGGCGGCGACAGTGCGGGCGGCAATCTCACCATCACCTTGATCAGTCGTCTGCGTGCGGCGGGCGAGGAGCAGCCGGCGTGCGCTTGGCTTGCTTCGCCCTGGACCGATCTCACAATGACAGGCGCATCGCTTGAGACCAAGGCCACCGTCGATCCGCTCATCCACAAGGCCTATCTCGAGGAACTGGCGAACGCCTATGCGCCGCCGCCGCTCGATCGCAAGGATCCGCTGATCTCGCCGTTGTTTTCCGACTTGGGTGGCTTTCCGTCGACGCTGATCCAGGTGGGTTCATCGGAGACATTGCTTGACGATGCCGTGCGATTTGCGCGCGCTGCGGGTCTCGCCGACGTCAACGTCACGTTGCAAGTCTGGCCGCACATGATTCATGCCTGGACGATGTGGAATGCGAAACTCGCGGAAGGGCGTCAGGCGCTGGAGCAGGTCGGGGAATTCATGAGGCGGTGGGTGAGTTCGTAGTGCCTTCGCACTGGCCCCTACCGATGCGCGCTGGAACTCTCCGCGTCCGGACGCTGCATCCGAAACATGCCGTTGTGCGTTAACGTGAAAATCGAAAACGGAGGTCATCATGCGTTTTGTCTTGTGTATCGTTATCGCGGCGTTGCTGACGGCTTCTGCCTTGGCAGCGAAGGGCGGCGGATCCATGAGCCTGTCGAGCGCGCAGGCCGCCGCAGCGCGAGGCCATCAAGGGGCTGCGGCTGCGCTCGCGACCATGACGAACCGCGAGGCCTATCTGAGCGGGTGCGCGAACCGTGGTCATCCGAAAGATCAATGCGCTAGCGCCTGCCGTCTGGGCCTGTGCCACCCCGGCGGCGAGCAGCCGTACTGTGTGACGAAGTAAGAGTGAGAGGAGAGGCCATGAGCGAGCGTCGGTATCCGAACGAAAGCAAGACCTATCGCGACGCGCGCGAGGCGCTGCTCAAGGAGGAGAAGGAACTGATCGACAAAACGAAAGCCGTGGCGGCGAAGCGCCGCGAGCTTCCTGACGGCGGGCAACTGAAAGAGGATTACGTCTTCCAGTGGGCGAGCGACGGCAAGGTCGGGCAGCGCGTGAACTTCTCCGAGCTGTTCGGCGGGAAGAATTCGTTGCTGCTCTATTCATTCATGTTCGGCCCAAACTGGGACAAGCCGTGTCCGTCCTGCACGTCGCTGATGGATGGGTTTGACCGGGCTTGGTACGCGGTCAGCCGGGACGCCGTTTTCGCCGCGATCGCCAAAGCCCCCGCCGAAAAGATCGACGCTTGGGCGAAGGAACGTGGCTGGTCGCAGATCCCGCTGCTCTCAGGCTACGAGTCGCCTTTTCAGAAGGATTACAAGTGCCAGGGCGAGACCGACGACATGCAGCTCGCAGGGATGTATGCGTTCAGGAAGCGCGACGGCAAGATTTTTCACTTCTGGAGCGTCGAGAGGTCGAACGTCGTCGATATGGTGTGGCCGTACTGGAATCTGATGGATTTCACGCCGGAGGGACGGCCGGAGCGTGATACGCCGCCGCAGAAGTTCAGGCCGGAGTTTTTTGAGAAGCATCATTTGAATAAGTAGTGTGGCTCCATTAGTGGGCGAGCTGGAACGATCAGACTAGATTTCACTGCGTTGAATGCGGAGCTACGCTTGGGGTGCGGGTCTGCCCGCGCATGCCGGCATAGTTATTCCAATAGAGCCATCAGGCGCCGGAACAATTTCGTCACTCCGCCGCCTCGATCCGCTTCTTCCGCTTCGCCTCGCGGACGAGCACAGGCGCGAGAAACTGCCCGGTATAGCTACGCTTCACCTTGACGATATCTTCCGGCGTGCCGGCCGCGACGATCTCGCCGCCGCCATCGCCGCCCTCGGGGCCAAGGTCGATCACCCAGTCGGCGGTCTTGATGACTTCGAGATTGTGCTCGATGACGACGACGGTATTGCCGCCTTCAACCAGTTCGTGAAGAACTTCAAGCAGCTTCGCAACATCGTGGAAGTGCAGGCCGGTGGTGGGCTCATCCAGAATGTAAAGCGTGCGCCCAGTAGCCCGCTTTGACAGCTCCTTGGCAAGCTTGACGCGCTGTGCCTCGCCGCCGGAGAGGGTGGTCGCCTGCTGGCCGACATGGATGTAGTCGAGCCCGACGCGATGCAGCAGCGCCAGCACGTCGCGCACGCGCGGCACTGCCTTGAAGAATTCCAGCGCCTCTTCAACCGTCATATCAAGGACGTCGGCGATCGACTTGCCCTTGAACAGGACCTCCAGCGTCTCCCGGTTGTAGCGTTTGCCCTTGCAGACGTCGCAGGTGACGTAGACGTCCGGCAAAAAGTGCATCTCAATCTTGATCACGCCGTCGCCCTGGCAGGCCTCGCAGCGGCCGCCCTTGACGTTGAAGGAGAAGCGCCCGGGCTCGTAGCCGCGTGCCTTGCTCTCCGGCAGGCCGGCGAACCACTCGCGGATCGGCGTGAAGGCGCCGGTATAGGTTGCCGGGTTCGATCGCGGTGTACGCCCGATGGGCGACTGGTCGATGTCGATGATCTTGTCGATATGCTCAAGCCCCTCGATCCGGTCATGCGCCCCTGGCGCTAGTGAAGCGCCATTCAATTTGCGGGCAACCGCGTTGTAAAGCGTGTCGACGAGAAGCGTGGACTTGCCCCCGCCGGAAACGCCGGTGACGCAGGTAAAAAGCCCGAGCGGAATCTCTGCGGTGATGTTCTTGAGATTGTTGCCGCGCGCATTGACGACTTTCAGCGCGCGGCGTGCATTGCGCGGCCGCCGCTCCGGGACCGGGACCGAGAGCTCGCCGGAAAGATATTTGCCTGTCCAGGATTTCGGCGCCTCGATCAGATCCTGCACCTGGCCCTCGGCCACGATCTCGCCGCCGTGAATGCCCGCCCCGGGACCGATGTCGAGCACGTAGTCGGCCGACCGGATTGCATCCTCGTCGTGCTCGACCACGATCACGGCGTTGCCGAGGTCGCGCAGCCTTTTCAGTGTTTCAAGCAGGCGCGCATTGTCGCGCTGGTGCAGCCCGATCGACGGCTCGTCGAGAACATAAAGCACGCCCGTAAGACCAGAACCGATCTGCGAGGCAAGCCGAATGCGCTGGCTCTCGCCGCCGGACAGCGTGCCGCTGGCGCGAGAGAGCGTGAGATAATCGAGCCCGACATCGACCAGGAACTTCAGCCGCTCGCGAATTTCCTTGAGCACGCGCACGGCGATTTCGTTCTGCTTGGCATTGAGTTGCCCGGGCAAGGTGGCGAACCACTCGCCCGCGCGCTTGACACTGAGGTCGGCGACCTGGGCGATGTTCTTGTCGGCAATCCTGATGCACAGCGCCTCCGGCTTGAGCCGCGCGCCGTGGCAGGCCTTGCAGGGCACGTCGGTAAAATATTTCTGCAGATCCTCGCGCGCCCAGTCGCTCTCCGTTTCCCGGAAGCGCCGCTCCAGGTTGGTGATGACGCCCTCGAACGGCTTTTTCGTCGTGTAGCCGCGCAGCCCATCGTCATAGACGAATTTGATGTCTTCCTCGCCGGATCCGTAAAGGATCGCGTCCTGTGTCTTCTTCGGCAGGTCCTTCCATTTGGTATCGAGCGTGAAACGGTAGTGCTTGGCGAGCGCATCGAGCGTCTGGATGTAATAGGGCGATGACGATTTCGCCCACGGCGCGATGGCGCCCTTGCGCAGCGTCGCATCGCGGTCGGGGATCACCAGGTCGGCGTCTATATGCTGCTCCACGCCAAGGCCGCCGCATTCAGGACAGGCGCCGAAAGGATTGTTGAACGAGAACAGCCGCGGCTCGATTTCGGGAATGGTGAATCCGGATACCGGACAGGCGAATTTCTCGGAGAAGATGAGTCGCTCGGCATTGGCGTTGCGTCCGCGGTTGGCTGCTGCGCCGGTTGCCTTGGTGTCCGCCAGTTCCACGACGGCGAGGCCGTCGGTGAGCTTGAGGCACTGCTCGAACGAATCCGCCAGCCGCGTGCCGATGTCGCTGCGAACCACGAGGCGGTCCACCACCACGTCGATATCGTGAGTGAACTTCTTGTCGAGCGGCTTGACGTCCTGAATTTCGTAGAACGCGCCGTCGACCTTCACGCGCTGGTAGCCTTTGCGCAGAAATTCCGCGAGCTCCTTCTTGTATTCGCCCTTTCGTCCGCGCACGACCGGCGCGAGGACGTAAATGCGCGTGCCTTCCGGCAGGGCGAGCACGCGGTCCACCATCTGCGACACAGTCTGGCTTTCGATCGGCAGGCCAGTGGCAGGCGAGTAGGGCACCCCGATGCGCGCCCACAGAAGGCGCATGTAGTCGTAGATCTCGGTGACGGTGCCGACGGTCGAGCGCGGGTTCTTCGAGGTGGTCTTCTGTTCGATCGAAATCGCCGGCGATAATCCGTCGATCTGGTCGACGTCCGGCTTCTGCATCATTTCGAGGAATTGGCGCGCATAAGCCGAAAGAGATTCAACGTAGCGGCGCTGGCCCTCGGCATAGATCGTGTCGAAGGCAAGCGAGGACTTGCCCGAGCCGGACAGGCCCGTGAACACCACCAGCCTGTCACGCGGAATAGCGAGGTCGATATTCTTGAGGTTGTGCTCGCGCGCGCCGCGGATGGTGATCTGACGGGCGTCGCGGGCGGCATTGCTGGAGCCTTCAGCCATAGGATCCGCACTGAGACCTGTGAAACGAGACGTGTAGGGCAAAAACACCCCCCGGCCCGGCAAAAAGATGCGGGGCCGTTCGGGCTTGCTGCTTGGAACGTAGTAAGAACGACTACCCTTTGCCAGCCCGGCCCGGAATCGCAGTTGAAAACCTGTGCGGAAACGACTAGAACATAACAGGAACGGAACCACAAGGCGCCTTCGGGGCAGCTCACCGGCGCGGCCTAAACCCCTGTGGATTAGGGGCAACGCGCTTGCCGCCCCCTTTGTGACGCCAATTCGCGAGGTCTAGGGTGGGTTTGTTTTTCATCGGGGCGCGTGCGGCACGTGGCCCTCAACGGCGAGCGCAGTGCGGATCGCCACGCGGAGAACGTCATGGCAGGCAGCGTCAACAAGGTCATTCTCGTCGGCAATCTGGGCGCTGACCCGGAGGTCCGCCGCACCCAGGACGGCCGTCCGATCGTCAATCTGAGAGTGGCAACGTCTGAGACCTGGCGCGACAAGAACACCGGCGAGCGACGCGAGAAGACCGAGTGGCATCGGGTCGTCATCTTCAGCGAGGGGCTCGCAAAAGTCGCCGAGCAGTATTTAAAGAAGGGCTCGAAGGTTTATCTCGAAGGCTCTCTGCAGACACGCAAATGGCAAGACAAGGACGGGCAAGACCGTTACTCGACCGAGGTGGTGCTGCAGGGCTTCAATTCGGCGCTGACCATGCTCGACCGCGCCGGCGCAGGAGCGGGGGCCGACAATGGCGATTTCGGTTCGCCCGGCCCGACGGCGTCGCGTGAGCGCAGGCCGGCGATGGCCGGCGCCGGCGGCAAGCACGACGACATGGACGACGAGATCCCGTTCTAACCCGTCTAGCCTCTGACCGTTCGTCCCCGCGAAAGCGGGGACCCATGCTCTGGATTTCCGCTTGCGCGGGAATGAACGGAGAATTTTGGTCTGCCCGTATATTTTCTTCCCGGAATTCCGCTTGCTCGGGACTGTACGGAGCAGTGTCAAATAACTTGCTCCGACCTCGCTTCTGCTGGAATGGCCTGCGCCAGATCAGGTCGTAAGCCCAAGTCGACCAACAATTTTGCGACCAAAAACATCGGACCGATCAGCAGGCGCATTGGATTATCAAGTAGCGCCGGCTTGCGATGCTCGAAGCGAGCATGGCCGAGGATCTGCAATATCCAGCCGACAACGAACAGGCTGACGGCAACAAGCCACATGACCGTGGGGCTGGCATGGCCAGCGACCATGGCAGCGATCGCAAGAAACGGGACTATTCCAATGAGAAGAGCGAGCCCAACTCCTGCATCAAGCAGGATCCAGGCGGCTACCGCCGGGAGGGACAGCACGATCGCCGCATTGAGTGGAATGCCGAACAGGCTCAGCCGCCACAAACTGAGCGGCAGAACGACGGCAAGAAAGATGATCGGGATGCCAAATATATGAGTTACGCGATTGCGCTCATCGCGATGATAACTGGCATAGGCTGTCAGCTGCCGTCTGAAAAAGTCGTTCATGTTGCGTGCGCCGAACGATAGGTTGCGCCCACACTCATTTCCGCGTCAACAGCAACGAGATCGTCAGCGAGCAGAATGCGAAAAAGTGTGATCACCGCATTCACCGCGTGCGACAATTCCCATCGCCAGCGAAGTTGCTCCCAATCGGGAGGAATCTGGGTCCAATTGTTGGTCGCCTGGTTGGCTGGAAACGTGAAGGCACAAAAGATCACAAGCGTGGCGACAAGACAGAGTCCGCTGATCAGCGCGAAGATCGAGGGGCGCGCTGGTCGCGTATGAGCAACGCAAGCGCAAGGTTCGCAATTGCAGCTCCAATCAAAACGATCCCGAGCAACGCCCAGCCGCGATAGGCGCTTTGGGCGATAAAGTATCGCTTTCGCTCAAGCTGATTTTATTCGGCAGGGCGAATAGGTGCGCGCCGCCGGGAACCAATGCCAGTGCGGTCAGCATCATAGCGACGAACTGCAAAAGTTTTCATATGAACCCGCAAGCTGCGCCGCCCGGCATAGACAACGACGCTGCGCTTGTCGGGGTTCCTGAAGGGCTCGATCCGGTTAATCAGCCCGAGATCGCTGTGCGCACGCCATCGATCACGTATTGAACCGCCAGCGCTGCGAGTAGGACGCCGAGCAGGCGCGACGCCACGACATTCGCGGTGACTCCAAGCCATTTGGCGATGCGTGCTGCGAGCGCAAAAACAACAAAACAGAGCGCAAGGACGATGGCAATGACTGCGAGAAGGATCATCAGACGCGTGGAATCGCCCTCACGGCTGGCGAGCAGAATCGTTGCTGTAATCGCGCCGGGACCCGCCATTAACGGAATCGCGAGCGGGAACGCGGCGATGTTGCGAACATGCTCTTCGACGGCCTGTTCGGCCTGTTGCGACTGCCGCTCGATCCGGACGCCAAACACCATTTCGGAAGCGATCGAGAACAGCAGCAATCCACCCGCGATGCGGAACGCCGGCAGACCGATCGAGAGCACGCGAAGCAGCCAGTCGCCGATCAGCGCGCTGCCTATCAGGATAGCTGCGGCGATCAGTGTGGCTCGAAGTGCAACGTTGCGACGCGTCGCGCGCTCCGGCAGACCGTGTGTAATTGCCACATAGGAAGGGACGAGGCCGATCGGATCGACGACGACGATCAGCGTGACAAGCGCCGAGATGAAAAATTCGACCGGCATGCGCCGCGCCTAGGCTACCACATGCTCCGTTCGCCCTGCGCAGTCGCTTTCGCGCGAAAAACGGTGCCGGCGCGAGGCCACACATCATTCCTGAGCAGGCGGAAATCTCCGCTCTTTCTGGATGACAAAATTGCAAATTTTTTGAGCCTGGTTGGCGCTTACCACCGGTGCGATTTTGGAACCTGTTCTTTTGACTAAGAGCTTGATTAACAATAATAAAATAGCCTGTATAGCGGCTCATTTCGGTTGGCAAAACAGAGCTGAATCAGCTAAAAAACCGCGACTAAAAATTCCACGCAGGACCTTGTCTTGGCCGACACCGAACCTCCGAAATCGGGGGACGCATTGCCGTCCGATGTGCGCCCCGTTTCCATCACCGAAGAGATGAAGCGCAGCTATCTCGATTACGCGATGAGCGTAATCGTGTCGCGTGCCTTGCCTGACGTACGCGACGGCCTCAAGCCGGTGCATCGCCGCATTCTCCATTCGATGAACGAGAACGGGCACACGCCCGACAAGAAATACGTCAAGTCGGCCCGCGTTGTCGGCGACGTGATGGGCAAATATCACCCGCACGGCGACCAGGCGATCTATGACGCCCTGGTGCGCATGGCGCAGGATTTCTCCATGCGCCTGATGCTGATCGACGGGCAGGGCAATTTCGGCTCGGTCGACGGCGATCCGCCGGCGGCAATGCGCTACACCGAGTGCCGGCTGGCTCGGCCCGCGATGGCGCTGCTCGACGACATCGACAAGGACACCGTCGACTTCCAGGAAAACTACGACGGAACCGAGAAGGAGCCGGTGGTGCTGCCGGCGCGCTTCCCGAACTTGCTGGTCAACGGCGCGGGCGGCATCGCGGTCGGCATGGCGACGAATATTCCGCCGCACAATCTCGGCGAGGTGATCGATGCCGCCACAGCATTGATCGACAACCCGGCCCTCACCATCGACGATCTGATCAAAATCGTGCCCGGGCCGGATTTTCCGACCGGCGGCATTATCCTTGGTCGCGACGGTATTCGTTCAGCCTACACGGAAGGTCGTGGCTCGATCGTTATGCGCGGCAAGGTCGAGGCGGAGACCATTCGCAAGGAACGCGAGGCCTTTGTCATCACGGAGATTCCGTACCAGGTGAACAAGGCCGCGATGGTCGAGCGCATTGCCGAGCTCGTGCGCGAGAAAAAAATCGATGGCGTGGCGGATCTGCGGGACGAGAGCGACCGGCAAGGATACCGTGTCGTGGTCGAGCTCAAGCGCGAAGCGGTGCCGGAAGTCGTGCTGAATCAGCTTTACCGTTTTACGCCGCTGCAGTCGTCGTTCGGCTGCAACATGGTGGCGCTCGATGGCGGCCGTCCGCTGGTGATGACGCTGAAGGACATGCTCAGCGCCTTCATCGCGTTCCGCGAAGAGGTCGTATCGCGGCGCACCAAGCATCTGCTTGGCAAAGCGAGAGACCGCGGTCACGTGCTGGTCGGTCTTGCGATTGCCGTCGCCAATATCGACGAGTTCATCAGGCTCATTCGGGCGGCAAAGGATCCGAACGCTGCCCGCGACGCGCTCATGGGGCGTGACTGGCCGGCGAAGGACGTGGCTGCCATGGTCACGCTGATTGACGATCCGCGTCACAAGATCTCGCCCAAGGGCACGACCAGACTTTCCGCCGAGCAGGCGAGGGCAATTCTTGATCTGCGCCTGCAGCGGCTGACCGCGCTCGGCCGCGACGAAATCAAGCAGGAGCTTGACAAACTTAAAGCTGAAATCGCCGATTATCTCGACATCCTGCGCTCGCGCTCGCGCATTCAGGAGATCATCAAAAAAGAACTCGCGGACGTGAAAAAAGAGTTCGCGACGCCGCGGCGGACTGTGATTGCAGAAGCGACCGGCCAGGTTGACGAAGAAGATCTCATTACGCGCGAGGACATGGTGGTCACCGTTTCCCACCAGGGTTACATAAAACGCGTGCCGCTTTCGACCTATCGCGCACAGCGCCGCGGCGGCAAGGGCCGCGGCGGCATGCAGGTCCGCGAGGAAGATTTCGTGTCGCGGCTGTTCGTTGCCTCGACGCACGCTCCGATTCTGTACTTTTCGTCGCGCGGCAAGGTCTACAAGGAGAAAGTCTGGCGGCTGCCGATTGCGGCGCCGCAGGCGCGCGGCAAGGCCCTCATCAATATTCTTCCCCTGCAACAGGGGGAAACAATAACGACAATCATGCCTCTGCCCGAGGATGAAGCGACATGGGCCGAACTCGACGTGATGTTCGCGACCACCAGCGGTACGGTCAGGCGCAACAAGCTGTCCGATTTCGTCGACGTGCGCCCCTCCGGCATCATCGCCATGAAGCTTGAGAATGGCGAGGCCATCGTCGATGTCCAGATCTGCACGGAAAAAGACGATGTGCTGCTCACCGCCAATGGCGGCCAGTGCATCCGCTTCCCTGTGCCGGAGGTTCGCGTGTTCCAGGGCCGGACGTCGCGCGGCGTGCGCGGCATCACCCTGGCCGATAAAGACCATGTGATCTCCCTGTCGATCCTGCGCCACATCGATGTCACGGCGGAGGAGCGCGCCGCATACCTCAAGCGCGCTAGCGCAATTCGGCGGGGAGGGGCAGCCGAGGAGGAGGCAGGCACCGATGCAGAAGAGGCGGTTGGCGCCATCGAACTGGGCGAGAAGCGGTATGTCGATCTGTCTGCCGCCGAGCAGTTCGTGCTCACGGTATCCGAGCGCGGCTATGGCAAGCGAACATCGTCTTACGAGTACCGGACGACCGGCCGCGGGGGAAAAGGCATCGTCGCGATGTCGCTGACCAAAAAGACCGGACGGATTGTAGGTTCGTTCCCGGTCGAGGAAGCTGACCAGGTGATGCTGGTCACCGATGCCGGCAAGCTGATCCGCACGCCCGTGTCAGGCATTCGCATCGCCGGGCGCTCGACGCAGGGTGTGATCGTGCTGAACACCGCCGAAGATGAACGCGTGGTCTCGGTCGAACGCCTGAGCGAGGAAGGTGAAGAGGACGAGTAGCCTGAGGTCTCGCCACGCATGAACTACCAGCTCTTTTCCGCTTTCCTTCTCATTACTTTCGTCCTGGTGATCGTGCCGGGGCCCATCGTCACGCTAGTCATCGCTACCGGGGCCACGCGCGGCATTGGCGCCGCCTTGATGACTGCGGCAGGTTCTACGCTCGGCAACGCCGTATTGCTCGCCTGCATTGCGCTCGGCTTGAACTGGATCCTGAAGACCTCTTCGGAAGTGTTTGAGATTATGCACTGGGTCGGCGCGGCTTACCTGGTCTGGCTGGGCATTCAGTCCTGGCGGCATGCCGGCGGCAGCAGCGAGGCCATGTCGCCGCGCGGACACGTATACCTTTGGCGCGGCTTTGTGGTGGCGATAACCAATCCAAAAACCATTGCTTTTTTCACAGCGTTTCTGCCGCAATTTGTCGATCCGAATTTGCCGGTCGGATATCAGCTTGCGGTGATGTGCATCATTTCGGTCGCGATGGCCGCGGTCACGGATGCCGGCTGGGCGATTGCCGCCTGTGCGAGCCGCAGACTGTTCCTGAAGCGGGCGCCGGCACGATGGCTCGGCCGCCTGTCCGGCGTGGCGCTGATTGGGGGCGGCGTGTGGTTGTCGTTGGCCCGACGGTCGGGATAGCGCATTAAGATGAACCGACGCATCATGTCGAGGAACACGTGGGCGACGATTGCACCGCCGACCAGGACGGCGGGCCGCCCAACTCCAAGGCCAGGGCCAGCACCAGGGACTTTCGTTGTTGGACCAGCAGTGGACCAGGGTGCCGATCAGCGTCAGAGTGACCGTGCGGCGCGGCGCTCCCTTGGGCGCTTCCGGGACGTGTTCCGGCAACATCTGATGGATGTGACCCATGGCACCGGCTGGCATGCCTATGAACGGACGATCGATGCGCAGATCTCGCGGCTAAGTAAGAAAGAAGATCGAGATTGATCCCAAGCATCCGAAGCTCATCAAGTCGGTGCATGGCGATGGCTATGTATTTACCGCGAGTGTCTCGAAGTTTGTCGCCGCGAGAAAATAGAGGCCTGTCATCCTTCTTTGGCTGCTGAAAGATCAATCGCCCGACGTCGCCAGCTAACGAGCGCCAGCAGCTTCGAGAATCTTTGCCATCTCGCCAAAGCCGCGTTTCTTCGCGAGCGTGAGCGGCGTGTCGCCTGAGCGATCGCCGAGATTGACGTTGGCGCCGGCGGCGACGAGATCCTTGAGCACAGCGGTATGGCGCATGCCGCCGTCGCCCAGCACGATCGACTCGATCAACGCCGTCCAGCCAAGATTGTTGACATGATCGAGCGGCGCGCCGGCGTCGATCAGCGTTCGCACGACTTCGATGTGGCCGAGGTGCGCCGCCGCAATCAGGGCTGTGTCTTAAGACGGACTGCTTATGTTGTTGGTCCGGCATCCCCCGTCGAGCGAGACCTTGAGCATCGTCACGTTGTCGGCAACCGCAGCAATGGTGACGATGTCGTATTGCTGGGACTCGAGTGCGTTGGAATCGGCACCGAGGCGCAACAAGGTAACAGCGGCGTCCTGCTTGCCCACGAAGACGGCGACGTGAAGCGGCGTGCGGGCGCCGCTGTCGCGCGCATCGATCATCGTGCCGGCACGCACCAGGCGTTCGATTTCGCCGGCATCGCCTCGGGCCGCCGCGGCGTGCAGGCCGCTATTTCGGCCGCGCTCGGCGGAATTTGCGCCGCAGATGGTGCCATCAGAGCGAGAAGCACAATCAAACACAGCGGGCCATCAGCGCCGTCCACGCCCCGCTGGTCAGCGCCGGAAACCCGATCTCGGGCATCGCAGGCACATCCGGCAACTCCGCTGTGCGCTTCGGACCCACGATTGCAAGCCCCCGCAATTTCCCATCCTGGATCAGTTGCAGCGACGTGCTCACAGTGTCGAAGGTCATCTGCACTTCGCCCGCCACGACGGCAGTAAGAGAGGGACCGCCGCCCTTATAAGGCACATGCAAGATGTTTGCCCCACTGACAGACTTGAACAATTCGGCATTCAAATGCGGCAGCGTTCCAATACCGCCCGTCGAATAATTAAGTTTGCCCGGGTTTTCCTTGACATAAGCGACAAGCTCGGCAACAGATTTGAAAGGCAACTGCGGATTGATCACCAGCACCTGCGGTGTTTCGGCAATGAGCGCCACTGGTGCGAAGAGCTTGACGCGTCATACCCCGCGTTCTTGATGATCATCGGGCTCATGATCAGGCCGCTCGCGGCCGAAACCATCAGCGTGTAGCCGTCCGGGTCGGCGGCAGCAGCCTGCCGCGAGCCGATCGTATTGCCCGCGCCGGGCTTGTTTTCGATGAACACCGTCTGCCCAAGGACTGGCGGCAGTGCATTGGCCAGGACGCGCGCCATCACGTCAACCGGCCCGCCGGCGGGGGTCGCCACGATGATGCGGATCGGCCGGCTCGGATAATCTTGCGCTAGCGCGCAAGCGACCCACAGCATTGCGGCAGCGATGACGGCCCGTCGCATACTCTTACTCTCCTCGGGCACAATGTTAGGAGAGCCTAGCGCCGAAGCGGGAGATCAATAAAGCAGCTGTTGATACCGGGTCGCCCGCTCGAATGCCAAATTCAGTGCCGACGCAATTGAGATAGGGCCAGGGATGCTGCTTGCACGTCGTGATGGTGTCGGCAGTGGACGAGGGCAGGGGCCTCGCGACAACGTCGCCAACCGGCGCCGAGAGAATAGTGATGCCTGCCGCAACGACAGCGGAGACCACGAAAGCTTTCAACACATCCCCCTTTTTTGGCTCCACTTTCAGGCATGGCTTTGCGGGGAAAAGCTTCAAACCGCAAAGGCGCGGTCTTGCGGGGCATCGGGGGGCGGGTTAGACCCCGTTCATGCCGAGAATCGCCCTTTATGCGGGGTCATTTGACCCGGTCACCAATGGCCATCTCGACGTGGTGCGACATGCTGTTCGGTTTGTCGACCGGCTGGTCCTTGCGATCGGCCTTCACCCTGGCAAGGCGCCCCTATTTTCTGCCGACGAGCGTTTGGCAATGCTGCAGGAGACCTGCGGTCCCGTGGCGCGCGAGGCTAAATGCGAGCTCTCATGCATCACCTTTGCGGACCTGGTGGTGAACACGGCGCGGAACGCAGGCGCCGCCATACTGATCCGCGGCCTGCGCGATGGCACCGATCTCGATTATGAAATGCAGATGGCGGGGATGAACGCGGCCATGGCCCCGGATATCCTGACAGTTTTCCTGCCCGCATCGCCTCTCGTGCGCCCGATCACCGCCACATTGGTACGTCAGATCGCGGGGATGGGCGGCGATGTTTCCAGCTTCGTGCCGAGCCCTGTCGCCGCGCGCCTGAAAAAAAAGTTTGCGCGGTGAATGCGCCACGTCCTCAACGGGGAGAATGATGATCAGCCGCCGATCAACACTCACGCTTGCGACCATTATTGCCTTGTTGGCAGCGCCCGCGCTGGCACAGTCTCCGCTCTCCAATCCGGCTGCGCTGCGCGAGCAGGCGCCGGCGACCTACAAGGTTCGGTTTGAAACGACCAAAGGCGCTTTTGTCGTCGAGGTCACGCGCGCCTGGGCTCCGCGTGGCGCCGACCGCTTTTACAACCTGGTGAAGAACGGCTTTTACGACAACGTACGCTTTTTCCGCGTGATATCCGGGTTCATGGTGCAGTTCGGCATCAACGGGGATCCGGCAATCATGGCGAATTGGCGTACGGCGCAGATTCCCGACGATCCCGTCACGCAAAGCAACACCCGCGGCACGATTACGTTTGCCACCGCGGGCGCAAATACCCGCACCAGTCAGGTTTTCATCAACTTCACCGACAATGCGCGGCTCGACCAGTCAGGCTTTGCCCCGTTCGGCAAGGTGGTGTCGGGAATGGATGTCGTGGATTCACTCAACGCCGAATATGGCGAAGGTGCGCCACGGGGGCGCGGTCCCGACCAGAGCCGCCTGCAGAGTGAAGGCAATGCCTACCTTGCAAAAGAGTTTCCGCGCATGGATTACATAAAAAAAGCAACGATCGAACGCTGAACAATTTATCGTCACCGGGCTTGTCCCGGTGATCCGCTCAGCAGGTGCAGAACGCCTTGCCCAAGTGAGGTGGCCGGAGCAGGTCCGGTAACGGCATTTAAACTTTGTATCGTGAGAGGATGAGTGAGATGGCGAAGCCGGAAGATACGCTGACGCTTGAGACGACCAAGGGCAAAGTGGTGATCGAGATGCGGCCCGATCTCGCGCCCGGCCATGTGGCGCGGATCAAAGAACTCGTGAAGGACGGCTTTTACGATGGCATCGTTTTTCACCGCGTGATCGACGGCTTCATGGCGCAGACGGGCTGTCCGCACGGAACTGGCACGGGGGGATCAGGGAAAAAGCTCAAAGCCGAATTCAACCGCGAGCCGCACGTGCGGGGTACCGTGTCGATGGCGCGAGCCAGCAATCCTGATTCCGGCGACAGTCAGTTTTTCATCTGCTTCGACGACGCGCGTTTTCTCGACAACCAGTACACTGTCTGGGGCAAGGTGATCGAAGGCATGGAAAGCGTCGACAAGATCAAGCGCGGTGAGCCGGTGAAGGACCCCGACAAGATCGTCAAGGCGACGATGGGGGCTTAACCCAGTACGAACCCAGCTTTTGCGTCATGGCTGGGCTTGTCCTGCCTGCGGCCGAGGCAATCGTCATTAATACCTGAGCCAAGCGCTCTTCGGCGGGCGAAGGTCCGGCAATCCACGTCTTCGGACAAGCGAGCTAAAAAGACATTGGTGCCCGGCATAGGGCCAGGCATGGCATAGGGGGAGGCATGAAAACCGGCCTCTTCAATTTCGAGCTTCCCTCAGACCGTATCGCGCTGCGGCCGGCGGTCCCGCGGGATGCCGCCCGGCTTTTGGTCGTGAAACCGGGTGGCGCGCAGGAACTATTGGATCACACGATTGGCGACTTGCCGGACCTGCTGCAGCCAGGCGATTGCCTGGTGGTCAATGACAGCAGGGTGATCGCGGCGCGTCTTACTGGTCGCCGTATCGGGCCTGGAAGCACGACGCCGGCCATTGAGGCAACCCTGCACAAGCGGCTGGACGGCTCGCACTGGCGGGCCTTCGTTAAACCAGCCAAGAAACTCGAGGCCGGAGACAGGCTCCGCTTCGGCAGTGAGGGAAAAGTCTGCTTTCTCGGCGAGCTCGATGCTCAAGTTGCACAGAAAGATGAGGGAGGCGAGGTAACGCTGTCGTTTTCCTTTCACGGCCCGGTTTTGGATCAGGCCATTGCCGAGCGGGGCGAGATGCCTCTGCCGCCCTATATCGCGTCCCGCCGCGAGCCGGACGAGCAAGATCGGACCGATTACCAGACGCTCTTTGCCCGCGAGGAGGGGTCCGTCGCGGCCCCGACCGCCGGTTTGCATTTTACCGAGGCGCTGCTTGGGCGACTTGTAGAGCGCGGGGTGATCCTGCAGCGGGTGACGCTCCATGTCGGCGCTGGCACTTTTCTCCCCGTCAAGGCTGACAATACGGCCGGGCACAGGATGCATTCGGAATTCGGCGCTGTGTCGCCTGAAACGGCGCGGGCCTTGAATACGGCAAGGGAGAGGGGTGGGCGCATCGTGCCGGTAGGTTCAACCGCGCTACGGCTATTGGAAAGCGCGGTTGACGAAGGTGGTCGCCTCAGGGCTTTTTCCGGCGAAACGGCGCTGTTCATTACGCCCGGTTATAAATTCCGCGTGGTCGATCTGATGCTGACGAATTTTCATTTGCCCCGCTCGACGCTGTTCATGCTGGTGGCGGCTTTCAGCGGGCTTGAGACCATGAAACTGGCCTATGCGCACGCCATTCGGGCCGGTTATCGCTTCTATTCCTATGGAGACGCCTGCCTGCTTCATCCGCAACAGTCGGCGCTGCGGTGAGAGGTTTCCGTTCGTCCCCGCGAAAGCGGGGACCCAGCGCATAAATCTCGAGAGTCAGCTCTGGATTCCCGCTTACGCGGGAGTGAACGGAGTAGTTGGCATTGCGCTGGAAAGCGTGGAGCTCTGATATAAAGTTGGTAATGTCCAAACGCTTTTCCTTCCGATTGCTCAAAACTGATGGCGCGGCGCGGCGCGGCGAAATCCTCACGCCGCATGGCTGCGTCCAAACGCCAGCCTTCATGCCCGTCGGTACGCAAGGAACAGTGAAGGGGCTCACGCCGGACACGGTACGCGACACGGGCGCCGACATCGTTCTCGGAAATACCTACCATCTCATGTTGCGTCCTGGCGCCGAACGCATCGCCGCACTCGGTGGCCTGCACAAGTTCATGAACTGGCCGCTGCCGATCCTCACCGACTCCGGCGGTTTCCAGGTCATGTCGCTTTCCGATCTGCGCAAGATCGACGAGCGCGCGGTGAGGTTTCGTTCCCGTCTCGACGGCACGATGATCGAGCTCACGCCCGAACGCGCGATTGAGATTCAGGCGCTACTCGGCGCCGATATCACCATGCAGCTGGATGAATGCCTCAAGCTGCCCGCGACACGCGAGGACATCGCCCACGCCATGAACCTGTCATTGCATTGGGCCGAACGCAGCAAGCGCGCTTTTGAAGGCAGCCTGCGCGACGGCTCCGCTCTCTTCGGTATCGTGCAGGGCGGTGATGATCTTTCGCTTCGCGCAGAAAGCGCCCTCGCACTTACCTCGATGGAGTTCTATGGCTATGCGATCGGTGGCCTTGCGGTCGGGGAGCCCCAAGACGTGATGCTCAAGATTGTCGCTGAAACGGCACCGATGCTTCCTGCAGAACGTCCGCGCTACCTGATGGGTGTCGGCACGCCGCATGACCTCGTCGAAGCGGTGGCGCGCGGCATCGACATGTTTGACTGCGTCCTTCCGACGCGCAACGGGCGCCATGGCATGGCTTTCACCCGTTATGGAGCGATCAACCTCGCCAACGCCCGCCACGCCACTGACTCCCGTCCACTCGATCCCGAGAGCGATCATCCCGTCGCGCGCACATATTCGCGGGCGTACCTGCATCACTTGACCAAGGCCACCGAAATGCTGGGGGCGGTGCTGCTTTCGACCATCAATCTCGCCTACTACCAGGCGCTGATGCACGGGATGCGCAAGGCAATTGCCGCCGGGCAATTTGCCGAGTTTCGCGATCATACGATGGCGCAATGGGAGCGCGGTGACTTACCGCCGACGTAGCGAGGGGTTGTTTCGTCATGGGGTGTTCGTTAAAGCGAGCCTATGAATATCCAGCCTGGGTTTCTCGCACATCGCCGTAAGCCGCGCTTCACGCTGCCGCCAGACAGTTGTGATGCGCATTGCCACGTATTCGGGCCGGCCGCCAAATTTCCATATGCCGCCAGCCGGCGATACACGCCGGCGGATGCACCGAAGGAAATGCTGGCGGCATTACACGCCCATCTCGGAGTCGACCGTGCCGTGATCGTGCAGGCGAGCTGCCACGGCACCGACAATGCCGCGATGCTCGATTGCATCGCTTCCGATCCCAGGCGTTATCGGGGCGTCGCCATCGTCGATCACGGCTTCGCCGACAAAGATTTCGATGTGCTCGACCGCGGAGGCGTGCGGGGAGTGCGCTTTAATTTCGTCAAGCACCTCGGCGGCGCCCCGGACATGGTGGTGTTCAATCGCGTAGTGGAACGGATCAAGGGACGCGGCTGGCATGTAGTCTTGCACGTCGACGCGCCGGACATCATTCCGCTCTCCGATATGATGCGGAAATTGCCACTGCCATTTATCATCGACCACATGGGACGGGTGCCGTCGGCAGGCGGCGTCGATCATCCGCCGCTGCATGCCTTGATAGAGCTTTCCAAGCTGGAAAACTGCTGGCTAAAGGTCTGCGGGTCTGAGCGTATTTCCATGCCGCCTTATACCGCGGCCATCCCGATAGCACATGCCCTCATCGAGGCTGCGCCCAAGCGTGTGTTATGGGGGACCGATTTTTCTCATCCCAACCCTACGCATGAAGCCGACGAGGCCGATTTGGTCGATCTGGTGCCGCAGTTCGCGCCAGATGCGCTGGCGCAGACACGCCTGCTGGTGGACAATCCTGCACGGCTCTATGGTTTCCGCTGACAACAACAAACGTGAAAAATACGGAGGATCGCACTATGGCGAAGGGGCTCTTTGAATTGATTACGCGCCGGACTGCCCTCTTGGGATTGTCGGCAACGGCGCTTCTAGGTATTCCGCAGGCACACGCCGCCTGGCCCGAAAAACCGATCAAATTCGTACTCCCATTCGGCGCTGGCGGCGTTGCCGACGTTACGGCGCGTATTCTCGCCGAAAAGCTCAGCCAGAAGCTCAATCAGCGTGTTGTGGTTGAAAACATGCCGGGCCCGGGCGGCATCGCTGCGGCGCGCGCGGTCATCACATCGTCGCCTGACGGTTACACCATGGCGTGGGTGACCAACGGAGCTGCGATCAGCGCCGCGACGTTCCAAAGCTTGCCATTCGATCCCACCAAAGACTTCGCGATGGTCTCGATGGCCGGCACGTTCGATCTTGTATTCGTGGTAAATGCGGAATCCGAGCACAAAACGCTCGCCGATTTTCTCAAGGCGGCGAAAGACAATCCCGGCAAGCTGAATATCGGCACGATCGTGGCCGGCAGCACTCAGAATCTCGGCGGCGAACTGTTCAAGTCAATGAGCGGGCTGAACATACAAATCGTCCCGTACAAGAATTCACCCGACATCGTCGTCGCGCTGCTGCGCAATGACGTTCAGATGATGATCGATTTTCCGCCCGCAGTAGCAGGCCAGGTCGCAGACAACAAATTGCGGATTCTGGCGACCTCGAGCCCAAAGCCGTCACCATTACTGCCGGGTGTGCCGACGGTCGATCAGGCCGGCGTCAAGGGATATGAGGTCGTATCGTGGAACGGTGTGGGCGTGCCGAAGGATGCGCCGAAAGAAGTCGTCGACACGATGAACAAGGCCATACGTGAAGCACTCGCAATGCCCGACGTGAAAGAGCAGCTCGCCAAGGTGGGGATCGTTGCGCAGGCGAGTTCACCGGCGGAGCTGCTGCATCGTCTCACGTCCGACATCAAGAAGTGGAACGACGTTGTCGACAAGGCCGGCATTGCACGGAAGTAGCAAACCCCAATCCCTCTCAAGGCGGGCCCGGATCTCGGTCCGGGCCTGTCGCATGAAATGTGGTCGATTCCGATTGATCTTTACTGCGAGCGGGTGAGCCCTTCTTTTTGGGCCGAACCGGTCAACGCAGTCAGCAACCTCGCTTTCCTGATCGCTGCAATTGCCGCTTTTGATTTGTGGCGGCGCGCCGGAAAGAGCGATCGCGCTATCCTCGCGCTGGTTGCCGTAATTGTGGCGGTGGGATTCGGCTCGTTTGCTTTTCATACGCTGGCAACGCGCGGTGCCATGTGGCTCGACGTCATACCCATTGGTCTCTTCATTTACGGGTATTTCTTGCTGGCGATGCGCCGTTTCCTGTTGTTGTCGTGGTCCTCCGCGTTGATGCTGCTGGTCGGGTTCATCGCGCTGTCGACCGGTCTGGGTTCCCTCATACCGCGGGAAGCGCTGAATGGGTCCTCCGGGTATCTTCCGGCGCTCGCAGCGCTGATCATCCTCGGATCGAATCTGCGCCGAAATAGGGTGGGGCAGACATTGCTCGTAGCAGCAGGACTCTTCGTCGTTTCGCTGGCATTCCGCATCGTAGACTTGGACGTGTGCGCCGCGTGGCCACTCGGAACCCATTTCCTTTGGCACCTTCTCAATGCGGCTGTACTTTACACAGTAATCTGGGCCGCCGTTGAAGAACGGCAGCACCCCATCGGTCAGGAGTTGCGATGAGCAAAAAAAAACTTTCAATCGCCGTGATTGGCGCCGGCATGGGGGGCCTGGCCGTTGCGGCAACGCTGCGGCGCCTCGGGATTGATGTTCAGGTTTACGAACAGGCGGCGCGATTCGCGCGCATCGGTGCCGGCATCCAGATGATGCCCAATTCAATGAAGGTGCTGCGAGGCATCGGGATCGAGCAACGACTGCGTCAAACCTCCTTTGCGCCCTATTCGCATCTCAACCGCGATGCCTATACCGGTGAGCTCACGCGCGAACTGCCGATGCCCGAAAGTCTCTACAATGCGCCCTATCTGTGCATGCATCGAGCCGACTTGCATGATGCGCTCGCCTCCGCGATTCCGGAGCACATCGTGCATCTTGGAAAAAAGCTGATCGGTCTCGATCAGGGCGATAGTCGAGTGACGTTGCGTTTCGAGGACGGCAGCAGCGTCGCGGCGGATGCCGTGGTCGGCGCAGACGGCGTCCACTCGGTGGTACGCGATATTGTGGTTGGGCCGGATGAACCGATTCACAAAGGCCGCATCGCCTATCGCGCGGTCTTTCCCGCGAGCTTGATGGGTGGGTTCGATATTGGTCCATCACGCACGAAATGGT
Source organism: Pseudolabrys sp. (assembly GCA_036505835.1). Classification (GTDB taxonomy): domain Bacteria; phylum Pseudomonadota; class Alphaproteobacteria; order Rhizobiales; family Xanthobacteraceae; genus Pseudolabrys. The sequence continues at coordinate 3,018 of DASXST010000147.1, read as the reverse complement.
GGGGGACTGACCGTCACATCGTGATTTATTACACGACGAAGGCAAAGAGCGAGGTTTACTTCGTCACCAGTGTGCCGGAGCCGGCCGAGTGGCTCACGCGTGAATCGTGGTCGGCCAAGGGAGATGTGAGAGAGTTGTGCCAGGCCTACGAAGGCTTCCATCAGGACGTGCGGAATGTTCTGGAGGCGTGCCCGGACTGTCACAAATGGGCAATCCTTGAACGCGAGCCATTGCCGCGCTGGAGCGACGGACGCGTGGTGCTGCTCGGCGACGCGGCCCATCCAATGACGCCATACATGGCGCAGGGCGCCGCCACGTCAATTGAGGATGCAGCCATTCTCGCGCGCTGTCTTGATGCCGTGAAAGGCGAGGACATCGAGGGTGCCTTCAGGCGTTATGAGACGCATCGCAAGCCGCGCACATCCGTGGTGCAGGCGATCTCCAGCGCGAATACATGGATGCGTGAAGGCGATGGCGACACCAGCTGGCTCTATGGCTACGACGCCTGGAACGCCAACCTCGATCAGCCGGCCGCGCATCCACGCGCGCAGGCGGCGTAGTCCTGCAGTTCCCTCCGTTCGTCCCCGCGAAAGCGGGGACCCAGTGTGTCGGACTCACGAATTGATGGATTTCCGCTTGCGCGGGACTGAACGGAGGAATGTCTACGGCCCGCCATACAGCCAGGCTATGCCATCGTAGCTCTGCTCCGCCGTCCGCGGCGACAGTGCGAGATCGCGCAGCTCGGCAGCGACGCCGCGCGCATGGTAAAACTCGCCATAGACCCGCGCCATGATCTGCGTGCGCCCGGTTCGAAGATATCGCTCCTCTTCGTAGGCCTTAAAAGCCTTGGCGGGGTCATCGGGCGAAGCTGCCACTTTTCCTGCGAGCACCACCGCGTCTTCGGTTGCCATGCAGGCCCCCTGCGCAAGGTACTGCAGCATTGGATGCGCGGCATCGCCCAAAAGCGTCACGCGGCCGGACGACCAGTGCTTCACAGGCTCGCGGTCGCACAACACCCACATGCGCCAGGTTTCGATCCGCTCGAGCATGCGCAGGACCTGCGGCACCTGCATCTTGAAATGCTGCCACATGACTTCTTTGCTGCCTTCGGCATTCCAGCCTTCCTGATATTGATCGGAATGGAAAACCGCGACCAGGTTGTAGAGCTCGCCACGCCGCAAGGGATAGTGCACGAAATGGGTACGCGGACCAGCCCACAGAACGACGTCGGGACGCCAGAGATCCTTGGGAACGTCCTCGCGCTTAAGCACGGCACGATAGGCAATGTGGCCCGACACTCGCGGCTTTCCGTCACCGATCATGGTTTCGCGGATCTTCGACCACATGCCGTCGCAGCCGATCAACGCTCGGCCTTCGACGGTTTCTCCTTCATTGATCGTCACCGAAACGTGGTCGCCATGATCCGTAAACGAAACGACACAGCGGCTGGTTTCAAGCGTGATCAGGTTGCTGCCCTGACAGGCCTTCAGGAATGTGCCGTGGATATCCGCACGATGAGTGACGCCGTAGGGCTGGCCAAACCTTTTCAGACATGCATCACCAAGCGGAATGTTGGTGATCAATTTCCCGGTCAGAGCATCGCGCATTTCCTGCGCCGGCGGGCGATGGGCGTCGACCAGAACGGCATCCTTGAGACCAACTTTTTCCAGCACGCGGAAAATATTCGGGCCAAGCTGGATGCCGGCGCCAACCTCCCGGAATTCGGGCGCCTGCTCGAAAACCCGAACAGGAAAGCCCTGGTTGGCGAGCGAGTAGGCAGTAATAAGCCCGCCGATTCCGCCACCGGAGATCAGAAAGGGGGCGGAGCTACCGTTCGTACGAGGCATCGAGGGAACCTCAAGTTTACGCAGGACAGGCAGTCCTGTGACCATAAAACCTGACAAGCTGCGACGCAAAGCACGTTCTGTACCAAAGGAAAGCCCGCCGGCTGAATGCCGGCGGGGCTCGCTTAGGTTGTTTTCATTTAACCGCTGTGCCACAGCTACTTTTTCCTGCTTGCGATTACATCCCAGGGGCGTAGACGCGTTTGGCAACAGTCTTGGCAACATCATGCACAGTTCGTCTAAAAACGCACCGGTCGCCTTCCTAATAGCCGTTGCCGCTCCCATGCATGGCCAGGCCCCGCGCAGCGCAGGCGGTGTGCGCGTCAATCTATAGCGTAAATGAAAAGGGCCTCGTCGGAGCCGGTTTAACCGGTTCTTATTTTGCCCAGCACGCTTTGGGCCGCAAAAAAACCTGCAGGTCTAGGGCTTTTTTTAGAACAGGCCAGCTTTTTGCAACGCTTTGCATTATGAGATCACTGCTAGATGCAATTTTGCGTAACTGCGGCGAGTTCCGCTGCAGACCAATTGAACGGGCGATTAGGATTTCAGGAGAGGCGCCGAATTTCGCTGGCACATCCATGGAAAAAATACCCAAGGAAAACACTCGCGGCGAGCCAGATACAGACTTGAGAAGCGATCAGCGTCCAATCGGCTAAAACCTGACTACCAAAAATTGCAGAACCTAAAACAGCGGAAAGAATTAGAAGCGCGAATGCAAATGCGGCAAGCAGCCCTGCAATCTTGGGAGCGGACATAACGATCTCCTTCCGGGCAGCTAACTCCTCCAATCGAGTTGAGTTCCACTTTTCCATGCGGTGTCTGGTCCGCTTTGGGTGAAAAGCGGACATTTGCAGTGCACTAGCCTATGTCCGCTTTGGGCCAAAAGCGGACATTTTTACAGAGTTCAGGAACAGGCTCAAAGAATAGGAACCGTAGGAGGTTCACCACTACGGTCCCTATTCACGCCGCCCCAGGAAGCGGGCTGCTACTTGGACCCGATCGTCAGCGAGATGCGATTGGCTCCAAACTCGTTTGTCTTAATAAGGTGCATAAGGTGCCTTGCCCCACCCCCATCTGTAGTTCACGCCGACCAGGGCAGTGCCCGCTTGCGCGTGGGTGTTGAAGAAACAACCCCCAACCGGACAGGCACCGCCAAATACAGTATGATCGTTTT
>DASXST010000146.1:0-29922 GCA_036505835.1 Pseudolabrys sp. | reverse complement strand
CGGAATTCGCTCGGGCTGATAGTAAGCACGCGACTCGTACCCAGCGCATTTGGATTCCTTGGGCACGCGTCCGCTGTTGCCCAGGCAGATCCACTGGTCACAGCAAGGGAAATGAACAGGAAGAAAAATCCAGCGAAACGCCTTCGCGAACTTGCGCGCATATCGATTTCCACATCCCAAAGTGAAGGCCTTCTCATGCACTCAAAAATGCGACCAGTTTGGGGCGCAAAAGCGGTGCCGCTTTACCCCCGAAAGCAGACATTCATCGAGGCGACAACTGCCGGCAATGAAATCATTCGCGGCTCGGTTGTTGTCGAGAATTCTGTCCGCGCAAATCCGGGTTGATGCAGATAGCGCGGTACGCGATGGCTCCCAGTGAATTTGGATTACCATCGTCGATGAAGGCTTTGTTTTCCCCTACAACATATAGAAACGGTCTCTCTCCTGTTTCTTCACCCGATGCATATTCTTGACGATAGCGTCGGCCCGCTTGCCGTGCTGGACGACCTTGTCGAGATTGCCCCGCTGCGTTTCGGCCAATTCATTGATCTCGGCACGCGCTTTCTGGTCAATCGGTAACCCCTTGAGGGCGTCCCGCAATTCGTCGACCAACTCGGCACAGAAGCGGACTTGCAACCCGCTACGGCCATTTGTCCGAGATCAGCATGAAAATAGGCCAGCTCGTCCGGATCGGCGAAATCGTGGGCAGGATTGGATCAACCGGCCGCTCGACCGGTCCACACCTTCACTATGAGACTCAAGTCAACGACGAGGCGGTCGATCCGCAGAAATTTCTGCGCAGGATTACGACTGGGCGACGTCTAGCTAGTCCACATCTTCGACCTGTTTAGGCGCGCCCCCGAATGCTTTTTGCGCAAGCGCTGCCTGCATGAATTCGTCGAGATCGCCATCGAGCACGCCGGCTGTATTCGACGTCGAAACGCCTGTGCGCAGATCCTTTACCATCTGATAGGGCTGCAACACGTACGAGCGAATTTGATGGCCCCAACCAATGTCAGTCTTGGCGGCTTGCTCGGCGGCGGCCTTCTCCTCGCGCTTTTTCATTTCGATTTCGAACAACTTTGCACGAAGCATGTCCCAGGCCATTGAGCGATTGCGATGTTGGGAACGATCGCTCTGGCATTTTACAACTATGTTTGTCGGAATATGCGTGAGGCGTACAGCGGACTCGGTCTTGTTCACGTGCTGGCCGCCGGCACCGCCCGACCGCATGACATCGGTCCGCACGTCGCTTTCCTTGATGTCAATCTTGATGCGGTCATCGACCACCGGATAGACAGTCACGCTGGCGAATGAGGTGTGGCGGCGCGCATTGGCGTCGAAGGGCGAAATGCGCACGAGGCGATGCACGCCATTCTCGCTTTTCAGCCATCCGTAAGCATTGTGACCTTTGACGACGACTGTCGCAGATTTGATTCCGGCCCCCTCGCCTTCCGTTTCTTCGATCCACTCCACCTTGTGGCCGTGCGCCTCGGCCCAGCGCACATACATGCGCATGAGCATGCTTGCCCAGTCCTGGCTCTCGGTCCCGCCTGCGCCGGCGTGAACTTCAAGATAGCAATCGTTGGGATCGGCTTCGCCCGACAGCAGGGCCTCAAGCTCGCGCCGGGCGACCTCGACCTTTAACCGTTTAAGCGCGGCCTCTGCCTCGGCGATCGTGCTTTCGTGCTTTTCAGTCTCGCCGAGCTCGATCAATGTCAGCTGGTCTTCAAGCTCCTGTTCGATCCGGCCAATCGCCTTAAGCTGATCATCAAGCGCATCACGCTCCCGCATGATGCGTTGCGCGCGCTGCTGGTCGTTCCAAAGATTGGGGCCCTCGGATTCCTTGTTCAGTTCCGCAAGTCGCCGGGTCGCAGCATCAACGTCAAAGATGCCTCCTCAGCAGCCGCACGGACTGCTTGATTTCCTCGACAAGGCTCTGAGTTTCTGCGCGCATCGGTTCTTCCCTGGCTCGAATTGTTCCGCCATGTAGCCTCCCGAAGCCCGCCCTGCAACCCTCATCCTGACCGCACCGCGCCGATGCCGGAACCATGGGCGTAACCATAAATTGACCTTCACGAGCATGCGCTCTCCCAACAATCACAAAGAACGAGGATGACCATTGGGCCTGTTCAATAAAGACATCCGAAATCTCGGTGACCTGTTCGTGCACCAGCTGCGGGACATCTATTACGCCGAAAAGCAGATCGTGCAGTCGCTGATCGAAAAGGCGACCGATTCGAACCTCAAGCGAGGTTTCGAGACCCATCTTGGTGAAATCAAGAATCACGTCAATCGGCTTGAGCAGGTGTTCAAGATGCACGGCGTCGAGGCCAAGGTAATTGATTTCCCGGCGATCGACGGGGTTATCGAGGAGGCCGACGACATCATCGCCAACGTCGACGACAAAAAAGTGCTCGACGCAGCGTTGATCGCTGCGGCGTTTGCCGTGGAACACTATGAGATTACCCGCTACGGGACATTGATCGCGTGGGCGAAACAACTCGGGCGGCCCGACTGTGCCAGTGTCTTGCAGCAGAACCTCGAGGAAGAAAAAACAACCGATGCCAAGTTGACGTCACTCGCCGAACGCAACGAAAATGTGAAAGCCGCATAACAGTCCGCTTGCAGAAAAGCCCCGGTCATCGACCGGGGCTTGCGAATTGATGAGCCGAATGCGTTCGCACGCGATCAATACAGCCCGCCAGTGCCGGAGCGAACCGCGCGGTCGGCGTCGGGGCTGACACCGAAGAACCGTCCCCGGTCGCCCCAGGACCTTCCGTCATCCGCACCTTCACCAACGATCGAGTAGCTGTCAGGCGGGGCCGTCCCTGGCTTGAACGCTTCGAGAATGGCCCGCTCGGTGCCAGGGCCAGCGCGCGTTCCGCTCTTCAAATCGACACGGACAAGCTTGATGCCTGGCGGCACGCGGAATGGCGCCGCCGGCTTGTCGACAAGCGCGACCTTCAAAAATTCCTTCACGATCGGTGCGGCGAGATGACCGCCGGTGGCGCCCCGACCAAGATGACGTGGCTTGTCGTATCCGAGATAAACTCCGACGACGATGTCTGGCGTGAAGCCGATGAACCAGGCGTCCTTTTCGTCGTTCGTGGTGCCCGTTTTTCCCGCGACCGGCTTTCCGACCTCGCGCACCACCGTGGCCGTGCCGCGCTGGACGACGCCTTCCATCATTGAGGTGATCTGATAGGCGGTCATTGGATCGAGCACCTGCTGGCGCCGGTCGACCAGCGACGGCTCGGGTTGATTCTCCCATTTCTTGCCGGCACAGCCGACGCATTCGCGCTCATCATGTTTGTAAACGGTGTGACCGTAGCGATCCTGGATGCGGTCGATGAGCGTGGGCTTTATGCGCCGCCCGCCATTGTCGAACATCGCATAGGCGCTCGTCATGCGCAGCAGCGTCGTCTCGCCGGCGCCGAGCGCGAATGACAGATAAGGCGGCAAATCGTCGTAGACCCCGAAGCGCTTGGCGTATTCGGAAATCAGAGGCATGCCGATATCCTGCGCCAGACGCACGGTCATCACGTTGCGCGAGTGTTCGAGACCGAAGCGCAACGTGGCCGGACCGTAGAACTTGCCTTCATAGTTTTCGGGCCGCCAGGTACCCACGCCGGGGCCCTGATCAATTTCGACCGGAGCATCGAGCACGATGGTTGAAGGCGTGTAGCCGTTGTCGAGCGCCGCCGCATAGACAAAGGGTTTGAACGACGAGCCGGGTTGGCGGAGCGCCTGGGTGGCGCGGTTGAACTGGCTCTGGTCGAAAGAGAAGCCGCCGACCATCGCAAGTACGCGGCCGGTCCATGGATCCTCGACCACCATGGCCCCGGAAATCTCAGGTACCTGGTGCAGGACGAACTGCCCCTCGGATTTTCCCGGCTCCACATAAACGACGTCACCCGGATTGACGACCTGGGTGACTTTGCCGACCGCTCTACCGCCGGTTTTGGCCCATTTCATTCCCTCGAGCGGCAGAATGCCGACGGTGCGCTCCTTGCTGACAAAGCCGCCAGGCTCCCGACCCGGCTGCAGCCCGATGCGCGCGGACTGATCGCTGACCTCAAGCACCACGGCCAATCGCCAGGGTGCTATGTCAGATAAGGCCTTTACCTCCGCGAGTTTGATTCCCCAGTCGCCTGCAAAATCGATTTTCGTGACCGGGCCCCGCCATCCTTGCGTCTCGTCGTAGCGCACGAGACCATCAATGAACGTCTTGCGCGCAAGAAGCTGAAGCTTGGGGTCAAGCGACGTACGGACGGAAAGACCACCCTCGTACAACTTTTTCTCGCCATAGCGCTCGTAAAGTTCGCGCCGAACTTCCTCGGCGAAATATTCCGCAGCGAAGATGTGCGCGCTGGTCGCCTTCGTCGTCACCCCGAGCGGAGAGCGCTTCGCCTTTTCGGCGTCGGCGGACTTCACGAAGCCTGATTCCGCCATCCGATCTATGACCCAATTGCGCCGTTCGATTGCGCGCTCGCGCTGGCGGAACGGATGATAGTTGTTCGGTGCCTTGGGCAGCGATGCGAGATAGGCCGCTTCAGGAACGGTGAGCTCGTTTACCGCCTTGTCGAAATAGACAAGCGATGCCGCAGCAATGCCATACGCGCCAAGCCCCAGGTAGATTTCGTTCAAGTAAAGCTCGAGAATCTTCTCCTTGCTATAGGTCCGCTCGATCTTAAGGGCGAGCAACGCCTCCTTGACCTTGCGTGACATCGAAAGCTCGTTGGACAGCAGGAAGTTCTTGGCGACCTGTTGCGTGATCGTTGAAGCGCCTTGAGGACGGCGGCTCGATCCGTAGTTCTGCAGGTAGACGATGCCGGCACGCGCAATCCCGGTGAAATCAAGGCCGCCATGCTCGTAGAAGTTCTTGTCCTCGGCGGCAAGGAAGGCGTTGATGACGAGCTTGGGGACGGCCTGGATCGGGATATACAGCCGCCGCTCCCGGGCATACTCAGCCACCAGCGAACCGTCCGCCGCGTGCACGCGCGTCATGACCGGCGGTTCATAGTCCTGCAGCTGGGAGTAATCCGGTAGATCCTTGGAAAAGTGCCAAAGCAGTCCGGCGGCTGTGGCAACGCCCACCACAAAGAGGATCGTTCCTGCAGCAAACAGGAAGCCGAAAAAGCGCAGAATCAGCTTCATGGTCGAATGGTCCCCTCTCGCGCCCGTCTGCAGGCTTCAGGCGCCGTCCTGGAGAGCCCCACGATTTGCGGCCAGTCTAGTACAGCGAGGCCACCCCCGCCACGACGAAGCCCACGGGCCGCAGGGTCCTGTGGTTGCCCGGTTTTATGTTGAAACTGAGGCCGGAAGCCCATGTCAGTTGCGCCTCCCACCGGAAGCTACACGGGGGGTAAAAAAGCTGTCGACTGCCTGGGCCAGGGCCTCGGCCGTCTTGGCGCGCCAAATGGCCGACGTCAGCTGCCGGAGATCGTCCTTGGTTGACATGTATCCAAGCTCGACCAGGACCGACGGTACATCGGGTGCCAAAAGCACCTTGAAGCCCGCCGACTTGAGCGGCTGTTTGTGCAGCCGCGCGGTCGTCTTGAGCTCGTCAACCACCGTACGGGCAAATTGCATGGAGAACGTCTTGGTCTCCCGTTGCGCGAGATCGACCAGAATGTTCGCAACGTCGTCAGGCTCGGAGGTGAGGTCCACGCCGGCGATGACGTCAGCCTTGTTTTCCGTTTCGGCGAGTCGGGCCGCCTCGGCGTCCGACGCGTTCTCGGAAAGCGTGTAGACGGTTGCGCCCTCAGCCTGACCTTCGCGGCGCGGCAAGGCATCGGCGTGCAACGAAATAAAGAGTCCAGCGCTGCGCGATCGCGCAAACCGCACCCGCTCTCCGAGCGGAATGAAAACATCTTCCGAACGAGTCATCGCAACGCGAAACTTGCCGCTACTTTCCAGCTTCTCGCGCAATGTCTGTGCGAAGGCGAGCACGACATCTTTTTCGAGTTCTCCGCCTGATCCCCTTGTTCCGGTGTCGATGCCACCATGGCCGGGATCGAGCACGATGAGCGGACGAGCATCACCATCGGGTTTCGTCGGCGGCTCGCTCGGTTTGACCGATGCGGTCTGCGCGGGACGGTGTCCGAGCGCCATGCTGCGCATGAAGCTGGCGCGATCTGTCGCAACAAGATCGAGGACCAGCCGCGCCGGTTGGCCCTCTGCCGCATCGAGCACGAAGGCTCTGTCGAGACGCACTGGTCCCTTGGCGTCGAGCACGATGCGCGAGCCGCCTTGCATGATCAGGCCAAAACGAAATGCCTTCACCAGACCGCGGCCTTGCTCGCCGGCTTTGGCAGGAAGTTTGAAGCTCGTCTCGGGCAGATCGACCACCACCCGGTAGGGGTCCGCGAGTGTGAAGACAGCGAGATCGACCTTTCGATTCAAGTCGACCACGAAGCGGGTCTGCTTGTCGTCACCGCCGATGCGTACATCGTTGGCCACCACGGGCGCATCACCCTGCGCCGCGAGCGCGCGCGAAATCGCGGCGGTCTCGGCGACGACGGGGCATGCCTGACAGAGTGTCACGCCAATCAGCGCGTTCAGTATTGCAATCGCGCGGGGTGTCACGAATCCCGACCCTTTTGAGAGCCTTTTTAACCCATTAGGGCCCGTTTCGGTTAACGGAACTTGATTACAGGCCTATTCTGTACGCGGGTGTGGCTCTACTGCCAAGGCTCCCTTGCCAGCAATGGCTGAGGGCCGTATGTAGGGTGCGCTGATGGTTAGAGTTCCGGTTGTGCCGCGTTCGGGCCCCGGCCGCTCAGGCCCTGTACCGCTCCCCCCGAGGAGGTATGCGGACGGCCAAGCGAAACGCGCCGAAACCCTTGTGAAGGACACCCGGATCAGCGCGCGGCCGCAGGGGCCGTTCGCGACCTGACCGTAAGCGACGAGAAACCTCGGTTCGCGCCTGCGAGGCGCGACCGCAGTGCTACGGGTCGCAAGTTTCATGCTGCCACGGATGCAGCAAAGGTATTTGGAAGTGCAACGCCCACGCGCCGCCATAATGGCGGGTCGCGCCGGCGTGAGCTTCTGCTACGCGCCCCTTCCCTTCAACAACAATCGTGCCGGCTTTCCGCCGTATCGCCTTCCGCTGTCATTACGCGAGCGCGCGGGGGTCGCTGGCTCAGTGAGATTTTCAAATGGCCGACAAGATGCTGATCGACGCGACACATCCGGAGGAGACCCGGGTCGTCGTGCTACGCGGCAACCGCGTCGAAGAATTCGATTTCGAGAGCGCCAACCGCAAACAACTCCGCGGTAACATTTATCTTGCCAAAGTCACGCGCGTTGAGCCGTCGCTGCAGGCGGCTTTCGTCGACTACGGCGGCAATCGCCACGGCTTTCTGGCGTTTTCGGAAATCCATCCGGACTATTACCAGATCCCCGTCGCCGATCGGCAAGCGCTGATTGCGCAGGAAGAACACGATCATCGCGCAGCCGACGGAGATACTGAAAATAGCGCCGGACCGAACCACCATCGGGTCCAGCGCACCGCCACTCAGCGTCAAGATTCCGATGTCGTGCAGAGCGAGTCTCTCGCCGCTGAGGAATTCTCGGCTGATACAGCCGAAGCGCAACCAATGGAATTCGACGCCGGCGAGACGCCGCCGGAACATGACAACGAATGCGCCGCACAACCGCAAGAGTCCCCACCACCCTCGTCTGAGTTCATTGCCGATGAACCGCCCGCAATTGCGGAAACCGCCGCGGGCGAAGAGATCGCTCCTGCGCCCGAGACTGACGCCGCACTTTTCGAGACCGTGGCCGAAGGCGAGCAGCCCTCCGCCGCTGCCGAAGGCGCGCTGACGGCCGAAACCGCGCCGGCGGACGCCGCAAACGCCAACGGCGAGGAAGCCGTCGAATCCGTTGGCGGCGCTGATGCGCTCGAAGAGGTCCAGGAACGGCTTCCGCGCTTCCGTCGCCAGTATAAGATCCAGGAAGTCATCAAACGCCGGCAAGTGCTGCTGGTTCAAGTCGTCAAGGAAGAACGGGGCACCAAGGGTGCCGCATTGACGACCTATCTTTCGCTCGCCGGACGGTATTCGGTCCTGATGCCGAACACCGCCCGGGGCGGCGGAATTTCACGCAAGATCACCTCTTCCGAAGATCGCGCGCGCCTCAAGGAGATCGCCCAGGAACTCCAAGTGCCGGAAGGGATGGGTGTGATCTTGCGAACGGCGGGCGCCAGCCGAACCAAGACCGAAGTCAAACGTGATTTCGAATATCTGCTGCGGCTTTGGGAAACGGTGCGCGACCTGACGCTCAGATCGACTGCACCCAAGCTCGTTTATGAAGAAGGCTCGCTGACCAAGCGGTCGATCCGCGATCTGTACGGCAAGGATATCGAGGAAATCATCGTCTCGGGCGAGGAAGGCTTCAGGGAAGCGCGCGACTTCATGCGCATGCTGATGCCAAGCCATGTCAAGAACGTGAAACAGTACAAGGACACGCAACCACTATTCACGCGGTATGGCATCGAGAGCCAGCTCGATGCGATGTTTTCGCCCGTGGTGCAACTTCGATCGGGCGGCTACATCGTCATCAATCAGGCGGAAGCGCTGGTCGCAATAGACGTCAACTCCGGCCGCGCCACACGCGAGCACCACATCGAGGACACCGCGCTCAAGACCAATTGCGAGGCGGCCGAGGAAATCGCGCGACAACTGCGCCTGCGCGACCTCGCCGGTCTCATCGTCATCGACTTCATCGACATGGATGAAGGCCGCAACAACCGGACTGTGGAGCGGCGATTAAAGGAGGCACTCAAGCACGATCGTGCCCGCATCCAGGTAGGCCGAATCTCGCATTTCGGCTTGCTGGAAATGTCTCGCCAGCGCATCCGCACCTCTGTCCTCGAGAGCTCGACCGAAAAATGTCCGGTATGCGGTGGAAGCGGTCACGTGCGCTCGGTGTCGTCGGTCGCGCTGCAGCTGTTGCGCGCTGTTGAGGAAATGCTGATCAAGGGCGCGACCCACAATCTGATCGTGCGCACGCGCGCCGAAGTGGCGCTCTATGTGCTCAATCACAAGCGTGCGCATCTGCGCGCCCTGGAGGAGCGCTTCCGTATAACGATCACCGTCTCTGCTGATCCCGCCGTGACAGGGCAGCAGTCATACGTGATCGACCGCGGCGAACAGGTGCACTCGCCGGAAGCCGCGCGCAATCTTGCCGCGCAACAGCCGCAGCTCGCCCCTGTTGAGGAAGTTGAAGAAGAATTCGCGGACGTTGCCGTCGAGGAGTCCGCCACGACGGAAATGGAAGGCGAGCAGCGCGTTGAAGGCAGTGAACGCGAAGGCGGGCGACGACGCAGGCGAAGGCGCGATCGCGGTGGCCGCGGTCGCAGCGGTGAGCCTCGTGAAGGCGTGCAGCAATTCACGCAGGAGACCGCCGCTGAGCATGCGGTCGCACACGAGGATCACGATGCGGGCTCGCCAGAGGAAGACGGATTTGGCCAATCGCAGCCTCGCCAGGAAGGCAGCGCCTTGGGCGAAGGCGAGCATCGCGAAGGTCGGCGTCGACGCCGGCGCGGCCGCCGCGGCGGGCGTCGCAACCGGCACCGCAACGGCGGCGAACCGGCGTTCCGTGCCGGCGCAAACGAACCTGAGACTGAGTTGCAACGTGCGGTCGAGGAGCTGGATCGTCCGCCGAGCTACGAGAGTGGTGCGAGCTGTCCGCCACCGATCGAAGAGCGTCCTGACTCGCCCCCGGTCGAATTGACCGCGGCCGCTCCCACCGGCCCGGAGCCCATGCGCCGTCGGTCGACCATTCGCGAACCGGCATTGTTTGCCGAAGGTGCTCCCCCACCGGCTTCGTCCGCCTCGCCGGCGGCGCCCGCAGTTTCCAGCACGGGTTCGGACGATTCGAGCGCAACGCCCAAGCGGGGGTGGTGGGCCAAGCGCCTTTTGGGCGACAAAGGTTAGCCGCCCGATGAAATCCGCCTGGGTCGACGGTGACGCGAGGAAGGCTGTCGATTATTGGGCAAAGACCGGCATAGGCCCGGAGCTGGCGCAACGCATCTATTCAACCCGCCTCCTGGGCCGCGATCCCAAGCTTGTCCTGCATGGCGGCGGCAACACCTCTGTAAAGACGCGGGTTAAGGATCTGCTGGGCGACGATGCGGACGTTCTCTGCGTCAAGGGTTCCGGCTGGGACATGGCGAACATCGAGCCTGCGGGGATGCCGGCCGTGCGGCTCGAATCCCTGCGTCGGTTGCGCTCTCGCGCGGCGCTACCGGACCCAGAGATGGTGCGCGCGCAGCGCGCGGCGTTGATCGATCCGCAGGCGCCCAACCCGTCGGTCGAAACGCTCTTGCACGCTTTTCTGCCGCATAAGTTCGTTGACCATACACATGCCACGGCGATCCTTAGCCTGATCAACCAGGCGGACAGCGAAGCCTTGTGCCAGGAGGCCTTCGGCAATCGTCTTGGTTTCGTGCCATACATTACGCCGGGCTTCGCGCTCGCGAAGAAGGCAGCCGATGTGTTCGAGAAAAACCCCGCGGTCGAGGGACTGATCCTCGACAAGCACGGCATTTTCACCGTCGGCGGCGATGCGCGCGAGGCCTATGAGCGCATGATCGAATTCGTGACGCTGGCGGAAGATCGCTTGCGCAAAAAGGGCAATGCAAAGCTTGTGAGCGTCAGCCTTCCCGACCGGATTGCCTCGCTCCCGGAGGTTGCTCCAATTGTGCGAGGCGCTTGTGCCCTGCGCGATGCCTTCGGCGAAGGCGCGCACAAGCGGCAGATCGTTAATTTCCGCACCAGCGACACGATTCTTAATTATGTGAACGGCAAAGAGGTGGCCCGCTATGCCCGGGCGGGACTGATCACGCCTGACCATGTGATCCGCACTGGACCCTGGCCGCTGATTGTGCCGGCGCCGGAAGCCGGCAGGCTCGACGATTTCAGAAATGCGGCGCAACAAGCCGCGCGCACTTTCATGGACGATTATTCTGCGTATTTTGCGCGGCAAAACACCCGCGCCAACGGCGCCGCAATGCGCGATTCCCTTCCCCGCGTCGTGCTGGTGCCGGGCCTTGGCCTGTTCGGGCTGGGCGCAACCGCAAAGGAAGCGCGCATTGTTGCCGATGTTGCCGAAGCGGCGGCGGAAGGCATCACAGGTGCGGAGGCCATCGGGACGTTTAAGTCGATTTCCGAAGCGGACATGTTTGATGTTGAATATTGGCCGCTGGAGCTGGCCAAGCTGGGCCAGCGTAAGCGCTTGCCGCTCGAAGGCCAGGTTGCGGCGATCACAGGCGCCGCGGGAGCGATCGGCGCGGCAATAGCGAAAGCCTTCGCAGACGCCGGCGCGGAAGTGGCCCTGCTCGACATCGACGAAAAGGCCGTCCAGGCCAAAGGCAAGACAACCGGCGGCAGTACGATTGCTGTCGCCTGCGACGTCACCAGCGTGGCATCGGTGCGAACTGCATTCGATCACGTTGTTGCAGCATTCGGCGGCGTCGATATCGTTGTTACGAACGCGGGTGCGGCCTGGCAGGGCAAGATCGGCGAGGTCGACGAAGCTGTGCTGCGCGAAAGCTTCGAGCTCAATTTTTTCGCTCACCAGAAGGTCGCGCAGACGGCCGTGAACATCATGCTCAAACAGGGCACCGGCGGCTGCATGCTATTCAACATTTCGAAGCAGGCGGTCAACCCGGGGCCGGAATTCGGGCCCTATGGTTTGCCCAAGGCGGCGACATTGCTTCTGATGCGGCAGTACGCGCTCGACTATGGAGCCGACGGCATCCGTTCAAATGCCGTGAATGCCGATCGCATCCGGTCCGGCCTGCTGACCGCGGATTTTATCGCGCAGCGCGCCAAGGCGCGCGGCGTCAGCGAAAAGGAATACATGGCCGGCAATCTGCTGCGGCGTGAGGTAACGGCCGAGGATGTCGCGCAGGCTTTCCTGCACCAGGCACTTGAATTGAAAACCACCGCCAATGTCACCACGGTGGATGGGGGCAATATCGCCGCCGCATTGCGGTAACCGGCGCGCCATTGTCCCGGGCAGCGCTATCCTTTATTGCACTTCGAGATCAAAAAGGAGCCGACAACGATGCTGCGAATACTGCCTATTGCCCTCGTCCCCGTTGTGCTTGTGGCGACGTCCGCCGCGGCCGTCACCTCCGAGGAAAAGATGGAGACATGCAAGGTCGGCGCCGAGAGCCAGAAATTGCAGGGTGCCAAGCGGGATGCGTTCATCAAGAAGTGCATGGCGGGCGGCAATTACGAGCCGGCCGCGCGGAAGAATGTTGGCAAGCAGGCCAAACCGCAGTAGCTCCGTCCCGTTTCGATTTAAGCGGCCCGCGCCGCGGGCCGCTCCAGGGGCTTCACCTCGAAGCTGCGCAGCGCGCCTCGCCGCAAGACTTTGATTGTGACGGGCCGCCCGATCCGCTCGCCATTAAGCAGCCGGATAAGGTCATCCACGCCGGTAATCGGTTCGCCGTCGGCGGACACAATGGTGTCGAGACTTATCAATCCCGCCAGGGCCGCCGGGCCGCTCGGCTCGAGCGCGGTAATAATCGCACCTGACGAATTCTCAATCTCGGCCAAACGCGCATACCGCCGGGGCACTGCCGTCGTTTGGGCCGATACGCCGATGTAGGCGCGACGCACGCGACCGTGCTGGATCAGTTCGCTCAACACGAATTGCGCGGTATTGCTCGCGACTGCAAAGCAGATGCCTTGCGCGCCCATGATCACGGCGGTGTTGATGCCGATGACTTCACCGCGCGAGGACACGAGGGGCCCGCCGGAATTGCCGGGATTGAGCGCGGCATCGGTCTGGATCACGTCCTCGATCAGGCGGCCGGTGCGCGAGCGCAGGGAACGCCCGAGCGCCGATATCACCCCCGCAGTCACGGTCGACTCGAACCCCAGCGGATTGCCGATCGCCACCACCAGCTGGCCGCGTTTGAGCTCCTTGGAGTCTCCCAGCACCGCGCTGGGCAGATCGCGCGCCGAACCGGCCCGCAGGAGCGCCAGGTCAGTGTCAGGATCGATGCCAAGGCGACGCGCATCCATCACATGCCCGTCCGCATCCTGCAAACGCACCTCTTTGGCGCCCTCGACGACGTGAGAGTTCGTGAGCACCAGGCCGTCAGGCGCGATGATCACGCCGGAGCCGACGCCGCCCGGGCGGCCTTTCTCGTTGCGGACTTCAACGCGCACGACCGCGGGACCGACGGTATCGGCCACGGTGGACACAGCGCGAGAATATGCGTCGAGGATCTCGGTATCGGAGGCGGGCGGTGCCACGGCCTCGCCGATGTCCCCGACATCGGAAGACGAAGCAAAATCGAGCATTGGATCTCGGGAGTTTTGTGGAACTTGGACGTATGTAGGTGCGCACCGGCGGAAATGGAAGATGCGGCGGTGTTCATTCAAATTGCGACCAATTCATTCAAGCCAGGCGAGTTAAATTTTCATTCAAAGTGACCATGTTACGGATGCCCTATGACGACCGGGTCAGTTACACCCAAGCCCCGCCGCATCAAAAGGCAGCTTTTCGGCGGGCGAAGCTACTCGCGCCCTTGGTCGCTTCGTCGGCCATTGGCGCCATACTGTTGCTGGCATTTTTCGTGGGCACCGGGTCCTATTTTTCCGCCGAACGTCAGGCCAAGAACGCCGTAGCGAAGATCGTCCCTTTGTCGCCGTCGCAAGGGGGTAAAGAGGCTCACCGGGTGGCGTCCATCGTGGTCGAGTCCGACAAAAAAGGCGGCTGCGAGGAACGCCGCTTCGACAATCACAGCGGCAGGATTGTTTCCTCGAACTACGTCGATTGCGAAGCCCGGCTGGCGGACGAACGGGACAGCACGCCGTCAGAGAACATGCGCGGCGAGCGGATGCGAGCGATCCTGGCGCATTCAGGCGATAGGTCCTTCTGGCCTATAGGGTACGAATTCGGCCCGTTCGTCCCCGCGCAAGCGGGGACCCAGATCTTCTATTTTAGCGCTGGGTTTCCGGCTTCCGCGGGAACGAACGGCTTTGGGTCACCCCTTCAGCCAATTGCCGATCCGCGCCACCGCCTCGCGCATCTCATCTGCCGAGCCTGCGTAGCAGAAGCGCAAAAAATGTTTGCCGTCCACGGGATCGAAGTCGATGCCGGGGGTCGCCGCCACGCCGGCCTCGTTCAACATGCGCTTGGCGAAGTCGAGACTGTCATCGGAAAATCGAGAAATGTCGGCGTAGAGATAGAAGGCGCCGTCCACCGGCAGGAATTTCTCGAGTCCTGCTTTTGGCAATCCGTCGGTGAGGATACGACGGTTCTCCTCGTAACCATGCTTGACCGCTTGCATCTCGTCACGCCCGTCGAATGCGGCTTCCGCAGCGATCTGCGCGAGCGTCGGTACCGAAATTGCAAGATTTCCCTGCAGGCGGTCAATGGTCCTCACGAGATTTTCAGGCACAACCATCCAGCCGACGCGCCAGCCTGTCATGCAGAAATATTTCGAGAACGAGTTGATCACCACGACCCGATCGGAAACGTTCACGGCCGTCTCGGCGGCAAAGGCGTAGTCGAGGCCGTGGTAGATCTCATCGGAAATCACCCGGATGCCTTCGGCTTCGGCGATCGCTATCAGCCTGCTCAATGCGTCGGCATCCATCATAGTCCCCGTCGGATTGGCGGGACTTGCGATCACAACGCCCTTGAGGGGCGCGCGTTGATGCGCGGCGATCAAGGCTTTGGCGGACAGCGCCCAACGGGTTTTCGCCGATGTTTCAACCAGGACCGGCTCGCAACCAAGCGCGGACAGGATGTGCCGGTAGGGCGGATAACCGGGATTGGCTAATGCCACGCGGTCGCCGGGCTCGAACAAGGCGAGGAAGGCGAGGACAAAGGCGCCGGAAGATCCCGTGGTAATCACCACACGCCCGGGATCCAGGCCAAGGTCATACATCTCGCCATAGTGACGGGCGATGCGAGTCCGCAATGACGGAATGCCGAGGCATTCGGTATAGCCAAGGCGGCCTTGGGCGAGCGCAGCCTGCGCAGCCCTGATCGCTGTCTGCGGGGCAGGCGCGGCAGGCTGTCCTACCTCCATGTGGATGATGTGGGCGCCCCGCGCCTCGCATTGCGCCGCGGCGGCCATCACGTCCATGACGATGAACGGCGGCACGTCGCTCCGTCTGGACGCCTTCAATAGCGGTTTTGCAGCCTCAAGCATCAGTTCCCGTCCATGGCCGCCGCCCTGCCCCGCTGTTGCCGTATTCCACGGATTGCTTGCATTTTCATGACCCAGTCGTGATTGTCGGCCGCGTTGACCACCCTAAAGCACGCCACTAGGTTCACGCCCAATCTGGCAGAAAATCGGGATGTCCTTGAACGGCAGACCTATCAGGACGCGGCGCGCGGCGCCAGCGATCGCGATCATCGCCGCGGCTGCAGTCGCGATCACGGGAGGCGGGCCCACGCTTTCGCCCGCGCGCGCGCAGGATAGCGCCACGCGCGGCATGCCGATCATCCGGGATGCCGAGATCGAGCAGCTTTTGCGCGATTACGCCCAGCCGATCCTGCGCGCCGCGGGCCTTGCCAAGCAAAACGTGCGGGTCGTCGTTCTGAGCGACCGCTCGTTCAATGCTTTTGTCATGGATGGACGGCACATCTTCATCAATGCAGGCGCGCTGTTCGATGCCAAGACGGCCAACGAGGTCATAGGCGTGTTCGCGCATGAGACCGGGCATCTCGCCGGCGGCCACCTGCAGCGGTTGAGAGAGCAACTTGCATCGGCGCAAACGGCCGGCATCGTCGCCTTGCTGGCCGGGGTCGGCGCCGCCGTCGCGGCGTCGCGCGCGGGCGGCGGCGGCGATGTCGGCATGGCTGCAATCCTGGCACCTCAGTCGGCCATCTTGCGTTCAGTGCTCGCCTATGTGCGCACCCAGGAAGATCAGGCCGATCACGCGGGCGTCAAATTTCTCAATGCCACCGGCCAATCGCCGAAAGGGATGGTCGACCTGTTCAAGCGCCTGAGCAATGAAGTGTTGTTTAATTCGCGCTATATCGACCCGTACATGCAGACGCACCCGATGCCGGCCGACCGTGTCGCCGCCCTTGAGACGCTTGCCAAGACAAGCCCTTATTGGGATCGCAAGGATCCGCCGGAACTGCAGCTGCGCCACGACTTGATGCGCGCGAAGCTTTCGGGCTTCCTTGAAAAACCGGACACAGTCGCCCGCCGCTATCCCGCCTCCGACCATAGCCTGCCGGCGCGCTATGCCCGCGCAATATCGACCTACCGTCACTCCGACCTGCGTCAGGCCGTGGTGCAGATTGACGGCTTGATCCAGGCGCAACCGAACAATCCCTATTTCTACGAACTCAAGGGCCAGGCCCTGCTCGAAGGCGGTCATCCCGCCGAGGCGGTGGCGCCGATGCGACAAGCCGCGCAGCTCTCACATAGCAACCCGCTGATCGAAATCATGCTGGCGCAGGCGCTCAATGCCACAAACAATCCAAAGCTTGCCGAGGAAGCAGTCGCGTTGCTGCGCACGGCCATCGCGCGTGAACCCGAATCGCCCGACGCGTACGCGCAGCTTGCAGTCGCCTATGGCCGCAAGGGCGATCTCGCCAATGCCGACCTCGCGTCGGCGCAGGCAGCCTTTGTCCGCGGCGATCTCAAGACCGCCCGCCAGCTGGCCACCCGCGCCAAGACGCGCCTGCCGATCGGCTCGCCGGCCTGGGTACGGGCTGATGACATTGTAAACGTCAAACCGAATGCCAATGCCAAGGTTCAATGAACAGGAAGGATTCCATGACATTTAAACTCCGCCTGACTGCCGCCGCCTGCGTGGCCTTGTTGGCTGTTGCCGTGCCGCAAGGTTCGCGTGCAGACGAACTCTCCGCGAGTCAGCGCGGTGAAGTCGAACGCATCATCCGGGAATATCTAATCGCGCACCCTGAGGTCATTCAGGACGCCATGGCCGAGCTCGAGCGGCGGCAGACCGCGGCGGATGCCGAAAAGCACAAAGCAGCGATCAAGCAGTACTCGCAGGCCATATTCAGTTCGCCGCGCCATGTCGTCCTGGGCAATCCGGACGGCAACGTCACCTTTGTTGAATTCTTCGATTACAACTGCGGCTATTGCAAGCGCGCCATGGATGACATGCTCGCGCTGATGAAGGACGATCCAAAGCTCAAGGTTGTCCTCAAGGAATTCCCGGTTCTCGGTCCAGGCTCGCTCGAAGCAGCCCAGGTCGCCGTGGCAGTCCGCATGCAGGACAAGACGGGCAAAAAATATCTCGAATTTCACCAGAAGCTGCTTGGCGGCCGCGGCCAGGCCGACAAGGCACGTGCGCTCGCGGTTGCGAAGGACATCGGTCTCGACATGGGGCGGCTCGAAAAAGATCTGGCAAGTCCTGAAATAAAGGCGACGATGCAGGAGAGCTTCAAGCTTGCGGAGGCGCTCGGTCTCAGCGGCACCCCAAGCTATGTGATCGGCGACAATGTCGTGGTCGGTGCGGTTGGCCTCGAAGCGCTGCGAGAAAAGGTAAATACCACCCGCTGCGGCAAGCCGACCTGCTGACGACGCTTTAGTTTTCAACATGCAATCGGCGGCCGCGAGCGTTTGCGGCGGCTTTTGCGTCAACAATCGGCGGAACAAAAGTTCCCTCGGGGCGGTTGTAGCGCGGCATGTACGCGTTTGGCATGGAAGAGGAATACTTTCTGTTCGACGCGAAGACGCGCCATGCAGTGCGCCGTGTCGACAAGAAATTCCTTTTGCTGGCCCAGAAGCGGCTCGGCGACCGCGTGATGACGGAAATGTTGCAGTCGCAGCTGGAGGTCGCAACGCCGCCGTGCGAGACCTTCGACAACGCACGTGCTCATCTCGCGCATTACCGGCGCGCGCTGGGCGAGATGGCGGCCCGGCACGGGCTAGGTATCGCGGCTATGGGCACCTTTCCTCTCGCCTACTGGCCGGAACAGACCGTAACGCCAAAGTCGCGATATGGCGCCATCATCGACGACCTGCAGATGATCGGTTACCGCAACATGCTCTGCGGCATGCACGTTCACGTCGCGGTGCCAGATGTCGAGACGCGCATCAATCTGATCATGCGCCTGACGCCCTATTTGCCGCTCGTGCTCGCGCTCACCACCTCGTCGCCGTTCTGGCAAGGCAATCTCACCGGTCTCGTCGGTTATCGGCTCGCGGCCTACGATGAATTGCCGCGCACGGGTCTTCCCGAACTGTTTCGCACCAACGATGACTATCGAGAGTTCGTCGCCGCGCTGAAGTGGGCGAAAGTCATTCCGGATGAAAGCTACATCTGGTGGGCGATCCGCCCCTCCCTCAAGAATCCGACGATCGAGTTGCGGGTTGCCGACAGCTGCACCCGTCTCGACGATGCGGTGGCAGTTGGAGCCTTGTTTCGCTGCCTCGTGCGCGCGCTTGATCGCGATCGCGCGCTCAATGCCGGATTCGATCGCGTCGGCCGCGCCATCACGCAGGAGAACAAGTGGCACGCCCAGCGCTATGGCATCCGCGCCACTTTCATCGAGCCGTTCTCGCGATCGCCCCTCACGCTCGTGCAATGGCTGGATCAGGTGATCGATTTTATTGCCGAAGACGTCGATGCATTCGGCTGCGCAAACGAAATCAGGCACCTTCATTCTATCGCCACCAACGGTACCAGCGCGGACCACCAGATAGAGATCTTCAGCCGGGCACTGGCCGCGGGCCGCAGAAGGTTAACGGCGCTCAAGCAGGTCATAGATTGGGTCGCTGACGAGACCCAGGCACCCGACCACGCACATCTTGATTCCAAATAAATTCCAAGTGCCTTTCGGGCTTCCCCTTATGCTCCGGGCCACCTATAAAACGCAGCGGCTTCACAACACTTCGAGCTGGCGCGGGCGGGACTCAATGGCAAAGACAACACTCTACGTCCTCAACGGACCAAATATGAACCTGCTCGGCACCCGCGAGCCCGAGAAATATGGATGCTCGACTCTCGCCGACGTTGAAAAGCTGTGCGCTGAAACCGCGAAACGGTTCGGGCTCGACATTGTGTTCCGGCAATCAAACCGCGAGGGTGAGCTCATCGACTGGATCCAGGAGGCGCATGCGAAGGATGCAGGCGCCATCATTATCAACCCGGCCGGCTACACCACCACGTCCATCGCCATCATGGACGCGCTCCTCGCCGTGAAATTGCCGGCGGTCGAAGTGCACATCACCAATATCCATACGCGCGAGAGTTTCCGGCACAATTCATATATTTCGAAAGCAGCCAAGGCGGTGATCGCCGGCTTCGGCGTCGACGGCTATGCATTGGCAATCACCGGTCTCGCTGGCCTGCTCGGCGCCAAGCAAAAGGGTTGAACGCCGAAAATGACGTCTCACGTTTACGCAATGATCCGCGCCTGATGGGCATGAAATGGGGAAGTCGCCCAAGACCAGCATCGTCGATCGTGAGCTGATCCAGGAGCTGACCAAGCTGCTGGACGAAACCGGCCTGACTGAAATCGAAATCGAGCAAGACGGCAAACGCGTGCGCGTCGCGCGCGCGGCAAGCGCCTCCGCGCCTCCTTCTACGGCGGTGCGGGTTGAGGTCGCGCCGCAACCGGGGACGGAGGCTGCCGTCAAGCCGATCGATCCCTCGAAACACCCCGGGGTGGTGATCTCGCCAATGGTCGGAACGGCTTACGCAGCGCCCGAACCCGGCGGCAAGCCATTCATCGATGTCGGCAGCAAGGTCAAGACCGGCGATACGCTGTTGATCGTGGAAGCGATGAAAACCATGAACCAGATTCCCGCTCCGCGAGGAGGCACCGTGATTCAAATTCTGTTCGAGGATGGTCAGCCGGTCGAGTTCGGCGAGCCGCTGGTGATCATCGAGTGAGAGCCAAACTTCGCAAACCTCTCTCCGTCATCCTGAGGTGGCGAAGCGGCCCTCGAAGGATGAACGGCCAGGGTCGTCACGCTTCGAGGCTCGCTTCGCTCGCGCCTCAGGGTGACGATCAAAGGATGCGAGGAGATGTTCGATAAGATCCTGATCGCCAATCGCGGCGAGATCGCACTGCGTGTTTTGCGCGCCTGCAAAGAGCTCGGCATACCGACCGTAGCCGTGCATTCCACCGCCGACGCAGATGCGATGCACGTGCGCTTTGCCGACGAAAGTGTGTGCATCGGGCCTCCCGCAGCCAAGGACAGCTATCTGAACGTTCCGTCGATATTGTCGGCATGCGAGATTACCGGCGCCGACGCGGTGCATCCCGGCTACGGTTTCCTGTCCGAAAATGCGCGTTTTGCGGAAATCCTCGCCGAGCATGGCGTGCAATTCATTGGTCCCAAGGCCGAGCACATTCGCCTGATGGGCGACAAGATCGAGGCCAAACGCACGGCCAAAAAACTAGGGATTCCGGTCGTGCCAGGGTCGGAAGGCGCTGTCAGCTCGGACCAGGGGGCCGCGAGAATAGCCGACGAGATCGGCTATCCGGTTCTCATCAAAGCTGCAGCAGGCGGTGGCGGCCGCGGCATGAAGGTTGTCTCCAGCGCGAGCGAGCTTTCCGCTGCGCTCTCCACTGCCCGTGCCGAGGCGAAAGCCGCCTTCGCAGACGACGCCCTCTATATCGAGAAATATCTCGAACGGCCGCGTCACATCGAAATCCAGGTGCTTGGCGATGGCGAAGGCAATGCCATTCACCTCGGCGAGCGCGATTGCTCCCTGCAGCGCCGACACCAGAAGGTGTGGGAGGAAGGGCCCTCGCCCGCGCTCAACACGGGCGCACGCAACGCGATCGGCGAGACGGTCGCTAAAGCGATGCGCGAGATCGGCTATCTGGGTGTCGGCACCGTCGAGTTTCTGTACGAGGACGGCAAGTTCTATTTCATCGAGATGAACACGCGCATCCAGGTCGAGCATCCGGTGACCGAGATGATCACCGACATTGATCTGATCTTCGAGCAGATTCGCGTCGCGGCCGGGGCCAATCTCGCAATCCAGCAGCAGGATGTTAAATTCCACGGCCACGCAATCGAGTGTCGCATCAATGCCGAAAACCCCGTTTCATTTCGGCCCTCGCCTGGCAAGATCATGCACTACCATCCGCCGGGCGGCCTCGGCGTGCGCATCGATTCCGCCGTCTACCAAGGCTACAGCATTCCGCCCTACTACGATTCACTTGTCGGCAAGCTGATCGTGCACGGCAAGACACGCACCGAATGTCTCATGCGGCTGAAGCGCGCTCTCGACGAGGTGGTTGTCGATGGGATTGAGACGACGCTACCCCTTTTCCGGGCGTTGGTCCGCGAAAATGACATCATCGACGGCAATTACCATATTCACTGGCTCGAACAGTTCCTCGCCCGTGGCGGCATGGAGAGCTAGGGCACGATTTCAGAAATTTGCTGCAATTTTGGTGCTTCGGGCCTGGGGTTCGTGCCAGGATCCGCATCATGGCAAATCGCGAAAGCACCTTTATCGAGATCACGCCGGAAGTGCTGCTCAAGGCTTACGCGTGCGGCATTTTTCCTATGGCAGAAAGCGCTGACGATCCGGCCCTCTACTGGATCGAGCCGGACATGCGAGGAATCATCCCGCTCGAAGGATTTCATGTGCCGGCACGGCTCGCGCGCACCGTACGCGCGACTTCATGGACAATCCATGTCGATCGCGATTTCGACGCGGTAATCGAAGGGTGCGCCGAGCCGAAACCCGATCGCGCTCGTACCTGGATCAATACGCGGATTCGCCGCATTTATCGCGCGCTGTTCGAGCGCGGACATTGTCATACCGTGGAAGTCTACGACGGTGAGACGCTCGTGGGCGGGCTCTATGGCGTCTCGCTCGGTCGCGCTTTCTTTGGCGAGAGCATGTTTCACCGCGCCCGCGATGCTTCCAAAGTCGCGTTGGTCCATCTCATCGCGCGCCTTACGCGCGGCGGCTACCGCCTGCTCGACACGCAATACGTGACGGAGCATCTGAGAACCTTCGGTGCGGTTGAAGTCCCGAAGCGACGGTACCACCGCCTGCTGGAAGAGGCGTTGACGGGCGACGCGGATTTCGAGGCTCTGCCCCGCGATCCTCTCGGCGGTGACAAGGTACTGAAGATTATTGACGGCTTGCGATAGCTTCGTATTATTCCGCCTCCCGCATGCGCGGATGACGAGCGGAAAGGAAATGCCGTGCATTAGCGCGGCGGCGGGAAAAACCCCGGTGGCGGCGGCATGCGTTGCGGCGGCGGCGCCGGCTGCTGCGTACGCCGCTGTTGCTGCTGCTGTTGTTGCTGTCGGGCCGGCTGCCTGGGCGCTTCCGACGGTGCTTCCGCGACTGTTGGGCTCTGTCCGCCTTTGCAGTCGGTGATCCAGACGTCATAGATCGGATGCTCGACTGCATGCAGGCCCGGGCTCGCGGCGAACATCCATCCGGTGAAAATTCGTTTGATCTCTCCCTGCAGCGTCACCTCGTCGACCTCGACAAACGCATCCGTATTTGGCGTTTCCGTCGGCGGGCGCGAGAAGCACACGCGTGGCGTCATTTGCAGAGCGCCGAATTGCACCGTTTCGTTGATCGCGACATCGAAGGAAATGATGCGCCCGGTTATCTTGTCGAGGCCTGCAAATACGGCAGTTGGATTGGTGATGCGCTGGGGCGGCGGCTCGACCATGACCGCGTCGCTCGGCTGCGGCGCTGTGTTCGCCGGCTGTGGAGCGTTGCGCGGTGAGCCTGGACCTGGCGGCAAGGCGGATGGCGGCTGACCCGGTGCGACGGCGGTCCCTTGTGGCGTCTGACCTGGCGGAGGTTGTGGCGCAACGACTCCGCCGGGCGGTGGCGGCAGAGGCTGCGTTTGAACGTTGCCCTGGCCTGGGCGGTTCGATGGCGGCAGATTCATCGGCGCCGGCAACGGCTGCGATGGCGGAGTGTCGCGGCCGCTCGGGTAATACGGAGGCGGCTGCTGCCGGGATGGTGGCGGACCACGCACATCGGCGGGTGGGCGTGGCGGCGGGTTGCCGAAGAGCGATCCGAAGAAGTCGGCGATTGGATTCTCGCCAGATTGGGCCAGAGCAGGCTCCATGGCAGGCGGTGCCGCCAGTAGCACGGCGCCCACCAACAAAGCACGAGATGACATGCCACGCGCCATCAAGTTCCGGCTTTTGCCCGGCCGGCGACAATTCGCCCGACGCCCGATCGCTCTGCCCGGTTAACACGGGGATTACGGCCTTGGAAGGGCGGCCAAGGATCTCCACTTCCGTTGATTCCCGCGCAAGCGGGAATCCAGAGGGCTGGGTCCCCGCTTTCGCGGGGACGAACGGAAAATGCGCGATGAGCCGAGCATGGTTTCGGCTTTGGAATTACTGCTTTCCCGGAGTCCAGGCCCTGTAATCGCCCGTCGCCTTCGGACGCCGGCCGGCGGCCAGGGTCGAGCCCGGCGGACGCAAGGCGGCAGGCGTGCCGGTCAGATTCGGCCGGTGCGGCTTTTGCCAGGGGTACGGCTTGTAGCTTTCCTCAGTCGGTGGCGTGTCGACGGTGTGATGCAGCCAGCCGTGCCAGGATGGCGGCACGCATGAGGCTTCCGTGTAGCCGTTGTATATCACCCAGCGGCGCTCGAACCCGAGCGCAGGGTCAATCTTGCCGCCGCGGGTGCGATAATAGCGGTTGCCGAATTCGTCTTCGCCGACGAACTCGCCATACATCCAGGTCCAGAATTGGGTGCCGAATGTCTGGGAATTCCACCAGGTGAAGCACTTGAGCAGGAAATCTTTCATTGCCGGCGATGATGAAGCTGATTGGAGCGCGGGCGTTTTGCCACCTTGGCGCGGCCAAGTCCAGCGCAGCAGGTGGAGCGGTGCAGATGAGCCCTCAGGCCCATTATTCGTCCTCTTCTCTGGCAATGCTAATAAGGCCGCATGGACGCGATCAGATCGGCCGTAATTGCCATCAAGAATGGGCTCGACTGACTCCCCGACCCGGTCGTGGCCGTGATTATTTTAGGACTCCCGGTTATTGCCGCACTGGCGGCGCACAACTGGCTGCATCACTTGCTGCGCCGGCTGATTGCTCGTCGCTATCCGACCACGTTCTCGCTTTTCGATAAGACGGCCACGCTCACCAAACTTGCGGTGATAACGCTGGCAATGATCATCGTTATCCCGGTTGCGCCGCTCCGCCCGGAAACGAAGGAAATACTGGCGAGGCTGTTGTCGTGACCGTCATCGGTCTGATCGGGTGGACCACAATTGTCGCTCTCCAGGTTTCCGCGGCTGCCTATCTTCGACGATTCCGTCTGGACGTCGATGACAACCTCCTCGCGCGCAAGCACAACACGCAGGTCCGGATATTTGCTGCGCGTCGTCGACGGCATCATCGTTCTGGTGACGATCGGCGCCGCCTTGATGACAATCCCCTCGGTTCGCCAATACGGCATCAGCCTGTTTGCGTCCGCGGGAATTGCCGGCATTGCCGCCGGTCTGGCGGCGCGACCTGTGTTGAGCAATCTGCTGGCGGGGGTGCAGCTTGCAATGACGCAGCCGATCCGTCTGTACGATTCCGTGATCGTTGAGGGCGAGTTTGGCACGGTCGAAGAAATCGGCTCTACCTATGTGACCGTCAAACTTTGGGATCTGCGGCGCATGGTCGTGCCGCTGAGTTATTTCATTGAAAAGCCGTTTCACAACTGGTCGCGCGAGAACTCATCCTCGCTGATCGGCAGCGTGATGCTCTATGTCGATTACAGGGCGCCGGTCGCCGTTGTTCGCGAAAAGCTGATGGAAATTCTCAGGCAATCCGACAAATGGGACAGGACGACTGCCTCCCTGCAGGTGACCGATTTCAAGCAGGGCAGCATGGAGCTGCGCTGTCTGATGAGCGCTCGTGCGCCGGGACAGACCTTCGACCTGCGCTGCGAGGTTCGCGAAAAGCTCATCGATTTCCTGCAAAGGGAGCATCCCGAAGCACTGCCACATTCTCGGCAGATCAGCTTGAAGGGAGATGCCGAGGAGATTGCTCCATCGCAGGAGTCTGCCCCCAAGCGCGCCAAGCGGGGCTAGGTACCGCGGGGCAACCGAGAGAACGGCCGCGGGCGGTTGCGTTGTATGCGTCTCGCGGCTATCCTGCTGTTGAATTCATCAGTGTTGGTTCGAGTCGCCCAATATTTGGCGACGCCACCGCTGAAATTGGAACGACAGTGCCGGAATAAAAGGCGGGCTTCTTGGGGTCCGCTTTTTTCATGGCGGCCGCTGCGGCGGAAAGCTGAATTTACAGGAGTGGGGTGATGCTCGCCTCTGTTTCCCACCCTGGTGCCTGTCCCCTAACATTTTGAGATCTATTCGAGAATCAGAGACTCCAAGCACGTCGCCGGACGATTTTTCCCCGCGTTGTACCCCTTCGTCCCGCGCAAGGCTTTTCAGCTCCGCAGTACGGAAGTCCCATTTTTTCGTCATTTTTCTGTCATGGCCCGGAGGCATAAAAACCTACACTCCTCCTGATAGAAAAATACTTTTCGCCGGTCCGCGATGGGCCAATACTGGCCGGGTTCTTTCGGTCCGTTGTCCCGAAAAGTCCACCGATAGACACAAGATTTAGTGTTTGATTCACATTTGATAACTATCTGTTGTTGACGCGTACGATGAGTCCACTTAGCTTTGGTGTGTTCGGTGGCGTTGAGTATCAGGTTCCCTCCGGACCCTCAGAACGGCTTTTCAGTCGATGAGCTCAACCCACGCCCTTGGCGTTTGGGAAAGAGACTATCTGTGCCCGGGGTCGGAATCCCCGGAACGAACGGTGCCGGGTTGGAGCATCGGGCCTAGGATGGGAAGGGTTGAACGAGTACGAGCAACGACGGCGGATCGGGACAGGTCCGCCAGAAACAAAAGGATGGTGGTCAATCGTCCTACAATTTGGGGCTAGAGACACATGCGCATTGAGCGTCGCTACACCAAGGACGGGCAATCGGCCTACGCAGGCATCGAGTTCCGCCTCACCACCAGCGAGATCCGCAACCCGGACGGCTCGGTGGTATTCAAGCTCGATAATGTCGAGGTGCCGGAATTCTGGTCGCAGGTCGCCTCCGACGTCCTGGCGCAGAAATATTTCCGCAAGGCCGGCGTGCCGGCCCGCCTGAAGAAGGTCGAGGAGAATTCCGTACCGTCCTTCCTCTGGCGCTCGGTCGCCGACGAGGACGCGCTCGCCGCGCTGCCCGAGAAGGAACGTTACATCGGCGAGATCAGCTCCAAGCAGGTGTTCGACCGTCTTGCCGGCACGTGGACCTATTGGGGCTGGAAGGGCGGTCACTTCGATTCCGAGGAAGACGCGCAGGCCTTTTTCGATGAGCTGCGCTACATGCTGGCGACGCAGATATGCGCGCCCAACTCGCCGCAGTGGTTCAACACCGGCCTGCACTGGGCCTACGGCATCGACGGGCCGAGCCAGGGCCACCACTACATCGATCCCTTCACCGGCAAGCTGACGAAATCGAAATCGGCCTACGAGCATCCGCAGCCGCATGCCTGCTTCATCCAGTCGATCAGCGACGACCTCGTCAACGAGGGCGGGATCATGGACCTGTGGGTGCGCGAGGCGCGTTTGTTCAAGTACGGCTCCGGAACCGGCACCAATTTCTCTGCCCTGCGCGGCGAAGGCGAGCGCCTCTCCGGCGGCGGCAAATCCTCAGGCCTGATGTCATTTCTGAAAATTGGCGACCGCGCGGCCGGCGCCATCAAGTCGGGCGGCACCACGCGCCGCGCCGCCAAGATGGTAATCGTCGACATCGATCACCCCGACATCGAGATCTATATCGACTGGAAGGTGCTGGAAGAGCAGAAGGTCGCGGCGCTCGTCACCGGCTCCAAGCTCAATCAAAAGCACCTCAAGGCGATCCTCAAGGCCTGCGTGAACTGCGAGGGCTCGGGCGATGATTGCTTCTCGCCCGAGAAAAACCCGGCGCTGAAGCGCGAGATCAAGCTCGCGCGCAAGAGCCATGTGCCCGACAACTACATCAAGCGGGTGATTCAGTTCGCCAGGCAGGGCTACAAGGACATCTATTTCCCGACCTATGACACGGATTGGGATTCCGAGGCCTATCTGACCGTTTCGGGGCAGAACTCCAACAACTCCGTGCGAGTCACGGATCACTTCCTGAAGGCGGTCGAGGCCGACGGCAAGTGGGACCTCACCTATCGCAAGAACGGCAAGGTCGCAAAGACGCTCGATGCGCGCGCGTTGTGGGAGAAGATCGGCTACGCCGCCTGGGCCTCGGCCGATCCGGGCCTGCAATATCACACAACGGTCAATGACTGGCACACTTGCCCGGCTTCGGGCGAGATCCGCGCCAGCAATCCATGTTCGGAATACATGTTCCTCGACGACACTGCGTGCAATCTGGCGTCGTTGAACCTGCTCACCTTCCGCGATGAGAAGACCGGCAAATTCCAGGTCGAGAGCTACGAGCACGCGGTACGGCTGTGGACCGTCGTTCTCGAAATCTCGGTGATGATGGCGCAGTTCCCCTCGCGCCAGATCGCAGAACGTTCATTCGAATTCCGCACCCTCGGGCTCGGCTATGCGAACATCGGCGGGCTGCTGATGACGTCCGGCATTCCGTACGACTCCGATGCCGGCCGTGCCATCGGCGGGGCGCTGACCGCGATCATGACGGGCGTTTCCTATGCGACCTCGGCTGAAATGGCTGAGAAGCTCGGACCGTTCCCCGGCTACAAGAAGAACCGCGAGCACATGCTGCGCGTTATGCGCAATCATCGCCGCGCGGCCTATGGCGAACGCAGCGGATATGAAAAGGTCGCGACCCCGCCGGTGCCGCTCGACCACGCCGCCTGCCGCGATCAGGCGCTGATCGCGCATGCCAAGTCTGCCTGGGACCGCGCATTGTCGCTTGGCGAAAAGCACGGCTATCGCAACGCCCAGGCGACCGTGATCGCGCCGACCGGCACCATCGGCCTGGTCATGGATTGCGACACCACGGGCATCGAGCCGGACTTCGCGCTGGTCAAATTCAAGAAGCTCGCCGGAGGCGGCTACTTCAAGATCATCAATCGCGCGGTGCCGGAAGCGCTGCGCACGCTGGGCTACAGCGAAGCTGACATCGCCGAGATCGAGGCCTATGCCGTCGGCCATGGCACGTTGGCGCAGGCGCCCGCAATCAACCACACCACGCTGATGGCCAAGGGCTTCACCGAGGAAACCATTGCCAAGGTGGAGAAGGCGCTGCCGACCGCATTCGACATCAAGTTCGCCTTCAACAAGTGGACGCTCGGTGAGGACTTCTGCCGCGACAAGCTCGGCATTTCAGCCGAAGACCTTGCGTCTCCGACATTCGATCTCCTCACCGCGCTCGGCTTTTCCAGGCGCGAGATCGAGGCCGCCAACATCCATGTCTGCGGCGCGATGACGGTCGAAGGCGCCCCGCACCTGAAGGCAGAGCACTATCCGGTGTTCGATTGCGCCAATCCGTGCGGCCGCGCCGGCAAGCGCTATCTCTCGGTCGAGAGCCACATCCGCATGATGGCGGCGGCGCAGCCGTTCATTTCCGGGGCCATCTCCAAGACCATCAACATGCCGAACGATGCGACGGTCGAGGACTGCAAGGCCGCCTATCTGCTGTCCTGGAAGCTCGCATTGAAAGCCAATGCGCTGTACCGCGACGGCTCCAAGCTGAGCCAGCCGCTGAACGCGCAGCTGATCGCGGATGAGGAAGACGAGGACGACGCCATCGAGACTTTCCTCGAGCGCCCGGCCGCCGCGCGCGCGACCAGCCTCGCCGAAAAGGTGGTGGAGAAGATCGTCGAGCGTGTCACCGTGCTACGCGAGCGCGAGCGCATGCCCGACCGCCGCAAGGGATACACCCAGAAGGCAGTTGTCGGCGGTCACAAGGTCTATCTCCGCACCGGCGAATACGACGACGGCCGCCTGGGCGAGATCTTCATCGACATGCACAAGGAAGGCGCGGCGCTGCGTTCGATCATCAACAATTTCGCCATCGCGGTATCCCTCGGCCTGCAATACGGCGTGCCGCTGGAGGAATATGTCGACGCGTTCACCTTCACGCGGTTCGAGCCGCAGGGCCCGGTGCAGGGCAACGACTCGATCAAATACGCGACCTCGATCCTCGACTACGTATTCCGCGAGCTCGCGGTCTCCTACTTGGAGCGTTTCGATCTCGCGCACGTGGATCCGGGCGAGGCCGGCGGCTTCGACGCGCTCGGCAAGGGCGTGGAGGAAGGCAAGCCTGCGCTCGCGGCCAACTACGTCTCCAAGGGCCTGACGCGCTCGCGCACGGATCGCCTGTCCGTGGTGCGCGGCACTCCTTCACCCTCCCCCCTTGGTGGAGAGGGCGGCGTGCGAAGCGCGCCGGGTGGCGGGCCGTCGACGAAAGTCACCGCGCTTCACACAAGCGGCACGACGGCGCTCAAGAGCGAACCGGAGGCGAAGCTCTCGCCCGCCGAGCAGCTCGAGCATCGCATCGATGTGCAGGACGCGCGCGCCCAGGCGAAGGCGGCAGCCTCGGAGAAACGCGCCGAAGCAAAGGCCAAGGGCTACGAGGGCGAGGCGTGCACAGAGTGCGGCAACTTTACGCTAGTTCGCAACGGCACCTGCATGAAGTGCGATACTTGCGGGTCAACGACGGGGTGTTCGTAAACATTCCGAAGAGCATCGTCGCGGCGACTGCGATAACCGCCCTGCTTCTTGCAGGATGCGCCGGCCATTCGCTCGATTGCGTCACCGGCACGTCGAGCAAGGACTGCGCGCCCGGAACGATCGGCCACCAGGCGTTTTTTCGGGGGTGACATCAGGCAACATACAGGTTTATCCATCCACATGAGTCGCCGATTTACTTGCACTCCGTGATCTCC
This sequence comes from Pseudolabrys sp., assembly GCA_036505835.1. GTDB lineage: Bacteria > Pseudomonadota > Alphaproteobacteria > Rhizobiales > Xanthobacteraceae > Pseudolabrys. The sequence goes on along the minus strand of DASXST010000146.1, from coordinate 92 downwards.
CCCGCTATATTTTGGCAACATTTGGCAACATTGAAACACACCGTTTTTGTTGCCATGCCGTTGCCAAGGGGAACGTGTGATGATGATCAGGC
>DASXST010000145.1:0-77802 GCA_036505835.1 Pseudolabrys sp. | reverse complement strand
AGCCGAGCGGATGCACGTCGGTCGCCTTGAGCACGAGCTTCTGCTGCGCGAGGGCAGGGCCGGATGCCAAAGCCGCGGCGAAGAGAACGCCGGCGGTCGCAGACGCAATGCGAGCCTTGATCATGAGTACGTTCCTCCCTGGTGAGGTCCCCAGCACGGCCGATTGATTTGGTGCCGCCGTGCGTGTTATCAGGTCATATGATGACCTGACTATCGGGGACGCTGTCAAGCCTGATGGCCAAGCCTATGCCAAAAAAACTGGCGCTGCTGCAGCCGCTCGATGCGCCGCGTCGTCTAACCGCCGAATTGGTGGCGCGCCTGACCGCTGACATCACCAGCGGCAAGCTCCCGCCAGGCTCGCGGCTGCCGACCGAGCAAGAAATGATAGCCGCCACCGGTGTCAGCCGCACCGTGATCCGAGAAGCGGTTGCGGCCCTGCGCGCCGACCGTCTCGTCGTGACCCGGCAGGGGGTTGGCGCATTCGTCGCAAATCATGTGCGTCGGCCGTTTCGCGTCGACTTCGACGAGCGATCCCCGCTCCGCGAGGTGCTCAACGTGATGGAGCTGCGGACAGGCGTCGAGATCGAGGCTGCCGGGCTCGCAGCTGAACGCGCTTCACCGGCGCAACTCAAAAAGATCGCCGACAAATTCAACGCCATTCAGGCCGCCATCGACCGCGGCGAGAGCGCCGTCGACGAAGATTTTGCGTTTCATTGTGCGATCGCGACTGCCACCGGGAACCCGCAGTTCACACGCTTCCTGGAATATCTTGGCAGTTTCATTATTCCGCGGCGTTCGATCTGGAACGGTCCGTCGTCAGCCTCCCGCCGTATCCAGCTTGACACCTTTCAAAAGGAACACGAGCAGATCCTGCAGGCAATCCAGGCCGGCGCCGTCTCGCAGGCCCGCGCAGCGATGCAGCGCCATCTGCTCAGCAGCCGTCAGCGCTACCAGAAGCTCGCAGCCGAGCACGGAATAGACTAGCCCCAACAATTCCCGCAAGAGAATGTGATGCAAGCAATTCTGATTACCGGTGCAGCTGGCGACGTTGGCACGCGGCTCCGCAAATTGCTCAAAGGAGCCTATCCGCGCATTCGTCTCAGCGACATCCGCAAACCGTCAGATCTTGGTAGCGATGAGGAGTTTATCTCTGCCGACCTTGCCGACTACGCTCAGGTCGAGAGAATCACCGCCGGTATCGAAGGCATCGTCCATCTTGGGGGCTATTCAATCGAAGGGCCCTGGGAGACGATCCACCGTTCTAACATCGTGGGCTGCTATAACCTCTTCGAGTCCGCCTACCGGTCGGGCGTGAAACGGGTCGTATTCGCATCCTCCAATCATGCGGTGGGATTTTACCCGCGCGGCAAAAAGATCGGAGTGGACTTAACCGTGCGGCCGGACAGCCGTTACGGCGTCAGCAAGGCCTTCGGAGAGGCGCTCGGCGCGCTCTATGCCGACAAGCACGGGCTGAAAATAACCTGCATCCGCATCGGCAACGTGAACGACAAGCCGGTCGACAAGCGGCGGCTATCGATCTGGCTCAAGCCAGAAGATCTCGCGCATCTTGTCCGCATCGGGCTTGAGCATCCCGATATCCGTTTCGAGATTTTCTACGGCATGTCCGACAACAAAACGGCCTGGTGGGACAATAGCAACGCCCAACGCTTCGGCTACCGGCCGCAGGGTAGGGCGGAAGACTTTCGAGCCTTTGCAATGGCCGAGCAGGCAAAACTTTCCCTTGACCCGATCGCGGAACGTTATCAGGGCGGGCCCTTCTGCTCGGACGAATACGATGCAGGTGGCGAGTAAGGATCAGGCGCCGTAGCTTTGGATCAGCCAGCCCGCAAAAAGGCTCCAGCGTCAACCCAGCACGAGATCAGCTTGAATGGCAACGATACCACGCGCGTGGCGGCATCATCATGCCTATCGACATGAGCACCGAGGCCACAACAAGTCTCTCGCACGTTCCTTTGTGTGAAGGCGCGCAAGGGCTGCGAGCCGCGTTCAAATTCCTGCTCGGCGGTGATCTCGTTGGCGCTCAGAGGCCTGATGCCAGTGTCGTAAGCGCGTTGCAGCGCCCCATCTTGAATGCGGTCAGAAACACCGCCAGCGATACGATCAAGGAATTCGGTGGCGCGGTCGCGGTACCGAGCGCCGTGCGCACGATGCCGTGAACGAGGTCATCATGACCAGGATGGAAGGCGCTAGCGACAGCTCGGTGAGCAGCGCAATCATCCGCATCACGCGCTCGGTGAACCCGTTGCCTTGTCCGAAATTGACGCTGATATCCTGTGCAGCGCGCCGTCGCCGCGAGGAGCATCCCAGCTACCCGGCCGCCACCGTCACCAGACGGACACGGCGGTCGGAAGCGGGTGTCACGATTTCCCGGGCGGACGGCCAAGCAAGCTGGCCATCTCCTCTTCGAGATTGTCGTAGAGATTCTTTCCCGGGGTTGCCGCCGGCTCGCGCGCCTCAGGCTTGGGCTCAAACTTGGGCTCGGGCTTCGGCTCGGGTTTCGGTTCTTGCTTCGGCTCGAATTTCGGTTCAACGCGCTCCTTGAAATCGCGCGCGGCGGGCCGCGCGCTTGTGTCGCCTGTCTTGCCGCCTGGTGAGGCGCCCACCGGCGCGGCAAGTGGATCGGTTACCGGGGGCCTGCCTTCCGGGGAGGGGGCGCGGCGCAGCGCGGCTTCAAGCTGTTGTGCCATTTCCGCGAGGTTGTGGTCGGCCTGCGCTGCTGGTTCGGCGGCTTGTGATGGCGCGCGAGGCGTTGGCTCCATGCGCTTGACAGGGGGCGCATGATCGGGCTGGTTTAGGCGGTTCGATAATTCGGCGGCAAGGCCGGTAAGGCTATCACCCGGTCGCGCGCGTCCACCCGGTTCAGGCGCGACCCAAGGCTGTTCGGTTGCGGCGGCGGGGCGATAGGGACGAGATGCCGGAACGGTTGGCTCGCCGACGGGCTGAAGGGGCCAACCGTTTTCTCCTGCTGGCGCGTGGCGTGTGCCGGTTTCGGGATGACCGACGCGGGCCGGTTCGCGTCCCATTGCACGGACGATATTGGGCTCGACCACGAGATCGGTTGGGCCGCCAATCATCAAAAGGTGCTCGATATTGTCGCGGCGGATCAACACCAGGCGACGGCGCCCATCAACTGTCGCCGCATCGATCACTGCCAAACGCGGCTGGCGTCCGCGGGCTGTTGTCCCGAGACGACTTGCACCGAAGCGACGCACCAGCCAGGCCGTCAGCCCGATCAGTGCCAGCACAATCAGAAAGGCAATGAAAAATCGGGCAGCCAGAGGCATCTCCGAGCCGAACAGGGTCTCGAACATCAATGCGCTCCCTTCCTCGTGCTGCGGCGGCTCATAGCTGAGGATCGCTCGAATGATTAATGCGCCCGGCACAACTTGCCGTGAATACTAACAGAGCACCAAGCGCCAGTGGTTTTAAACACCATTTACACGTTGTTGCAATCCATTAGAAAACTGTTGCGATTCAAACCATTAGCACCTTACTTCGGCGATGCGTGGCCTTATCGCAATTGCGCCTTGCCGTGACTGTTTCAGAAAATCGGCGCCGAGCTGATCGCTGCGGTAGCACTCTTTCCTTGTGCTCACCCTTGCAGCGCTCGCCGGCAAAATCGTTCAGCATCGCATTACGCCGTTGCACTCGAATACGCGCGTGGCATGGACGCACCGGTCTGCGTCGCCAAGGGCGTCGACGCTATGCCCTTAAGATCAGGGAGGTCGCCGGGAAATATTCGGTTCCCATCGTCGAAAATCCGCCACTCGCCCGCGCCTTGCATGCTACTGTTGAGTCGATCAGCAGATTCCGCCGGAGCACCATGAAGCGGCCGCTGAAGTGTGTCATGCGGCTGCGCCGAATGGCCCCAGTGAGACGCTGACAAGGAGTACTTATCCACGGCGAGGAAGATGGCGAGCCTGGCACTTGCGCCGATAGGGCGGCTTAAGGCACTCAGGAGCAATGGCAAGTCACCACTGGACAGCGCTCAGACAGGCGCGAGACGCGCGTCAGGTTTTTGACCGGACCGCTCTGCGCGGCGATTCGATTCGTCTGGTGCTGACGATCGCGATTATCCTGACCATTGCTGCCGGCGGCCTCATTTACGTAAGCCGCGACTATGTAGAGGTCTACGTACTGATCTTGCTGGCCGTGCTCGGGACAATCGGTGTGTTCGCGCTGTTCGCGACGGCTGCCGGTATCATGAAGTTCGCCGGCAGGGAGCAGGACCAGCCGTTGCTGAAATCGGTCGTGGATGGCGCTTTCGACGGCATCCTCATCACCGACCACGCCGGCCGTGTGTTCTATGCCAACTCCACTTATCTCGACCTGATCGGGGCGACCGGCATCAATGATGTAAGACCCATAGAGCGCGTATTCATAGGCGATCCGGACGTGTCGGAGTCGATATACCGGTTGCTCAAAGCCGCGCGAGAGGGCCGGCGGCTGCAGGAGGAGGTGCGAATTCCTGGCGCAGCGGGTGAGGCCGGTCGCTGGTTAAGGATGCGCGTCAGGGCGCTGGGCGATACGCGGCGGGACGCCCGCATGACAGTGTGGTCGATCGCCGACGTCACGCGCGAACGCGAACGCCAGGAAAATGTTTTCCAGGAACTTCAGCATGCAATCGACTATCTCGACCATGCGCCGGCCGGATTCTTTTCTGTCGATGCGGCTGGCGACATTGTCTACCTGAACGCCACCCTTGCGGCATGGCTTGACCAGGATCTGGCCCAGGTGGGTGCCGGCTCCCTGAGACTCGGCGACATTATTGCAGGCGAAGGCGCGGCCCTTCTCACCATGCTGAACGCCGCACCAGGAGAGGTGAAGACCGAAGTATTTGACCTCGACCTGAGGACACGCGGCGGCAAGCCCGTTCCGGTGCGGTTATTTCACAAAGTTGCATTCGGCGCTGACGGCACGCCGGGTCCGTCCCGCACGCTCGCGCTTAACCGCGCCAGAGGGGAGGGCAGCGATCCACAACGGGCCGCGGAAGTTCGCTTCATGAGATTTTTCCAGAACACGCCAATGGCCATTGCTACCGTGGACAAGACGGGACGCATCGGGCGCAGCAACGCGCGTTTTGCCAAGACTTTCGAGGGGCTCCTCAGGAGTGACGACCGTTCTATTTTATCGGTCGTCATAGAGCGCGACCGGCCGGTGCTCGAAGCTGCGATTCGCCAAGCAGCCGAAGGCCAACGCGATATCGCGCCGGTGGAAGCTGCATTGATGGGCAGCGCAGAGCGCTGGGCAAACTTCTTTGTGCTGGCCGTCGACGAAGAGGATCGGGACGTTGAAGCCGCGATCGTCTATGCGCTGGAAACGACGGCGCAGCGAACGCTCGAGAACCGCTTTCAGCAGCAACAAAAGATGGAATCGGTTGGGCAACTCGCGGGCGGCATCGCCCACGATTTCAACAACGTCCTGTCGGCCATCATGATGGCGACCGATTTTCTGCTCAATTCTCACAAGCCAACCGATCCGTCCTTCAAGGACATTATGCAGATCAAGCAGAATGCCAATCGTGCGGCGGCGCTCGTGCGGCAATTGCTGGCATTCTCGCGTAAACAGACTTTGCGGCCGCAAGTGCTCGACCTCGGCGAAATACTCAGTGACCTGGGGATGCTTCTCAGGCGCCTAATCGGCGAAAAGGTATCGCTGGAAATTGTGCACGGCCGGGATCTCTGGCCGGTCAAGGTCGACATTTCGCAACTCGAGCAGGTGATCGTCAATCTGGCGGTGAATGCACGCGACGCGATGCCAGACGGAGGCAAGCTGACCTTGCGCACTGCGAATGTCTCGGCGCAGGAATGCGATAGCTTCGCTTTCAAAGGGATGCCCCAAGCCGATTATGTGCTGGTCGAGGTCAGCGACACCGGCATGGGGATTCCGGCTGAGATCATCGACAAGATTTTCGAGCCGTTCTTTACCACCAAAGAAGTGGGAAAGGGCACCGGCCTTGGATTGTCCACCGTGTACGGCATCGTAAAGCAGACCGGCGGCTTTGTTTACGCTGACTCTGAACCTGGCCGGACCGCATTTCGCATATTCCTGCCGCGGCATGTTCCGGGCGCCGACGAGGTTCCCGCACTTGCTGTGGGAGACGCGCCCGCCATCGCAGGTGCGCTGGCGGCGGCCGACACAATGGCACGCGCAGCGACCGCAGATCTTACCGGCGAAGGCACGATTCTTCTCGTGGAGGACGAGGAAGGGCTGCGCGCGCTTAACGCGCGCGGGCTCGCATCGCGGGGATACACCGTACTGGAGGCCGGAAACGGCCTCGAAGCAATCGATACGCTCGAAAAGCATGGCCACGTCGATCTTGTGGTTTCGGACGTTGTGATGCCGGAAATGGACGGGCCGACCTTGCTGAAGGAATTGCGCCGTCGGGATCCGGAGGTCAAAATTATTTTTGTGTCCGGCTATGCCGAGGAAGCGTTCAGCAAGAATCTCCCAAGCCAGGAACAGTATGCGTTCCTGGCCAAGCCGTTCACGCTCAAGCAGCTGGTTGCCGAGGTGAAGAAAACCTTGATGCAGTAGCGGCCTAAACGCGACCGGTCAGCGCCAGAATCAACATTACGATCAAAATGACGCCGAGAATGCCGGAGGGACCGTAGCCCCAACCAGAGCTATAGCCCCAACGCGGAATCGCGCCGATCAAGAGCAGAATCAGTATGATGACAAGAACAGTACCGAGCATGGTTGCGCCCCATAGATCATTGACGTGGCCGAATGCGGCTACTGCATAGTTCCCGCCAACAACGATTTGCCTGATCTTTTGGTTCCCGTGCTGAACCTGTTAGCGGCACAGCTGTGCGAGGCGCACCTTGTCGAAAATGGCCGACTGGAAGCGGCAGGGGAGGCGGCCATTCATCGGAGGCCGGGGCGCCTCGAAATATTCGCGCTCCAGCATCGCGCCGGCGGGGCCACTGTTGATATCGACGTCAACGCGGGCGAAGGCCGGATTCAGATCTTCCATTGGATTGAGGTTTTTGACCGGCACGGGTTTGGCGACCGCTATCGCTGTCAGGACTACTAAAATCGCGGTAACCGTAAAGGCCTTCATTGCCTAGCCTCCTTGCTCGTAACAAGGAAATAGGCACCCCGGCCGGCCCGTTCCCGGCGCGACGTATGATTTTGCCGTGATAATTGGCCGCTAATCCGCCGCGACTTTGTGGCGCGTGCCAACCCCTTACAAATAGAGGTTCCAATACTTATTCTCTGCCGGCGATTTGCCGGGAGGGCTACAATGATCCGACGCCGTTTTGTAGTGGTGATTGCTGCGATAGTCGCGTGCTTCCTCATTGCCGCGGACGCACATGCCCGCGCTGGTGGGGGATTCTCCGGCGGCAGCCGTGGCACACGCACTTTCTCCGCTCCCCCTGCCACCCAGACTGCGCCGAATGCCGCAGCGCCGATGCAGCGCACGCTTGCGCAGCCCGGCAAATCGAACACTGTCGGGCAGGCGGCGCCGCGACCCGGCCTGTTCGGTGGCGGGCTGCTCGGCGGTCTCGCCGCTGGCTTCCTCGGCGCCGGCTTGTTCGGCCTTCTCTTCGGACATGGGCTTTTCGGCGGCATGGGCGGCTTCGCCTCCTTCATCGGCCTGATGCTGCAGATCGCATTGGTTGTGATTGTCGCCCGGCTGTTGTTCGTCTGGTGGCAGCGTCGTAACGCGCCGGCTCCAGCCTATGCGGCGGCGCATCCGGCCACCGGCCATTCCTTTAGCGGCCTTAGCGGGATGCTTGGCGGCAATGAGCCGGCTGCTGCTACGATTGAGAAATCGGATTACGATGAGTTCGAACGACTGCTCGGCGAAATCCAGACCGCGTACTCGGACGAGAATATTAACGCGCTGCGCGCCAAGGTTACGCCGGAGATGCTGTCTTATTTCTCCGAGCAGCTCGCCGAGAATGCGAGCCGCGGCCTTGTCAATAAAGTCTCCGACGTTAGGCTTGAGCAAGGAGATCTCGCGGAAGCGTGGAACGAGGGCGGTGTCGACTACGCGACGGTCGCCATGCGGTTTGCGCTTACCGACCGGATGGTCGAACGCGCGAGCGGTCGCGCCGTCGAAGGCGGCGTGCCGGGCGAGGCCACCGAGCTGTGGACCTTCATGCGTGCGCGTCACGGCAGCTGGCTGCTGTCCGCCATTCAGCAGACGTAATAGGCGCGTTCAGCCGAATTTGTCCCGAATTGGGATATTTGGGGCGGCGAACGCCTGTGCCTTTGAACAGGCGTCATCGTAGCCCCACCGTCGCCACAATTGGCCGACGGTAATTTCATCTTTATGATTCACTAAGCAATAGCGCTCAAAGCCAGCCAATTGTATCGACGAGTTGAGGTTACGAATTCACAAAACGTTATCTGAATTTTGCCTAAGTGCGCGGACCGTTGACGTTCCGTTGAAATCCGTCTATGTGGCCGCCGGCAACCTGGTTTTAGGCCTCAACTTGCTGCCACGCTCCCCGATTTCGGGCTGCGCCTTCAAGTGAACTCCCGAAAACTTGGCTTGTGACCGTCGACGCGATGAATGCGTGGGCGTTCAACAGGAAGCGTGAAAGGAAACTCTTGATGCCTAAAGGAACTGTGAAATTTTTTAATACCCAAAAGGGCTACGGCTTCATTCAGCCGGACGATGGCTCGAAAGATGTGTTCGTGCACATCACGGCAGTGGAGCGCGCCGGCATGCGCTCGCTGATTGAGGGCCAGAAGGTCAGCTTCGAAATCGTAACCGAGCGTGGCAAGCAGGCCGCCGGCAATCTGCAGCCGGCCTGATTGGCAATCGTTAGCTTTGAAGCCGGAGCCCGGCGGCGACGCCGGGCTTTTTGTATTTGCGAAGCAAAGAATTCGGTGGCCGGAGTGGTAGCCTCCAGTACATGCTTCCCCCTGCTCTGGACGACAAGCGGCTGGGATTTGACGGAATGAACGAGAAGCTGGGAGAACTGTCTTTCACCTATTTTCCGGAAGACTATCGCTGGTCGCATGGCCTGTTGATCTGCCTGAATATGGCCCCGTGGGGCGGAGCGGAGATCGGAGAGGTCAATCGAATTGGATTGAGACTTAAGAATTCCGTTGGCGATGATGACGCGTGGTTCGAGGAATGGTGTCGCGAAGCGCGCAAGGTGGAAGAGCGCGGCCGCGAGCGCATCCGTGACGGCTTTACCGCAAGCGGCGCGCAATATCTGCAGCGAGCGAGCGCGTACTATCACGTGGGCGAACGTTTCCTGCTGCCGAAGAACAAGAATGGGCTCGACGCCTACATGCGAGGGGTCACGTGTTTTCGCGATGCCGCCAAATACATCAAGCGACCGCGGCTCGAGCACGTCGAGATTCCGTATGAAGACGCGAGCCTGCCCGCGATTTATGTTCATGCCGAGCCGCAGAACCGTACAGGCAAAGTGCCGGCCATGGTTTTCTTCGATGGTCTCGATGTCACCAAGGAGATTCAATACTTCAAGGGCGTGGCCGATCTCGTTGCCCGCGGCATCGCGTGCTTGATCGTGGACGGGCCGGGAAATGGCGAAAGCATCCGCTTTCGCGACCTCTATCTGCGAGACGATACCGAGCACTATGCGACACCGACATGGGACTATCTTGCATCGCGGCCCGAAGTCGATCCAAGGCGGATTGGTGTTATGGCAATCAGCCTTGGCGGCTACTACGCGCCGCGCGCAGCAGCGTTTGAGCAGCGTTTTGCTTGCTGCCTCGCCTGGGGTGCGCAATGGGATTACCAGAAAATCTGGCGTGATCGGTTCGAGCGACTGGCGCGCGCCGACACGCCATCGCTGTCTGTTGCCGCTCAACACATTTCATGGGCCCTGAATGCGACGTCACAGGATGACGCGCTCAGACGCCTTGAGCGGTTCAAGCTCGATGGCGTGGCGCAAAAGATCACTTGTCCTTTTTTGATGCTGCACGGGGAGGGCGACGAACAGATTCCCCTGAGCGAGGCGCGGAAGTGCTTTGAGGCCGTCGGTTCGAAGCTGAAAGCAATGAAGATCTTCACGCGCGAAGAGGGCGGTTATCACCATTGCCAGATCGACAACCAGAGCATCTGTTCGGCATACATGTGGGACTGGCTTGAGCTGGTCTTGCAGCCAAGCAAATAAACAGGGGCTTTTTTGGAGGTACCGCTTCCCAGAAATGGCTTTGGGGAAGCACCGAGGAAGCAGGAGGCTGGTAGAACGTTTATTGGGGGCTCGGGAGCCTATAAGCCTGCAAAACCGCCGCCTGAGAACGCAACCAGCGGCCTTCTAGGGGCAAAAGAGCACTATTCGGCTTCGCTGCTGTCTCGCGGTGGCAGCTGGGCGATCCCGGCGTAATTCTGGCGGTGCGCCCGTACTTCCAGGAACCTTGCATCGCCCGCGCACTTAGTAATGGAACGCGGAGATGTGCCATGCCTCAAACCGAAGAAATTGCTTGGCGGCATGTTTGGCTCAAGAGCGTGCTGATTGATGCCGGCAAACCTTTCCCAATGAAATTTCCTCGTCCAAGGGCAATAAGGCCAATGACAGCAGCGCGGCGTCTGGAAAGGCTTCTGAGAGCAACCCTCGAACCGCCGCGATCGTGGATGGCGAAGTAGACTAGTCCCAAATGAATTCCGAAAATTGGAATGAGATCGAACTCAATTACTGCGGTACACGGGTTAAGGGCAGCTTCAAGGTCTCCGAGAAACTGGTGACCGTTGTGTATGGGAGCGGGATCAAAACAGCGCAGCTAGGCATTTTGCCGCCTGACATGTTGGCTCATATGCTGCTGCGTGAATTGGAGTTCGAGCGACGAGAGGCGAAACGGCAAACTCTAGGTGAGTAATCCGCCGCAAGAGCAACAAGTCCGACGTGATCCACTAAGAGAAAGGGCCAGGCGATGGTGAAACCTGGCCCAAGAAACCGCGCTTCTCGGGGATCAAGGGGACATTGCGCGGTTTTTAAAAATAGCGTTTGCAGAATTTCTCTGTTGCAGCATTAAAAAAAGACAAACGACTATAAATTTTTTGCTCCCGATTCCTCAATGTTCTCTATCGACTCTAGAACAAATCGGAACGCGCCTTGACCGCTAAGATCTGTGAACACCGAGCGCCGTGTATTTCGCGTTGGCATCAGTCTTGTATTCAATGAATGGTGCGCACATCGGGCGTGCTTATGTCTGCCAAACAACAACCACGGGCCTTTGGTGCGGACTACAGACGAACCTGCCAACATTGCGACGGGCCGATGCATCTCATCCGGCGCGGCCCAGATTCTGATTTCGGCGCCGGGTACGAACGACAAACGTTTCTGTGTTCGAAATGCAATGTCGAAATCGAGCGGAGCGCAGATAAGCAAGGAAAGCCGCCCGAAGGCACCTGCGCGACTCGCGTTGCCGACGGAACTTTCTAGTCCATATGGAAGATTTTATAAAGCAGGGGTTGATTGGAATATAGTTGCCGCGTCTCGGCTGAATCGCAGAATAGTGATCAGTCATTCATGAATTATTCATTTGTGCAGCAATGAGCGGGGTGCAAAAATCGGGGCCGCTCTCGTCCCCGAAGAGAGCGCGGCCCCGATCATCTCCATCCCCAAAGTCCCCGAAGAATCGAGGTCGCCATTCCTGCAATCAATTGTGACATTCACTGGGCGGAGTCCAACTCGTAAGCGAATTATTTACAGCTTGCGAGCAGGCGGATTTCAAATTGGGAAAACAAACATGTGCGGGCGCTTGACCAATCGGCTGACGTGGCGTGAGATTGTCGCGCTGTACCGGCTGGCCGTGCCAGCAACACCCGAGCGCAATTTGCCGGCCCGCCACAATATCTGCCCCACGGATACAATCGACGTTGTGATTGAGCGCGGTGGGCAAGTCGACTTGGTGCCAATGCGTTGGGGGCTCATCCCTTTGTGGTGGATGAAGACCGCCAAGGAAGTTCCGGCCACATTCAACGCTCGGGCCGAGACATTGGCAGTAAAACCCATGTTTCGTGACGCATTCAAGGGCAACCGCTGCTTGATTCCAGCTTCCGGTTATTATGAGTGGCTAAAAACGCCAACCGGCAAGCAGCCTTACTATTACTCGGCGCGTGATGGTGTGCCGCTGACCATGGTCGGTCTATGGGATGAATGGAAAGACATTGAAACTGGCATGAATGTGCTCAGCTGTACCATGATTGTCACGAACGCCAACGCGTTGGCGGGCAAGGCCCATGACCGAATGCCGGTGCTGTTGCAACCGGAGGACTTTCCCCGCTGGCTCGCGGGCACCGCCGGTACTGAAATGCTGAAGCCAGCGCCCGATGACTATTTGCAGGCATGGCCTGTGTCGCGGCGAGTGAACAGCTCACGCGCACCAAGCGACGATCCAACTTTGATCGAGAAGATTGCTGCGTAGTGTTTGAGGATAGACAATGTCCGATTTGGACGAGCCCGCAACAGCAATCTGGTTTTCGACTCCCAAACCAGATACAGACCTAGGTCGTCCCTGCAATAGTACGCACTTTGATACGCTGCGCGAAGCCGTCCTATTTGTGATGAGAATGTCAGTCGATGAACGCGAGAGCGCAATGATCCGTACGCACGGTGGAAAGGAATTGGCCTGTCAGGACATCGAAGCGATGAACAAAAAAATAAATCAGCCAGGCACATAACGAGGCGGCAAACCGAGCATTCGCCCTTGATGAGACATTCTGACGCGCTTTATATATTTCGCGCTGCATCAAATCAGTTTCATTAAAAAGTAACTATGCGCTGTAATGTCAGGCAATCTCCATCTGGCTGCCGGAATATAGTCACGCTCCGCGATTAGTATTGCCGCAATGGAAATCCAACGTGAGAGATATTTGATGGCCGCCAAAGAGCCAGTCCAGCTTGATCTCAAAACCATCGGGATTGTGAAAGAAGTTCTGGACGATGCCTGGTACAGCCTTAGTCCCGAACGCAAGCCATGATGTCAAAGACAACGCTGGCTGAACGCATTCTCATGTCAGCAGCTAAAGGCGAGCGCGACCGCGAGCGCTTACTTGCTGTCGCGCTTACAATGGCCGCCTGACGCGTTTTAGACACCCATATTTACGCTCGCCGTGTACCTGCTTTAGCCGTTCCAGTAATGGGTCGACGAGTCCATCGCTGCAACGGAGCGGCCGCGTGTCTACAGCCACGTCATGGCCGTCAGCGATAGAAACACCGTGTTCGTCAGCGCGACGCATGAGCGTCTCTCGGCTGGTACGGAGCATTGTTTCCAGTGTCTTGAGGCTAATGCCGGTGACTCGTCGCTCCCGGATCAGCGCATCGTCTGATGGCGTGAAAATCCTTTTGCGGTTCGGTTTGCTCGGCGACATTTAGCCCTCATGAGGGTCGGCATTCAACGGCGAGTGGGAGGCCGCAAATTAGAGATGCTTGGCTGCGTGTCCGGGAAACACCCGCCCGCCATCGCCAATAAGCTGATTAAGATAAGAGCGGCCATCATCAAACAGTCTCGCGGACTATTTAGATGAGGCATGAAGGTCTGGTCTTGCGGGTTCCTGCCAACGATTTGTTTGTAGGGACCTCGTCGATGTGGCAATTGTGCCAAAGTAACCCGGGCGCCGTATCGCTGCGGTCCATCGAAAACCTGGATCAGGGTCAAAAATCCGAAGGCACCCGCCGCCACTCGCGCAGTAGATGAGACGTTTTAGTAGCTGTGCAAAAACCCCGCCGGCAAAGATGAGGGGACACAATTTGCCGGCGGGGGAAGTCCCTGGAGGAAATTATGAAGGTTTCGTAAAACGGCCTTCACAACACTAACTTACGGAATTGGAAACGGTTGGCTGTGATGGCCATCACGTTAAAACCGACCCCGCCGGCAACCGGCACCAAGGAGACCGCGAGTTGCGGCGGGGCCATGAAGGCACCCCCGATAGCCTTCACCTAATTAACTTCCCGGAATCAGAAACGGTTTGCTGTGACAACCATCACAATAGCGGCCGGTATTGGCCCAAGGTCCAACTCAAAGAATCTGCAAGGCGGGTTAGAAACGAAGAACAAGCGGTCTCGCTTATTCCGCTTGTGTTGCAGCTCACTTGGCCCGTAACGGCGTCCAACCGTTGCGGGCCTTTTGTTAACGCTGGCGAACATGATGGGTTCGCTGAATCAATTTGTCCTTGTCTCCGCCCGCAAGAGCCGCGGTGGCGATCATTGGTCGCCTGATGATTACGATGTGCGAGATAGCCACGGCGAAGTAGTTGGCCGCATCATGTGACATCCGCAGGCGCCCGATGTTTTGGACGATAACGGCACGAGAAATCCCACCGTCAGTTCACAATCGCGGATTTTCAGCCACACGCGAAGAGGCGACGGTCGATGGGCGGCGACCACGGTCTGAAAATCAAAGGCCCCGACGTTGCTCGGGGCCTTGTCTGTTCTGGTTGAAGCGGGGAGCTTAATAAGGTCTGCCCTTGCCAATCCCCCCGAATCTGTAGTTCACGCCTAGGAGAACGGTCTGAATATCGGCCTTGGCGCTGAAGACGTTGTTGCCGCAAATGTTAGGACCGCAGGTAAAGTCCGAGTCGCGTTGAAAGCCCAAGAAATTATATTCGAGGAACACGGACCAGCTCGGCACGAACTGCCATTCCACACCACCGCCAGCCGTCCAGCCGGTGCGACTGTTCCTAGAACCCGCAATCTCATTACCGAAAACGTCGAAAACGTTGGCTCGCACATTCGCCCACGCCGCGCCGCCCTGCGCGTAGAACAACAGGTTAGGCTGCGCGAGATAGCCGATGCGACCCGTCAAAATATCGAACCACCGCACCTTGGTGTCAACGCTGGCGACGTTGGGGAATAACACCGGGTCAAAAAAGTCCCTGTTGTTGCTGCGACCGATGCTCGTCCCGTCAAACAAGTTGCGAATGCCAATCACCCACGCTCCGGCGAATTGGTAGTCGCAGCCGATCTGACCGCCGCCAGCAAAGCCTCCATCGCTGCGCGAGACTTCGCCACCCGTAAAATTGTTTTCCAATTTCACACGACCCCAAGCCCCACCGACATTGCCGCCGATGTAGCAGCCAGTCCAAACAAAGGGAGGTGGAGGTGGCGGCGGTGGCGGTCCAGGAGGCGCCTTGCGCGGCAGATCCGCCGCCCAGGCCTGCGTAACGACGAGCCCGAACGCCGCTGCAGCGAGCAGTCTTACAGCGTGTCTTCGCATAACGGTTCTCCAGTTCTGCCCTTCTGGCAGATAGACGGAAATATGTTTGTTCCATTATAGCGCTGACCGTCTGTGGGATAATAAAGCCTCCATAAAGCTTGGAATTTTTCAGCCGAAACGTGTCTCAAATGCCACATAGTACCTTGGCCGTGTCGCATTTGACTCCAAAAACAAATCGCGCACCGCCCGAAGAAGGTGCGCGAGTAACGATCCGCAATGCACAATTTGTATAAAGCAAACAGACTGGGCACGCAAGCATGACGCGAAAGTTGCCCGTGAGAGTGCAGAACGCGACGTCCAGGCTTCAACCGCTCGTACTCGACCGGGTCAGTTCAAAAAAGTGTGGGTCGCCGCAGGGAAACCGCAGCCCAAATAAACCGCCGCGGCAAGCTTGGGGAAAAAGCCGGCACGAGGAAGGGACATTCCCGCGCCGGCAAAGCGTATCGGGGGGCTTGGTGGGGTATGGGGTGCCCCTCGAAACGTCGAGACCATAGGAAGACCGAGGCCGTCGCGCCTCCGAAATCTAAACAAATGGTTAATGCTGGCGTTGGTTTTGCTTCTTCACAGAAAGGCCGCTGCGGCTTTTTGCAGTTTGTGAAATTCGGTAGCGCGCATCTTGCCAATTCAAAAATTAGGATTGAGTGATGTCGGAGCTAACGTGCGCTCAAGGTTGGGTGTTGGTCCGACAACTGGTCTTTGCTTTAGAAAACCCTCCTTGATCGCCTGCCTTATCCCATCCTCTATCAAAGTCTTGGCCACGTCGGGCACGCTAGTGCCGTGAGTTCCGAGCTTGGACAGTTGGTCCAAATAGTCCCAGGTTGCCACTGCGAGAGTTATGGGTCGGCGGTCAGTATCGGCCATAGATGACGCATATCACACGCCGTGACGATTTGAGTCCTTTCCGACTCGAAAAAGAGTCGAAACCGTTCACCATTCGTTAAAGGGGCTATGGCAACATTCCGAACTAGAAAAAGGGCGGCCCACAGGGAAGGCCGCCCAAGAAGATGACCGAGTGAGCCGCCCCTTCTTGATGGGGGCTAAAAGCGAAGCGCTGCGCCCACAGCGCTTTGCTAGCTTTTATTCTTGCTAAAAAGTCCTAATGAACCGTTAGGGACGAGTGCGCGTCCAGGTCCTAGGCAAGCTCCGTACAGAGCGCGAACAAAGGCGCGGGGCTTGGTTAACGCTTGCTACGGAGCCCGTACGGAGCGAGAACAAAGGCACGTCGTGCTTGTCGATTAGATCACCGAATATGACCGTCGCGGGGTCACAACGAGTCACCTAGCTTCGTTGCCGTACTCATAAGCTTGTCCATCGGAAAGGTCGGCCACTAACGCCTATACATGTGGGACTGGCTTGAGCAGGTCTTGCAACCGGCAACGCTGAGGTTTTCCTTCGAGAGCCTCCGGCGCTCCAATGATAACGTGATCTACTGCGTGGCCTGAATATTATTGTCGCGGATGACCTGGCCCCAGCGCTCAACCTCGCTTTTCATCATCGCGTTGGCAGCCTCGGACGAACGCTGATCTTTCGGAAAAGCAGCGAAGCCCTGGTCCGCCCAGGTCTTGACGATTTCCGGATCCGAAACCGCGTCCTGCAGAGCAGCGTTCAGCGTTTTGATCACTTCGGGCGGCGTTCCCGCCGGCGCGAACATGGCTTGCCAGTACACAATCTCGAACTTCGGCCCGAGCGCCTCGACCAGGCTTTCAGCGGTGGGCAGCTGCGGTGACTTCTCCTTCGATGTGATTGCGTAAGCCTTCAATTTTCCGGCAGCCACATGCGGCGCGACCGATTGGGGCGTGCCGACGAACAAATCCACATGGTCGCCCAAAAGATCGTTCATTGCAGGCGCGGCACCGCGATAAGGGATGAAGTCGATGTCAACCTTCGCTTCCTGCGCGAACAGCGCTGAGGTCAGGTGTCCCGTCGTGCCATAGCCCGGCAAGGCTTCCCTCAAACGCTGCTTCTTCATGAGCGCGACCAGATCCTTCAGGTTGTTTGGCGCAAGTCCAGGACGACCAACCAATACCAGCGGATTTTTGTTCACCAGCATGACAGCGACAATGTCTTTCACGGTGTCGAACGGCAAATTCTTTACCAGTGTAACGTTCGCCGCAATTTGCAGGTTGTGCAGCAAAAGCGTGTAGCCATCGGGTGCGGCCTTGGCCAGGCGATTGGTGGCGATGATCGTGCTGGCGCCGGTGACGTTCTCGACGATGAAGTTCTGCCCCAGCTTCTTCGACAGGAAATTTGCAACCACACGCGCAGTCTCGTCTGTCGGCCCGCCGGCGGGATAGGGCACGATGATGGTCACGGTGCGGCTTGGAAATTGCTGCGCCCAAGCCTCCGCGACGAGCGCGAACAGACAAATGGCCGGCAGCACGGCGGCAAGAAAACGCCTCAGCATGTGCGCCTCCACTCGATATTTTTGCCAAACTCTACGCCGTGGGAATGATCGGCAACAAGAGATATGGCGCTCGCCCGGGCACAAAATGCAGCGTATTTCGAGTGTCAAAGATGGTCGCTGGCCGGTCGTTGGGATCGACGTGGAGAAACGGGCCAACGCCTTTCATCGGATACGGCGCGTTCGGTAGTGCCGCATCGGTGCCGTCGACCTCGTAGTCCTTGCCTCTGACAGTCAAGGCGAACTGATAGCCCGCGGGCACCACGATTGAGGTAGGCCAGATCTCGATGTCGAGCTCCACAGGCTCGCCAGGCGTAAGGGGCCACTCTTCGTCGTGCGTATGCCATGGCCGGTAAGGCAAGGAGCGCTGCGGATCAAGCTTGCGATGCGACGCGCGCAGCCAGCCAAGTCCTACCGGAACGCGCGGATCGTTCGAGCCGATAAAGGTGACCTCCTTGCCCGCGGGATCAAAGACCCGCAGCGCCAGGAACAGGTCGGCATCGGATGTTTGCGATGACACCCACAGTTTGGCCGCGATGGGGCCGGTGATCTCGACCTTGTCTCTAAGTGGAGGGATGTTGAAAGTCAGACCGTCGCCGCTTGTGTCATAGCTCAGCCTTGCAGAGTGCGACGGCTGCTCCAGCTCCAACCGCAGTCCATCAGGTTGCAGGAAATATCTGGTCCACCGCGTGCGCGCGAGCGGCCATTCGTTTTCTCCGCGCAGCACGAATTTCTCACCCGGGTGACGAATATTGAGTGACACGCGGGGTTGTTGCATCCAGCCGGTATCTTCGCCCCTGAGGAAATGGCCGAAGAATTTTTTCTGCAATGCCTCGCCATAGTTGCTGTAGAAATGCGTGAAGTGCGTGTCGCCGTGCACTTCGAGCCACTTTTGTCTGGATCCTGCTCTTATCCAGCCCTCGAAATTGCCGCGGGTATGCAGGCCCATGCCGCCCCAGTTGCCAGCGGACAGCAACGGCGCTTCGATGTTCTCGAATTCGGCAGTTCGTTCTGCGTAGTATTCGTCGAACGTTCGGCGCCGCTTTGCCTCGCCGGGGGTGTCGGCAGAATTCTTCCCCAGTTCTTCCCCGGATATCGTTTCTGGCCCGGCCACCCATTCGCCTGTCACGACGCTTCTCGCGCCGCGCGTGCCGACACCGTGCTGCACGCTCGCGACCTGGCGCGGATGCCAGTTGTTCAAAAAATCGCTCAGAATGCCGCCGTGCCGACACAGCTCCCGGTAATAGTCGGACGAGCCCTCCCAGATGCACATCGCCGCCAGGTGCGGCGGCTTAAGCGCGCCGACATTCCACTGGTTCATCGCGTAGTAGGAAATGCCGTTGATGCCGACTTTGCCATTGCTCCATGGCTGCGTTCCGGCCCATTCGATGCACTGGTAAAGATCCTGTGTCTCGCGCGGCGACCAGACGTCCAGAAAGCCGAGCGAACGGCCGGCGCCACGCGAGTCAACGCGGATGCACGCATAGCCGTCGGGCGCCCATTTCTCAGGATCCACGAGCTCCCAGTTCTGATACTTGTTGCTTGACCCTTTGAGCACCTCCGGCGCGGCTTTGGTCAGGCGCGCCCAATTGCCTTTGTAGCCTTCCTGGAAAGACAACCCCTTCGCATATGGGCCGTAGGTCAAAATAACGGGGTGCCTGCGCCCAACAACCGGCCGAAAAATGTCGGCTCGCAGCACGATCCCGTCATCCATCTGGATCGGAACATCCCAATCAATCCGCATTCCGTCTCGAATTTCGTTACTTGCCGGCTCCATGTCAGCCCTGATCGTCGAAATGAGCATGGGAGGCTTTTTATGAGCGGCAGGCTGGAGTATTGCAACTCGCAGACTTCGCTGGACACGGCATTACCATCGGGAGGAATTCATATGGACATCATTGCTTGCGGATCACGCCCCTCGCGCAGGATGAGCGCACCAAGCTTCACCGGAACGGTTTGGCAGGATCCCATCATTCAAGCGCCGGATCCCGCGCGCATTCGATCAGCTTGGGTGCGTTTCGAGCCGGGCGCGCGAACCGCGTGGCATACGCATCCGCTCGGCCAGACACTTTTCATAACGTCGGGCGTCGGCTGGGTGCAGACCTGGGGAGGGCCGGTCAAGGAAATCCGGGCGGGCGATACCGTCTGGATTCCGCCGCAGGAAAAGCACTGGCATGGCGCAACTGCCGAACACGCCATGGAACATATTGCCATGCAGGAGGCTCACGGCGGGGAGCACGTTACCTGGCTGGAGCCTGTCACTGATCAGCAATACTCGGGCAAGGCCGGAGGCTAATCGGGAATGTGTTCCGAGGAATAGTAGAGCGAGACTGGTGTTGTGTTCTCGCGACAGCGGGCATGAGGCCCGCGCAATGTCGGGAGGTAATAAGATGATAGTCGCTCGATGGAGTGCGCCGCTAGCCGTCTGCCTAGCGTTTTTTTATGCGGTCCCCGCCCAGGCGCAACAAACCAATATGACTTTCTTTGTGACCAGTGTCGGGCCTGGCAAAGGCGGGGACCTTGGCGGACTTTCTGGGGCTGACCAGTACTGCCAGCAACTGGCGGCGGCGGTCGGCGCGGGTGCGAAGACCTGGCGCGCCTACTTGTCGACGCAAGGCAATGGCGCGGTGAATGCTCGCGACCGCATCGGCAAGGGACCTTGGATTAACGCAAAAGGCGTCTCGATCGCCAAAGACGTCGCTGAGTTGCATGGCGCGAACAATATGACCAAGCAAACGGTCCTGAACGAAAGGGGCGAGGTCACCAACGGCCGCGGCGACACTCCGAACCGGCACGACATCCTTACCGGGTCACAGCCGGATGGGACAGCATTCGCTGGAAGCGAGGATCGCACCTGCAGGAATTATACGAGCAGCACGCAAGGCGCGGTCATGGTGGGGCATTCGGACCGTCTAGGGTTGCGTGACGACGATGCTTCACGATCGTGGAATTCGTCGCATCCCTCGCGTGGGCCAGACGGCGGTTGTTCGCAGGCCGATCTACGCAGCACGGGTGGCGACGGGCTGTTCTATTGTTTCGTAGCCAACTAGGCACGGCATACAAAATACCAGGAACTTGGCCGGCGAAAGCGTGGACTTCCTGCGCTGCGCCGGCCTCGATGGCTTTTTCGCCCGAATCGTCCATGCTCATCGATGCCGGGGGACACCGGAAGTCTTGAACTTTGCGCCGAGTCTGGGCGGCGCGAGGTCATGTGGGCAATGGCTGAATTCGAAAACGTTCGCCGCAGATGCACTCCTTTATTTTGTCGTCCTGGCCGCCTTGTTGCGCGCCCGCAGGCGGATTGGATTGGGCGCCACGCGATTCATCCGATTACGACACTCTTTTTGAGATCGCGGACAAGCGTCTCTACGAGGCAAAAGCGGCAGGCCGTAACCACGTGGTCGGCCCCGAAAGTCCGTGCGCCTGATCCAGGCCGCTGGATCCGGCCCTTGAAGTTGGTCCGCAACGCGGGCGAAGCTGACGCAGCGCCCTCAAACTTGGCGAGTCACTGCGATGCGTTACGAGCTCTATTACTGGCCTGAGATCCAGGGCCGGGGCGAATTTGTGCGGCTTGCGCTTGAAGACGCGGGCGCGAGCTACGACGATGTGGCGCGCAAACCGAGCGGCATGAACCGCATGATGGCCATGTTGAACGGCGTGCGCGACAGGCGCCCGCCATTTGCCCCGCCGTTCCTCAAGGCAGGCAAGCTGGTCATCGCGCAAGTCGCCAATATCCTGTTTTTTCTCGGCCCGCGGCTGAAGCTTGCTCCCCGCGACGAAGCAGGTCGTCTGTGGCTGAATCAGCTGCAGCTCACCGTGACCGACTTCGTGAAGGAAATCCACGATACCCATCATCCGGTCGGCTCAGGCCTCTACTATGAAGATCAGAAGCCGGAAGCCAGGCGATATGCCGAGAATTTTCTCGACGAACGAGTGCCGAAATATCTGGGCTACTTTGAAATGGTGCGGAAAAAGAGCGGCGGACCGTTTTTGCTCGCCCGCAAGACGACCTACATCGATCTGTCGATCTTTCAGCTGATCGAGGGGCTGCGTTATGCGTTTCCGCGCGCGATGAAAGACATCGAGAGAAAAGTTCCGGGTCTTGTCGAGGTGCGTGACAAGGTTGCGGAAAGGCCGCGCATCAAGACTTATCTCGCATCGCCTCGCCGCATCGCTTTCAACGAGATGGGAATATTCCGGCACTATCCGGAACTTGATCGCCAGGGTGACGCGCGAAGCCGCTAGCCCTGCGCCGGCAACGTCTTTCCGCCCGCGGTCACCGACTTCGCCGATACCAGCGTAAAGGCAATCACGCACGGCTCGGTGCCTTTATTGATCCAGTTGTGAATTGTTCCACGCTGCACCAGCACATCGCCGGCTTTCAGGTGCACGATCGTGCCGTCAAGATCCATGTCGATTTCACCCGACATCACCACCGCGTAATCGATCGAGTCGGTACGATGATTGCGTGGCGCGACGCCTGGTCCGAAGCTGACGATGCGGAAAACGGTCCCGTCGGGGATCGTGGTGCCTATCTTCTTGCCTGACGGATCATCGTCGCCGTCATTGTTGACGGGGAAGCCCTCGGTCGACCAGATCACGCTGTAGAGGGCACCCGGACGCTGCGCCGCGACATTCTTGACCATCTCATTGATCATCACCTTGGCGCGCCCCTGACCGTCATGGCCAGTCACAACACGGCGAATGCTCAGGCTCATGCTTTCCCCCTTTCTACCTTGCGCTTTCGCGCCAATCGCGCCCGGCGTTTCCTCAGGGCGCGCGCTTCCCGTTGTTTGCGCGCCCGGCGTCGCCGGCAGCGCGCGCATTTGCAGCTAGAACGTCCGATTACGTACTTCAGGTAATCGTTGCCGTAATCATACGTAATTTCCTCTTCGAGCTGGATGTTGCGCAGCGCCCGGATGAAGACGCGACTCCCATAGGTGTAGGACTCCGCGTTCGGATTGCACGAATGGTTGGCGTAGCGCGCGATATTGCTCCAGGGACTTCCATCAATGGTGATGCGGGGATTGATTTCGTAGAGGTACCGGTTGCCTCGACGTTCGAGGCGGACGGCTTCCTCCGCGTCCACGCGCGGGCCTTTGTATTCGGCGATTTTTTCACGTTTTTTGATCGGCCGCATCGCAAACAGGCCGAAGCCTGTAAAAGAACGGCCGATACGGAATGATCTGCGGCGCATTGCGGAAGCGGGCGAGCAAAGAGAGAGGATGTTGCGGATGGCAGATCAAGCGCCGCAGGTCAATTGCCCGCTTTTAACGCGAACAATGCTTATGCCAGCCTGGTGCACGACTAAAAGCCGTAGATCATGATGGCGATGAAGAAAGCGACGAAGCCGATCCATTTGGCTAGCGCCGGCAGGCAGGCCAGGAGTGTGGTCAGGGCAATCCACTTGTCCTTCACCGCCAGCAGTGCCGCCGCCGCGGCGACCACGGGAGCGACACCGTGAAGAAAAAGTTCCACGAGAGTGCCAAAGTCGAGCCCGAGCGCAGCGATGTGACGGCGCCGTGTCCTTTCCCGCAAACGTGGTCATCAAGCCCCCATCCGGCCAGATTATACGCCCAACCATGGCTGCCGTCCGCAGCAGCACGCTGGTATAAGTCCGGCGAAAGGAGAAAACGATCGGCATGGAGGTTCGGGCAACTGAGCGCTGGCCTGCGCTGCCCTATGCGGCGTGGAAGGAAACGCGGGATACGCTGCACTTGTGGACGCAAGTGGTCGGCAAGGTCAGGCTCGCCCTGACACCTTGGCTCAACCACTCGTGGCACGTGACGCTCTATGTGACCGCGCGCGGGCTCACGACATCTCCAATTCCGTGGGGCGGCGGGAGCTTTCAAATCGATTTCGATTTCATCGACCATGTGCTGTGGGTGAGAACGAGCGAGGGACATTTCCGTCAACTGATGCTCAGGCCTATGAGCGTCGCCGAGTTTTACGAAGACCTGATGATCGCGCTACGCGACCTGGGCATAACAGTTAACATCATGACCACGCCGTGCGAGATCGCGGACTGCATTCCGTTCGACCAGGACACCGTGCATGCGGCCTTCGATGCCGAATACGTCAGTCGCTTCTGGCGCGTGTTGCTTTCGGCGAGCGAGGTGTTCGCGCGTTTCCGAACGGGCTTCCTTGGCAAAGCAAGCCCTGTGCATTTCTTCTGGGGCAGCTTTGATCTTGCGGTCACGCGCTTTTCCGGCCGGAGGGCACCCCGTCATCCGGGCGGCGTGCCGCATCTGGCAGATTCGGTCGCGCAGGAGGCGTATTCGCACGAGGTCTCGAGCGCCGGCTTCTGGCCGGGCGGGGGCGGGCCCATCGATTACGCATCGTTCTATTCCTATGCCTATCCTACGCCGGAAGGGTTCGGGGCTGCGCGCGTGCTGCCAAAGGAGGCGTTTTTCAGCAAGGAGCTTGGCGAGTTTCTGCTGCCGTATGATGCAATCCGTGCCACGCCCGACCCCGACGCGGCGCTTCTCTCGTTTTTGCACAGCACCTACGAGGCTGCGGCCGATCTAGGAAGATGGGATCGCAAGGCGCTGGATTGCGCGCTGGGGGAGCCGGGGAAAGTAAGACCGGTCTGATCTTGGCATTTATCTCGTGTTTCGGTTATTTCTCCGTTCGTGCCCGCGCAAGCGGGCATCCAGCTCGATAGGCAAGCTGCTGGGTCCCCGCTTTCGCGGGGACGAACGGGCAACAGGCCGCAATGAACGTGACGGTGGGAACGTTCAGTTGCTGTCCTCTACTGTCACCAAGCCGACCTGATTGGTCAGGCTGTTCGCGGTGACCGGATTGCCGTCCGGCGTCACGTCCATGTTACGGACGATGTCCCCGCCGCCCGGTATCGCCCAGCTCTGGAATTTTTCAGTCGCAGGATCGAAACGCACGATGGTGTTCGGCTTGGCGGCGGACTCGTTGTACCAGACCGCGCCCTTGGTGAAGACGATGCCATAGGGCTCCGACTTGGGCCCGCTCGGCGATTCCCAGTCCCTTACGTTGCCGGTCTTCAAATCGAGCCGCCCCAGCACGCCCCGCGGAAAATCCGTGTACCAGATGGTGTCGTCGTCGGAGAAGGCGAGGCGCCGCGGCCGCGCGGCTGCGTTCGGCAACGGGTATTCCCTGATCGCCATGGTCTGCGGATCGATGCTGGCGATCTTCGGTGCGCCGAACTCGACGAAATAGGGCACGCCTTTTGAATTGATTATCAGGCCATACGGGCGCGATTTCTCGGTCGGCGACGTGACAAGCTTGATGTCGGCGCTCGCCGGATCGAGTCGGCCCACCATATTGGCGTTCTGCACCGTGAACCAGACGATGCCGTCGGGCGCGATGTTGATCGTGTGCGGGTCCTTCGCGGACTTGTCGGGGATGGGATATTCGGTCGTGATGCCGGTTTTGGGATCAAGCTTTCCGATCAGGCCGAGATTGTTACCGGTGAACCAGATGTTGCCGTCCTTGTCTTCAGCAAGCCCATGCGGGCCAGTATACGGCGACTTCAGAGTGTATTCGCGAATCGCGCCGGTCTTCGGGTCAATGCGGCCAAGCTTGTTGGCGAGCTGGCCGGTCCACCATATCGAGCCGTCCTTCGCCCCGCGCGGATCATGCGGGCGCGAGCCTTGCGTCGGCACATCCCACAAATCGATGCGCGCCTTGACCGGACCCGACAGGATCACCGCGGACGGGCGGGCGCGCTCCGGAAAATTCTTCATGAGATATTCGGTCATCGCCGGCCATTCTGCAGGCGGCACCGGTGTGTCGAAGTTCTGCATCATGCGCACGACCGTGAGCCACCCCTTCGGCGTGTAACCGACCCGGATGCGATTGATGTCATGGCAGCCGCCACAGACATCGGTGAAGCGCTGCTTCATCGCGCCTTCCGGCCATTCCTTTGCGGTATATTGAGCCTGCGCGGGCGCAGCTGGTGCGATCAATGCCAGCGCGAGCAGCGCGCAAGCAGCAAGAAGCCCTGCTGTAAGTTTGATCGGCATTGAGCCGTCCTCCCTGGAAATACCTTCCATCTTTGTCCCGGTGTTTGTGCCAGCTTGGCGCAAAATGATGGCAGTCGCTATCCGCAATCAGGAACCGGCGATTGTCCGAGATCTTTTTGAGTTTCCTGGCACTTGCCCGTCCAAGACGTGCTTTCCATCGGCATAAACCGGCGCTATGACCGCTGCTGGACGAGCTATCTGCCGGAGTTTTCCATGAACGCGCCTGCCCAGGTCGCCCCGCCCTACAAACATACACCGCTGTTTCCGCTCGGGCCGGACAAGACGCCCTATCGCAAGCTCGATGTCGGCGGCGTCAAGGTCGAGAAGGTGATAGGCAAGGACATGCTGGTTATCGAGCGCGAGGCGCTGCGCGCGCTCAGCGAGGCCGCCTTCATCGATATCAATCATCTGCTGCGGCCCGCACACCTCAAGCAACTGCGCAAAATTCTCGACGATCCCGAGGCGAGCGATAACGACAAGTTCGTCGCCTATGACTTCCTGAAGAACGCGAACATTGCGGCCGGCGGCGTGCTGCCGATGTGCCAGGATACCGGGACTGCCATCATCATGGGCAAGAAGGGCCGCATGGTGTTCACCGCGGGCGACGACGAAGCCGCACTCGCGGAGGGGGCGCGCGATGCTTATTTCAAGCGCAATCTGCGCTATTCGCAGCTCGCGCCGATCTCGATGTTCGAGGAAAAAAACACCAGGTCGAACATGCCGGCGCAGGTCGAGATCTATGCCGAAGGCGAGGACGCCTACAAGCTGCTGTTCCTCGCCAAGGGCGGCGGCTCGGCCAACAAGGCGTTCCTGTTCCAGGCGACGCCCTCGATCTTGACCCATGGCCGCATGCTGGCCTTTCTGAAGGAGAAGGTGCTCACGCTTGGCACGGCTGCGTGCCCGCCGTATCACCTTGCGATCGTCATCGGCGGCACGTCGGCCGAGCTGACCATGAAGACGGTCAAGCTCGCGTCGACCAAGTATCTCGACGAATTGCCGACCAAGGGCAGCGAGGACGGCCACGCTTTCCGCGATCTCGAGATGGAAGCGGAAGTTTTGAAGATGACGCAATCGACCGGCGTCGGCGCGCAGTTCGGGGGCAAATATTTCTGCCACGACGTGCGCGTGATCCGGTTGCCGCGGCACGGTGCGTCATTGCCGATCGGGCTCGGTGTTTCCTGCGCCGCGGACCGGCAGGCGCTTGGCAAGATCACGCGCGACGGCGTGTTCCTCGAGGAGCTCGAGCATCACCCGGCGCAATATCTGCCCGAGATCGACCAGGAAAAGCTGGGCGGGCAGGTCGTGAAGGTCGACCTGCGCAGACCGATGAAGGAAATACTCGCGCAGCTTTCGAAGTATCCGGTAAAGACGCGCCTCTCGCTGACAGGCCCGATGATCGTCGCGCGCGACCTCGCGCATTCGAAATTGCGCGAAAGGCTCGAAGCAGGGAAGGGCCTCCCCGACTATTTCAAGAACCATCCGATCTACTACGCGGGCCCGGCGAAGACTCCCGCGGGCTACGCGTCAGGCTCGTTCGGCCCGACCACTGCCGGACGGATGGATTCCTACATTGAGCAATTCCAGGCCGCTGGCGGCTCGATGATCTCGCTCGCCAAGGGCAATCGCTCGGCGCAGGTGCGCGAAGCCTGCAAGAAGTATGGCGGCTTCTATCTCGCCTCGATCGGCGGCAGCGCGGCAAAGCTCGCCGAGCACTGCATCAAGAAAGTCGACGTGCACGAGTATCCCGAGCTCGGGATGGAGGCGATCTGGAAGATCGAGGTCGAGAACTTTCCCGCGTTCATCGTGATCGACGACAAGGGCAACGATTTCTTCAAGGAATTGAACTTGGGCTGACGTGCTTCGTTAGGCGCACGCCACGTCCGACCGTCGGCATTGTCACGCCATCGCCGCGACCACAACCATCAGCAGCGAGATGCCAAGATATTTCGCCGTCTGCTCTACGTCAGGCAATTGCTCGGCGAAGCCGATCAGCCAAAGCACGCTTGCAACAGTGATCAGCGAATATTTCACCGCCGGGATTGCGGTGTACTTCCGCAAAAACCTCATGACACCACCCCACTAGCGCGCCCCGTCCCGGCAGTACGCACTACTGCAATGCAATGTAGCCTATTGCATCGCAAAATAGCAAATCCGAGTGGAAGGGCCCGATGCTTACGGATAACGCCGGGCCGCCGTCTGGTTTCCCGCAGGGTGCAAAAAAACGGCATGTCGACTACCGCGGTGCAGCGCATGCACTAAAGGCGGTCCAGACAGCGTTCAGCGAACGCGAAACGGCATCACTTTTTTCTTCGCCGCTTGAGCGGAATGATCTTGGCGCTTTCGCCGGCGCTTCTTCGCAAGGCTTCTTTCAGGTTTGCCGGACGGCCATGCTTTTTCAGGAGATCATTGAAGGCCTCATCCGCCAGCTCCTGAAATGTCTTCATGCTTTCTGACGCTAGCAGGCGGAGCTCCTGCCAGGTCTCATCGTGAAACTGCACCCGTTTGCCGATCATGATTGATAATTCCTACCTGCGCGAACGACGTGATTTGTCTTGCCGTCTCGCATGTTTTCAGGTCGCTGACCTATCTTTCAAATACCGCCTTGCTGCCTAGGGCGGTGAGGGCGCCCGCGCACAACCGATCGGGATCGCGCTCCCCCTTCTGTGCCAGTGCGATAATGCGCTGGGCGATAATCTCGTTCACGATTGCCGGCTGGCCGGTGTCGTGCAGCGATTTGCGTGCCTTTTCATAGGCATCGCACAATATCTGGACGGTGTGCGGATCGAACTCGGTTGCTCGAAAGAGGTCCAGAATAGTGGCCATCGCAACTGCCTCGGCTCGCGATTCTGCGCCTGTTTGGCAGGATTGGCTAGTCACGGCCGGATGCGATACGTTTGCGCACGATGCGTGACGCCTCTGCGAAGTGTGTATGAAGCCTCGCGGAGCACTCGCGGGATTTCTACAGACCGCGATCTAGGAAATTTCGTCGTCGGCCTTCTCATTGATCTTCTTCAAGCTGAAATCCCCACTAATCTGTTAGCCAAAGGTACAGAGGAAGATTTCTTGTGCCCTCCCGCCAAGCTTGCGCGACGGTGCCGCCTGTGGCAGCGAGGCCTACCGCTTCAACTGTGGATCGCCGGTTCATAAATGATATCGGTCTGCGCATTGCGCAGGGCCTGCTCGGCCAGGCGCAGATAGGCACGGGCCAGATTTTCAAAACCTGCGCGCATTTCCGGATCGGGTTCGGTTTCAACCTTGGCGAAAAACTCTGCCACCCTGAACGGGTACAGGTAGTTGTCCCCCGAGGTCATTGGCCCTCTGTGTTTTTTTACGTAATGTTTCTGTGCAATGCAGCGCGGGTGAAATCGTTCCCCGAAACAACCTAGACAAGCCTTTGTTTTTTCACGTCAGGTCGCAAAAGCATCCGCCAAAAGAACATATTGCGAACAGAGAACAAATAGTGTACATTGCTGACTTCGATCGATTCCGGCGGTGCAGCGGGGCTGCGTTGTCGGGGGGTCGAATCCCGGCCATAAGGAGCGCGACATCATGAGTCAGCCTGCCCTGCGTCTCGTTGAAGGATCGTCCATGGATAAATCGAAAGCCCTCTCTGCTGCGCTGAGCCAGATCGAGCGTCAGTTCGGCAAGGGCTCGGTCATGAAGCTTGGCAAAAATGACAAAGCCATGGATATCGAAGCCATCTCCTCGGGCTCGCTTGGGCTCGATATCGCGCTTGGCATTGGCGGGCTCCCGCGCGGCCGCGTGGTCGAAATCTATGGGCCGGAATCCTCGGGGAAGACCACACTCGCATTGCACACGATTGCAGAGGCCCAGAAGAAGGGCGGCATCTGTGCCTTCGTCGATGCCGAACACGCGCTGGACGTGGTTTATGCCCGCAAGCTTGGCGTGAATGTCGATGACCTGCTGATCTCCCAGCCCGACGCCGGCGAGCAGGCGCTCGAAATCGCCGACACGCTGGTGCGCTCTGGCGCGATCGACGTGCTGGTGGTCGATTCAGTTGCGGCACTCGTGCCGCGGTCCGAGCTCGAAGGCGAGATCGGGGACGTGCAACCGGGCTCGCAGGCCCGTCTGATGAGCCAGGCGCTGCGCAAGCTCACCGCCTCGATCGCCCGCTCGCGCACGATGGTGATTTTCATCAACCAGATCCGCATGAAAATCGGCGTGATGTACGGCTCTCCGGAGACGACATCGGGCGGCAACGCGCTGAAATTTTATGCCTCGGTGCGGCTCGATATCCGACGCATCGGCGCGATCAAGGAGCGCGACGAAGTTGTCGGCAATCAGACGCGCGTGAAGGTGGTCAAGAACAAGCTGGCCCCTCCGTTCAAGCAGGTCGAATTCGACATCATGTACGGAGAAGGCGTATCCAAGACCGGCGAGCTGATCGATCTCGGCGTCAAGGCCGGGGTGGTTGAGAAATCCGGCGCGTGGTTCTCGTATGACAGCCAGCGCATTGGTCAGGGCCGGGAGAACGCCAAGCAGTTTCTCAAGGAAAATCCCGACGTCGCCAGCAGGATCGAAGCTGCCGTGCGCCAGAATGCCGGCCTGATTGCGGAAGCGATCATGGCGGGCGAGGACGGGGACAAGGACGACGAGGAAGCCGCAGAGGCTTGAAAGGATGGTGGGCTGCCGGACGGCGCTGCATCGACGCTGCCGCCCGGAGCCGGTCTTCGCGAGGCAGGAATGGCCTTCCAGAGCGAAGGCCTGCCTTGCCCGCGCCGCCCCACCTCGTCGAAATGAAGGATACTGCCGAGTCCATCGCAGGACCAAAGGCCGCTGACCCAAGGAAGGCCGGACCTGCGAAGGGCAGAGCAAAGATCGCGAGCGCAAGGAGCAAACAACCGAAGGCCACGGCCGCCAAGGTCAAGGGTCCCAAGGTGAAAGGCGCGAAGCGCAAACGGAAGACAGGCCAATAGGGCCAAGGGTTAGTACGGCGAGGCGGCGGCGCCTGCGTTATCCGCTGCACCATTTGGCGGGGCGTATCATTCAGTGGTGCGCTAGCATTCGCCCCCGTCGGCACCCGGCTGCGTAAAGCGGCCGCCACCGAGGACGGGGGCGAAGGCATTTTGCCAGGCCCCACGATTTTTCTCATCCTCGGCGGGGCTGGGAGCGGGGCTGAACTCACTTTTCGCGCGAATGAGGGATGTGGGTTTTGCCGGGCCGTTCCTAGACTTACGCTACCCCCACCGCTAAATAGCCCGTGAAAACAACAATCCGCACCGGGATTTATTGCCGGCCGCGGCAGGGCAGCGAAATATACCGGCATGAGCGGCGTCAACGATATCCGAAAAGGCTTCCTCGACTTCTTTGCCCGCAACGACCATCAGGTCGTTCCGTCATCGTCGCTCGTGCCGCGCAATGACCCGACCCTGATGTTCACGAATGCCGGCATGGTGCAGTTCAAGAACGTTTTCACCGGCCTGGAGAAACGACCCTATTCTCGCGCGGTGACCGCGCAGAAGTGTGTACGCGCCGGCGGCAAGCATAACGACCTCGACAATGTAGGGTACACCGCGCGCCACCACACCTTCTTCGAGATGCTGGGGAACTTCTCCTTCGGCGACTATTTCAAGGATCGCGCCATCGAGCTGGCCTGGACCCTGGTGACCAAGGAATACGTCTTGCCAAGAGACCGTTTGCTGATCACGGTCTATGTGGATGACGACGAGGCGTTCAGACTCTGGAAGAAGATTGCAGGTCTTTCGGACAGTAAAATTCTCCGCATCGCAGGCGCGGACAATTTCTGGGCGATGGGTGATACCGGGCCGTGCGGACCCTGCTCGGAAATCTTTTACGATCACGGGCCGCAGATTCCCGGCGGGCCGCCCGGCTCCCCGGATGCCGAAGGCGATCGCTTCATCGAGATCTGGAATCTCGTCTTCATGCAGTACGAGCAGCTCGAGGGCGGCCAGCGCATCGATCTGCCGCGGCCGTCGATCGACACTGGGATGGGCCTTGAGCGCATTGCCGCTGTGCTGCAGGGCACGCACGACGACTATACCATCGACCTGTTCGTAAGCCTGATCCGCGTTATCGCCGAGCTGACCGGCGTCGATCCGGAGGGCCCGCAGAAGGGCTCGCATCGGGTGATCGCCGATCATCTGCGGGCGTCCGCTTTCCTGATCGCCGATGGCGTCCTGCCCTCGAACGAGGGTAGAGGCTACGTGCTTCGCCGCATCATGCGACGGGCCATGCGGCATGCGGAGCTGCTCGGCGCCAAAGACCCGCTGATGTGGAAGCTTGTCCCTGCGCTCACGCGGGAAATGGGGCAGGCCTACCCGGAACTTCTGCGCGCCGAAGCGCTGATTACGGAGACGCTGAAGCTCGAGGAAACGCGCTTCCGGCGCACGCTCGAGCGCGGCCTTGCCATTCTCGACGAGAAAAGTGCCGGCCTGAACAAAGGCGCGATGTTCGACGGGGAAACCGCGTTCACGCTCTATGACACGTACGGCTTTCCCTTGGATCTCACGCAGGATGCTCTGCGCTCGCGCGGCATCTCCGTCGATGTCGCCTCCTTTAGCGACGCGATGGAGCATCAGCGCGAAAAAGCGCGCGAGTCGTGGAGAGGTTCCGGAGATACCAAAACGGCGGACTATTGGTTCCCGCTACGCGCAAAGTACGGTGCCACAGAATTTCTGGGCTATGAAACAGAAAGTAGCGAAGCCATCGTTCAAACAATCATCCGCGGCGGTCCGGAATACAAAGAACTAAAGCCGGGCGAAAGCGGTGAACTTATAGTGAACCAGACACCATTTTACGCTGAATCCGGCGGGCAAGTTAGCGACACTGGCTGGATTGCACGTGTATCCGACGGAAAGCGAATCGGAACCGTCTTAACCACCCATAAGGAAGCAGGCGATCTCATTGTCCACAATGTCAACATCGAAAAACACGGGTTGAAAGCTGGCGACCCAATCCGCCTGGAAGTGGACCACGAATGGCGGACCAATATCCGGCGCAATCACTCCGGTACTCATCTCCTGCACGAAGCATTGCGCCAGGTGCTTGGCGATCATGTCGCTCAAAAAGGGTCACTGGTTGCGCCCGATCGCCTGCGTTTCGACTTCTCGCATCCCAAGCCGATGTCGCCGGACGAAATCGAGCAGGTCGAGGACATCGCGAACGACATGGTGCTACAGAACACACCGGTGACAACCCGGCTGATGGCCGTCGACGATGCGATTGCCTCGGGCGCCCGGGCCTTGTTCGGCGAAAAATACGGCGACGAAGTACGGGTGGTCGCAATGGGCGAGGGCGGCGGCAACACCATGGGCTGGTCGGTGGAATTGTGCGGCGGCACGCACGTCAATCGTACCGGAGACATTGGCTTTATCTCGATTGTCAGTGAAAGTGGCGTCGCGGCTGGCGTACGCCGAATAGAAGCCCTAACCGGGCGCGCAGCTCGCAAGGAGGCTAATAAACAGTTTCAAATTGCTAAAGCCGTGGCTGCGGAGCTTAAAGCTCCACTTGAAGAACTCCCCGAACGTATTGGAGTGCTTCTAGAAGAACGCAAAAAACTTGAGCGAGACCTCTCCACCGCCAACAAAAAGTTGGCCATGGGTGGTGGCGGCAAAGGGGGGACACACGATGACGTTTTTAAAATTCACGGTGTGAATGTTCTTGCGAAGGAACTCAGCGGGGTAAAATTCAGCGATCTTCGCGGAATTGCAGATGACTACAAAAAGCAGCTCGGCTCCGGCGTTGTGATACTGACAACAAGCTCCGGTGACGGAAAAGCCAGCCTCGTGGTAGGAGTGACTCCCGACCTGACATCATCAAATAACGCGGTCGAAATGGTTCGTGCCGCCGTTCCGGCTATTGGAGGCTCGGGAGGGGGCGGCCGACCCGATATGGCACAAGGCGGCGGGACCAATCCTGCTGGCGCACAGGACGCCTTTGAGCAAATCAAGCAAATGGTCCGACCTTCGGTGACGTCCAAAAGCGAATGACCTGCGACGGTCCTGACCCACAGCCATCGCGGATCGTGCGCCAAACAGCGCGTGCCACATGTGTTTAGGCTAGGATCACGGATGGCCCGCAGTCGTACCAGAAACCTGCGCCGACGCGTCTACCAGGTGCTCGAACAGGGGCCGATAGGCGACGGTGTCAGCACATGGGTCGACCGCGCGCTGGTTACGCTCATTGTGATCAATCTGATCGCAGTGGCCCTCGAATCCATGCCGCAATATGCGACGCGCTATGCGACGGCATTTGCCTGGATCGAATATTTTTCGCTCGCGGTGTTTACGATTGAGTATGCGCTGCGTCTGTGGGTCGCGGTCGAGCACGGCCCATACCGCCATCTATCGCACATGCGCGCGCGCATCAAATACGCGATCAGCACCGCTGGCATCATCGATCTAATCGCGGTGCTGCCATTCTGGTTCGCAATGCTTTTGCCCAACGATTTCCGGTTCGTGCTGGTATTCCGCATGGTGCGGTTTTTCAAGATCGCACGTTATTCACCCGCCATGCGGTCGCTGCTCGACGTTTTATACAACGAGCGACGCGCGCTGGTCGGCTGTCTCATCATCGCGCTCGGCACCGCGCTGGTCGCCGCATCGTTAATGCACCTGGCAGAGGGAAAGGTTCAGCCGGACAAGCTCGGCACGATTCCCGATGCGTTCTGGTGGGCGATCGTCACGATCGGAACGATTGGTTACGGGGACGTGGTGCCGGTGACGGCGGTCGGCAAAGCAATTGCGACCGTGACGATTTTCGCCGGCCTGGTGCTGATGGCATTGCCGGTGGGCATTATTGCCACCGCCTTCGCCGAGCAGATCCAGCGGCGGGATTTTATTGTTACGTGGGGCATGATTTCCCGGGTGCCATTATTCGCGGAGCTCGATGCTGCGGAGATATCCGACGTGATGGAGCTTCTCCGGGCACAAGTGGCGGAACCAGGCGAGATCATCGTGCGCGAGGGCGACCCCGCGCACTCGATGTACTTCATTGCCTCAGGCGAGGTTGAAATTGCGTTCAAGGGCAAGAAGACCCCGCTGCGCATTGGCATCGGTCAGTTCTTCGGCGAGGTGGCGGTTCTGCGCCGTTCTCGCCGGTCGGCGACCGTGACCGCGATCAGTCGAACCAACCTGCTGGTGCTCGACGGCCAGGACCTGCGGGCGCTGATGCATCGCGATCCGCGCGTCGCCGAGCGCATTCACGAGGTCGTCGAGAAACGCGTCGGTCGCGAAGTCGTCTCCTCCAAGGGCGATATCGTCTCTGAAGAAATCGACTGAAGAACGGGGGCCGCTTGGGTCAGCGATGAAGGCGGCCTAGGCCATCGCTCTTTTGAGATTCTCGTCTACTTTGTTGAGGAAGCCGGTGGTCGAGAGCCACTTCTGGTCGGCGCCGACGAGAAGTGCAAGGTCCTTGGTCATATACCCGCTTTCAACGGTGTGGACGCAGACCTTTTCGAGCGTGCTGGCGAATTTCGCCAGCGCATCGTTCTTGTCGAGCTTG
Source organism: Pseudolabrys sp. (assembly GCA_036505835.1). Lineage (GTDB taxonomy): Bacteria > Pseudomonadota > Alphaproteobacteria > Rhizobiales > Xanthobacteraceae > Pseudolabrys. The sequence goes on along the minus strand of DASXST010000145.1, from coordinate 42,753 downwards.
GCACGATGGGCGAGACCGCGGCTCCAGGCGAAGATCGACGCGATTGAATTCGTCGAAGTTTCCTTGCTCTTTTGATACTCGCGGTAGTGCCGGGTGACGGTGCCGTGCGCGGCCTCCGACTCCACAATCTTGCCGTCCGGCGTCATCAGCACGGACGTCATCAGGCCGAGCGACCCGAAGCCCTGCGCGACGATGTCCGACTGCACGTCGCCGTCGTAGTTCTTGCAGGCCCAGACATAACCGCCCGACCACTTGAGCGCGGCCGCGACCATGTCGTCGATCAATCGATGTTCGTAGGTGAGCTTCTTCTTCTCGAACTCCGACTTGAATTCCTTGTCGAAGGTTTCCTGGAAGATGTCCTTGAAGCGTCCGTCATAGACCTTGAGGATGGTGTTCTTGGTCGACAGGTAAACCGGATAACCGCGTGACAGGCCGTAGTTGAATGATGCCCGCGCGAAATCGCGGATCGAGTCGTCGAGGTTGTACATCGACAGCGCGACGCCGGAGCCCGGGAATTGAAATACCTCGTGCTCTACTTTCTTGCCGTCGGGAGTCACGTAGCTGAGCGTGAGCTTGGCCTTTTCAGGCACGCGGATATCGGTGGCGCGATACTGGTCGCCATAGGCGTGGCGGCCGATCACGATCGGCTGTGTCCAGCCGGGCACCAGGCGCGGAACGTTCTTGCAAATGATGGGCTCGCGGAAGATCACGCCGCCAATGATGTTGCGGATGGTGCCGTTGGGCGAACGCCACGTCTTCTTGAGATTGAATTCCTTCACCCGCGCTTCGTCCGGCGTGATGGTGGCGCATTTCACCGCCACGCCGACTTCCTTGGTCTTGTTGGCGGCGTCGATCGTGATCTGGTCGTCGGTTTCGTCGCGCTTCTGGATGCTGAGATCGTAATAGAGAAGGTTGATATCGAGATACGGATGGATCAGCTTGTCCTTGATCAGCTGCCAGATAATGCGTGTCATCTCGTCGCCGTCCATTTCGACGACGGGGTTTGCGACCTTAATCTTCGCCATTGGGAGTAGAACCTTTTTTGAAAGTTGCACGCAGAACGGAAGAAAGCTTGCGCGCGCGGCCCCTATAGCACTCCAAATCAGAGGGCGAAAGCCCACAATTTTCAGCATTCTTTCGCTGCGTGCACAGTGCAGGTATACCGCGTGCAGGAGAATTGCATGCCCGGGGCCGGCACCGACAAAACCAAGCGCTGGATCGAAACGCCGGCGCCTAACGTCGTCCTGGTCGAGCCGCAGCTTGGCGAGAACATCGGCGCGGCCGCCCGCGCTATGGCGAATTTCGGTCTGGCGCGCTTGCGGCTGGTGAAGCCGCAGCAAGGGTGGCCGAACGAAAAGGCCCGCGTGATGGCCGCGGGCGCCGACCGGATTCTGGACAGCGCAGTTCTTTACGACAGCCTCAACGAAGCGATCGGAGATTGCACTTTTGTGCTCGCAACGACTGCGCGCAATCACGATCAAGCCAAGCCCGTGATATCCGCCGAGGCTGCAGCGTCCGAAATGGCCAAGCGCGTGGGCATGGGCGAGAACGTTGCGATCGTTTTTGGCCGTGAGCGCATCGGCCTTGAAAATCACGAGGTGGCGCTGGCCGACGGCATTGTCACGCTGCCGGTCAATCCCGCATTCGCCTCCCTTAATCTTGCGCAGGCGGTGGTGATCGTCGCGTATGAGTGGTTCAAATTTGCCATCGGCGGCGAGCTTCCATTCTCCATGCCGGACAAATCCCCGCCGGCTGCGAAGCAGCAGCTCGATGCATTCTTTTCGGATCTGAAGCGCGAGCTGGAGCGCGTCGAGTTTTTCCGGCCTGAGGAAAAGCGCGGCACAATGAGCGTGAACCTGCGCAACATCTTTCAGCGCATGGCGCCGACCCAGCAGGATATTCGCACGCTGCATGGAGTCATCAATGCGATCGCGCAGGGGCGCAAGGGTCCGGCGCGGGGCGGTGTGCTCGACTCGGCGGAAGCTCAGAAGCTGCGCGATCTGCTTGCCGAGCACGGCGGGGGCAGGGTGCCGGGAGAGCGGGGTCCGGTGCGCGGTCTGGCGCGGCTTCTGCGGCGGAATCCGACCGAAGCGGAACGCGTGCTGTGGCAGGCGCTGGTCAACGACCGTCGCTTCGCCGGTCGCGGCTTCAAGCGCCAGGTGCCGATTGGTCCGCACATTGTCGATTTCGTCTCGTTTCCGCTCAGATGCGTCATCGACCTCGTGCCCGCGCAGGAGAGCGAGGCGGCGCAGACGCGCGCGCAAAGGCGCGCTTACCTCAGCGAGCGGGACTATCGTGTATGCGAGGTCGGGGCAGACGAGGTGGAGCGGGATGTGAGTAAGGTTCTTGACAACCTCTCAGCCGTCATCACCGGACCGCAGCGAAGCGGCGAGACCCGGTGAGTGTGAACAGAAAGATCCGTTTGTCCCCGCGGAAGCGGGGACCCAGCTTTTCATTATAGTTTCTGGATTCCCGCTTGCGCGGGAATGAACGGAGAATGCAGAAAGCTCCGTTCGTCCCCGCGCAAGCGGGGACCCTGAATCTATTGCTGACCGTCTCTGGATTCCCGCTTGCGGGGGAATGAACGGCATAAGGTTTACTTACTTTTCAACGCCTTCAGCTGCGCGACGGTGGCCGCGCGCAGCGTGGTCTGGTCGTTGCCCGCAATGATGAAACGGTAGCCGCGCCCGGCCATGGCCAGCGCACTTTCGGTATCGCGGCAGTAGATGGCCGGGATCTTGCCGGCCTTTTTCGCCGCGCCACAGATCTTGTCGATTCCCTGCTCGACTTTCGCAGCCTCCACGTCCTGCGCGCTGCCGCCGCTCAGCGCGGTTGCAAGATCGTACGGGCCGACGAAGAGGGCATCGATGCCGGGGGTTGCCGCGATCGCATCGACATTGGCAAGCGCGGTTGCCGTTTCGATCATCGCGAACGTGAGGGTGCTCTCGTTTGCTTCACGCATGTAGTCAACGGGGGCGGTGCGGGGGCTTTGCAGCGCCATGGCGCGCAAGGGACCCCAGCTGCGCTCCCCCAGCGGCGGATATTTCGCGGTGGCGGCGAATTGCCGCGCATCGTCGGCGGTGTTGATCATCGGCGCAATGATTGCTTCAGCACCGAAATCGAGCGCGCGGGAAACGAGGGCGAAATCGTTCAGCGGCACGCGCACGGCCGGCGCCGATTCGGCATGGCTGAGCGCGCTGATGCCCGCGACGAGCGAGCTTATGTCCCACAGACCATGCTGCGCATCGAGCACTACGGCAGCGAAGCCTTCGCGCGCGATCGTTTCCGCGACGTGAGTCGAACCAAGCATGCACCACGCGCCATAAACTGTCTCGCCCGCGCGCAGGTGCCTGGCAAGAGCGAAGGGCGATTGGGTCATGAGAGCCTTTTGATTGTCGTTGCGGGCCAATCGACGGTGCAAACCGGGAAGGAGAAGCAAATTTACGGCGCGGAGCCACGCCCGGACGGCGCCATCCGCCGAGCCGTTGGCGCGTCCGTAAATGACCAGGGTTGCGTCAACCGCTTTTTTTGATCTGCGCGACCGCCTCGTTCAGCAGTTCGGTCATCCGCGTGCGAATCTGCTGCTCGGTGATGCCCTTCGGCTGCAGATCCTTGGCGACCTTGCGCAGGACGTCGTCGTCGCCGGCTTCCTCGAAGTCGGCAAGCACGACCTCCTTGGCGTAAGCTTCGGCATCCGCGCCGCTTTTGCCCAGGATTCCCGCAGCCCACAGGCCAAGCATCTTGTTCCGGCGGGCCATCGCCTTGAATTTTAGTTCCTCGTCATGCGCGAATTGCTTTTCGAAGCCTTCCTCGCGCTTATCGAATGTCGTGGTCATGCCGCCCTCGCGTCACATCGCGTCTACATGCAGTTTAATTCGGCCTTGCATATCGCCGGCCCACCGTCAAGGCAACATGGGTGAGCGTTTTTGCGGCGAAAATACGAAGTGGAAAACATGACGCAGGCGCGATTGTGCTGCCTCTACCGATCGGCTAGGTTGAATCCGTGCCCCAGGCCGTTGGCTGAGGCCAGCGCTTCCAGTCCGGTCCCGCAGCCGCGGATCTTGCAAAGTCGCACAACAAGGAGCCACGGCAACCCGATGGACTTTCACAAACCACGGTACACTCCCATGAGCCGCCGACGCCGCATTTACGAAGGCAAGGCGAAGGTCCTCTACGAAGGCCCGGAGCCGGGAACGTTGATCCAGCATTTCAAGGACGACGCCACCGCCTTCAATGCCAAAAAGCACGAGGTGATCGAAGGCAAGGGCGTGCTCAACAATCGAATCTCGGAATATGTATTCCAGCACCTCAACGACATCGGAGTGCCGACGCACTTCATTCGCCGTCTCAACATGCGCGAGCAGTTGATCCGCGAGGTGGAGATCATTCCGCTCGAGATCGTGGTGCGTAATGTCGCAGCAGGCTCGCTGGCGCAGCGGCTCGGCATCGAGGAAGGCACACAGCTCCCGCGCTCGATCATCGAATTCTACTACAAGAACGACAAGCTCAACGATCCGATGGTATCGGAAGAGCACATCACTGCCTTTGGCTGGGCCTCGCCGCAGGAGATCGACGACATCATGGCGCTCGCCATTCGCGTCAACGATTTTCTGTCCGGGCTGTTCCTTGGCGTCGGCATCCGTCTCGTCGACTTCAAGATGGAAACCGGCCGGCTGTGGGAAAACGATGTGATGCGCATCGTCGTGGCCGACGAGATCTCGCCCGACAGCTGCCGGCTGTGGGATATCAAGACCAATGACAAGCTCGACAAGGACCGCTTCCGCCGTGATCTCGGCGGGCTGGTGGAAGCCTATACCGAGGTTGCCAAGCGCCTCGGCATCATGGGCGAAGGCGAGCGACCGCAAGGCACCGGCCCGGTCCTGGTGAAGGGCTAGGTCGCGCCGCTTCTCTGTTCGTCTCCGCGCAAGACGGGGACCCAGGATTGAGCCATCATGGCGGGCCAAGCCGCCCATGACGAATGAAGACCGCCCACGCTGTCATGCCCGGCCTTGTGCCGGGTCCACGTCTTTAAGAAAGCCCACTGCAGGCAAGGCGTGGATGGCCGGGCCAAGGCCGGCCATGACCTTTTTCATTGTGCAGCCCTGTCGCCCGCCCAAGTCCGTTCGCTTGCTTGCCACGTGCTTCTCGCTGCGCGTCGTCTGCGGCGCTCAGTGTAGCGATTCGGCTCGGCATTGATGAAGTCTGGGCGCTTATCGTGCCGAACGGCCGGCAGAACGAGGAGGCGTTGCAAAAGCACTGCCGCGACAGGCTCGCGCAGAGGTATGTTCCCGTACGGTTCATCAAGGTCGCGGACATTCCGTGCAACGCGAATGGCAAGGTCGATCGCAGTCGATTGGACGCGATGGTGCAGGGGCTCGTGAGGTCGGGTGCGAGCGATTGACGTTCGTCCCCGCGCAAGCGGGGACCCTGCAAGCAATTCGATTGCATCGATTATGCGCTGGATTCCCGCATGCGCGGGGTCGGCCTTGAAAAACAGCACCCCCGCCATGACCTGTGTAGTGCTCGTCCACATGGTTGAGGCGGCGTGTGCCGGATGCTAGGTCAGATCGTCGAGGCTGGAATCGCCTGAAAAACCACCATGAAAGCCCGCGTTACTGTAACCCTCAAATCCGGCATTCTCGACCCCCAGGGCAAGGCCATTGAAGGCGCGCTCCGCTCGCTTGGGCTGTCCGGCGTATCCAGCGTGCGGCAGGGCAAGGTGTTCGATATCGAAATCGAGGGGGGCGACCGCGCCAGGGCCGAAGCCCTGCTCAAGCAGGCCGCCGACAAGCTCCTGGCCAATGCCGTGATCGAGAACTTTCGCGTGGACGTGATCGGATGAAAGCCGCCGTCCTCGTCTTCCCAGGCATCAACCGCGAACGTGACATGGCGCGCACGCTGCGCCTGATGTCGGGGCGCGAACCGGCGATGGTCTGGCATGCCGACACAGAACTCCCGGCCGGGACGGATCTGGTCGTGATCCCGGGCGGCTTCTCCTATGGTGACTATCTGCGCTGCGGGGCGATTGCCGCGCGTGCGCCGATCATGGAGGCGGTGTGCGCCTACGCAGCGAAGGGCGGGCTGGTGCTCGCCGTCTGCAACGGTTTCCAGATCGCGTGCGAGGCGGGCCTGCTTCCCGGCGTGCTGATGCGCAATGCCCGACTCAGGTTTATTTGCCGCGACATCTTCCTCAAGGTCGAGCGGTCCGACACGCCGTTCACCCGCGGCTACAACGCGGGGCAGGTGATCCGGGTGCCGACCGCGCACGGCGAAGGTAGTTACGCGGCGGATGCAGAAACCATTGCGCGGCTGGAGGGCGAGGGGCGGGTGATCTTCCGCTATGTCGCGCCCGACGGGACGCGTGATGAAGCGTACAATGTCAACGGCTCGACCAATGCCATTGCCGGAATCGTGAACGAGCGTGGGAACGTGCTTGGCATGATGCCGCATCCCGAAAACCACGTCGAAGCGGCAATCGGCGCGACCGACGGGCGCGGCTTGTTTGCGGGACTAGTAGATCATCTGGCGAAGGCGGCATGACCTGTTTTCCGTCATGCCCGGCCCTGTGCCGGGCATCCACGTCTTTCAATTGGGTGTCGGTAATTGAGACGCGGATGGCCGGGACGAGCCGGCCATGACAAAGAGATTGGCCGAGCGAAGAAGACAACTGCCGTGACCCGTAACGAACCTCGCATCACGCCGGAACTGGTCGCCGAGCACGGCCTGAGGCCCGACGAGTACGAGCGCATCCTCAAGCTAATCGGGCGCGAGCCGTCGCTTACCGAGCTCGGCATTTTCTCGGCCATGTGGAACGAACACTGCTCTTACAAGTCGTCCAAGGTCCACCTGCGCACGTTGCCGACGAAGAGCCCCTGGGTGATCCAGGGCCCGGGCGAGAACGCCGGCGTCATCGACATCGGTGATGGCCTCGCATGCGTGTTCAAGATGGAGAGTCACAATCACCCGAGCTACGTCGAGCCCTATCAGGGCGCGGCCACAGGCGTCGGCGGCATTTTGCGCGACGTATTCACCATGGGCGCGCGGCCGATCGCGTGCTTGAATGCGCTGTCGTTCGGATCGCCATCACATCCAAAAACGCGGCATCTCGTTTCGGGCGTGGTCGCTGGCATCGGCGGCTACGGCAATTCGTTCGGCGTGCCGACGGTCGGCGGCTCGGTCCGGTTCCACCCGCGCTATGACGGCAATTGCCTGGTCAATGCGATGGCGGTCGGCATCGCGCGCAAGGACCAGATTTTCTATGCGGCCGCTTCGGGCGTCGGCATGCCGATCGTCTACCTCGGCTCGAAGACGGGGCGGGACGGCATTCACGGCGCGACCATGGCCTCTGCCGAATTCGGCGAGGACTCGGAGGAGAAGCGCCCGACCGTGCAGGTCGGAGATCCATTTTCCGAAAAGCTGCTGCTCGAAGCGTGCCTTGAGATCATGCAGAAGGGGTGCGTGATCGCCATCCAGGACATGGGCGCGGCCGGGCTGACCTGTTCGGCCGTCGAAATGGGCGCCAAGGGCGATCTCGGCGTGACGCTTGATCTCGACAAGGTGCCGTGCCGCGAAGAGGGGATGAGCGCATACGAGATGATGCTGTCGGAGAGCCAGGAACGGATGCTCATGGTGCTCAAGCCCGAAAAAGAAAAAGATGCCGAGGCCATTTTCCGGAAGTGGGGACTCGATTTTGCGGTGGTCGGCGAAACCACGCCAACGAAACGCTTTATCGTGCGTCATGGCGGCGACGTCATGGCAGACCTGCCGATCAAGGAGCTCGGCGACCAGGCGCCGGAATACAAGCGTCCGTTCGTCACCGCTCCAAAACCGAGGGAAATCGATTCCGAAAGCGTACCCGCGCCGGTCGGCACGCTTGAGGCCCTGGAAAGACTGCTGTCCACACCTGACCTCTGTTCCAAGCGCTGGGTGTGGGAGCAATACGACCACATCATTCTTGGCAATACTGTGCAGCGGCCGGGCGGGGATGCGGCGGTTGTGCGCATTGAGGATGGGCCGAAGAGTCTCGCGTTCACGACCGATGTCACGCCGCGTTATTGCGAGGCCGACCCCTTTGAAGGTGGCAAGCAGGCAGTGGCCGAATGCTGGCGCAATTTGAGGGCGGTGGGCGCCAAACCGCTCGCCATCACCGACAATCTCAATTTCGGCAATCCGGAGCGGCCGGAAATCATGGGCCAATTCGTAGGTTGTATCCGCGGCATCGCCGAGGCCTGCAAGGCGCTCGACTTCCCCGTAGTGTCCGGCAATGTGTCGCTCTACAACGAAACCAATGGGCGCGCGATCCTGCCGACGCCTTCGATCGGGGGCGTCGGCGTTATCGACGATTTCAAAAAGTCGGCGACGCTCGCTTTCAAACGGTCAGGCGAAACAATCCTCCTGGTTGGGGAGACGACTGGCTGGCTCGGGCAGTCGATGTATCTGCGGGAAATCTGCGGTCGCGAGGAAGGTGCTCCTCCGCCCGTTGATCTGACGGAAGAGCGCGAGAATGGCGATTTCGTGCGCGCGCTGATCCTCGATGGGGCTGCGACGGCCGCGCATGATATCGCCGACGGCGGCCTTCTGGTTGCGGTTGCGGAAATGGCGATGGCTTCCGGCATCGGCGCGGAACTGGCCGAGGCCCCCTCCGACATCCCGGCCCATGCGCATTGGTTTGGCGAAGATCAGGCGCGCTATGTCGTCACGGTGCCGACGGAAAAGGTGGAAGCTGTGCTTGCGGGCGCCAGATCCGTCAACGTGCCGGTGTGGACTATCGGCACAACCGACGGTGACGCATTGACGGTATCGGGCGAGCGCCCCATCCTAGTCACGATTCTGCGTGAGCGTTTCGAGTCCTGGATGCCGGCTTTTATGGCCGGCGAACTGTGAACGTCTCAAGAGGACCGGCCGATGGCTATGCAAGCCGGTGAAATCGAGCGGCTGATCAAGGCGCACATTCCGGATGCGCAGGTGACGATCCGCGACCTCGCCGGCGACGGCGATCATTACGCAGCGACGGTCATCTCGGCGTCGTTCAAGGGCAAGTCGCGGGTTCAGCAGCATCAACTCGTTTATGAGGCACTCAAGGGCCAAATGGGCGGCGTGCTGCATGCGCTTGCCCTGCAAACCGGCACGCCTGGATGAATTCCGGACGCGGCGTTCGCGTTCTTTCACCTGGCGGGGCAATCGCGCCGACAGGTACGTGGAGCGTGGGCGCACGCGCGGGAGATTTTGTATTCGTCGCCGGCATGCGCGGCATCAATCCGACGAATGACAGTCTCGTGCAAGGCGAAGAGGCCCGCATCCGGCAGGCGTTTCTGAACATGAAACGCATTGCCGAGTCCGAAGGTGCCAGCCTTGCGGATTGCGTCCGTCTGACCGTTTTCGTCACCGATATGAGTCGGCTGCGGCCCTTGGTCAACAAGCTCCAGGAGGAGCTCTGGAGCGGCAGCCCTTATCCGCCACGCACTATTGTCGAGGTCGCTGCGCTCAATCAGGACGACTTTTTCGAGGTGGAAGGCACCTTCTATGCGCCAAAAACCCAATGATTCGGCGAATGGCTCTTGGGTTGGCGGTATCTTCTGGGATACATATATCACCGAAAGAGGCGGCTGCGCCGCCCAACAGGATGGGATTCTATGGGCATCGAGCAATTCATCGGCAATGAACTGAAGGGAAATGACGTGGTGCTTTTCATGAAGGGCACGCCGCAGTTCCCGATGTGCGGGTTTTCGGGACAGGTGGTCCAGATTCTCGACCATCTCGGGGTGGCCTACAAAGGCATCAACGTGCTTGAGTCCGACGAAATCCGGAACGGCATCAAGAGTTATTCAAACTGGCCGACAATTCCGCAGCTCTATGTGAAGGGTGAGTTTGTTGGCGGCTGCGACATCGTGCGCGAGATGTTCCAGGCCGGCGAGCTGCAGCAAACACTGAAAGAAAAGGGCGTAGCCATCCGCCAGACCGCCTGACGCAATCTTCGCCCGTGGTGAAATTGCTGCTTGTCGTTGCAACGGTTGCCGATGGCGCCCTCGCAGCGCTGATGGTCGGCGTGTCTGGATTCTTCTTTGGCACCCGGAAAGCATGCGCGCAGGTGCGCTGGCCGCGGCAGCTTATTTCGCCGCGGTGGTCGTCTGCCTGGCAGCGCCGGTCGCCGGGTTCATTCTCAACCGTCGAGGAAAAACCGCTGTGGGATTGGCGGTGGCCTGGTTGCCTCCGGCCGCCGCGCTGTTAGCCGTGCTGATTCCGGCGCCTTATTAGACCGCAGGCACGAAGCGGTAAGCACTGCCCTTGCGTTCGACCAATCCCACGCCCGGGTAGGGCAAGTGGAAGCCAAACAGCTTCGAGCGCCCGGTGGCGAGCCGATCCAGCAGCTTTTGGCGGGTCGTAATTGCCTGATCGGGCGCATAGTCGGCAATGGGCTTCCAGTCAGGATGCTGGAAGGAAATCAGCGGGTGGGTCAGGACATCGCCACGTTACCCCCGGCGAGCTCAAGTGACACGTGACCCTGCGTGTGGCCGGGCATATCGATGACGCGCAGCCCCGCGACGATCTCATCGTCAGCGTTGACGACCACGACCTTATCCTTGATCGCCGCGTAGTTGCGTCGCGCGCCGGTGACGAAGCCCGCGCGCTCGGCGGGCAATCCGCGGGTCGCATCCTCGCCATGCCAGAATTCCCACTCGGCCTTCGCCACAAAGAAGCTTGCGCCCGGCGTGACCAGATCGTCGAGTTCGTCGACCGTTCCCCACAAATGGTCGGGATGGCCATGCGTGAAAACCACCTTGGTGATCTTCGCCTGGTCAATGCCAGCAGCCTTTAGATTGTCCCACAGCTTGCCTGCGCTCGGCATGAAACGATCGCGTGAGCCCATATCGATCAGAATCAAATCGCGTTCCGAGCGGACCAGCGTGATATTCGTCGGTGATTGATATTGGTCGCCGGTTTGGCCGGCGGCATTGAGTATTGCCTCGCGGTCGTCCGGCGGCGCGCCATGCGCAAGAAAGCTGGTCGGCAACCGCAGGTAGCCGTCGCTGACGACCATCACCTCGAGCGCACCATGCTTGAAAGTGTAGGGTGACGCCGCAAAGGCAGGCAAGGCGCGCGCTACAAAGCCTGCCGCGGCGGCGGCAAGAACTGTGCGACGGTTCAACTTTAGCATGGGCAAGCGACGTTGGCGAACTGCGTGGTGAGTTCTATGCCAATGCCGCGCGCCCGGCTACTGAGACGACTCTTTGCTTTGCCGCGACGAGGGTCTCGACTCACGCGTGCGGTTCAGCCGGTTCGTGATCAGGTAGATCACGGCTAGAACCAACGCGAGTCCGATCAAGCTTTGCGTCGGCACCCCGCTCGCGAACTTCGTGACGTTGTCGGCCACCGATGTCACGAACGCTCCCGAGCCCTGTCCCAGGATCAGATACACCAGCATGATCGCGAGGATCGCGACGAAACCAAGTTCGACGCATTCCCACAGGATCTGTTTTGCGGTGGCCATGTTGGCCACGAATTTGCGCATGGCAGGAACCTCGTGATGACACATACGATCAATAGGTGGGGAGCCCGGCCCCCCACCCAGATTGGTCAGCAGCTGCCGCACGCTGGTGCGTTAGGCCATCTTCCGGTTCGAGAACAGCCAGAGGATTATCCCGAGGGTGATCAGGCCAACGAGGCCATTCGCCCCCATATCCTTCACCCAGCCCATGATGTTTGCTGTGACGGCGCCGAAAAACGGCAGGTTGGCTCCGACCAGCAACGAGAGCACGATCGCCAATGCGAGCAGCATCAGCGCTAGTTCCGTCAACGCCCCGACCCACTCTTTAATGGTATCGATCCCTTTCATTGCGGAGTCTCCCTAGGCAGGTCCTCCTGATTCGAGGACCGCAGGATATTCTTAGCGCGTTTTGCCCACTAAATGTAGAGCATAGTCGCTATGCTGCCACAAAATAAGCTGTGCACGGCGTCTTTAATCAGGGATAACTGGCTATTCCCGGCCTGAGTTGGCACGGGCTCAATTTGGGCCGGATTTTCGATCCCGCCCGGCCCTGGCGCCAAGCGCCAGTCCCGGACTGCCAGCCAGGCTTGGATTAGCGGGAGTAGTATTCCACTACCAAGTGCGGCTCCATTTGCACCGCATAGGGCACGTCGGCGAGCACAGGGACACGCGTCAGCTTCGCGGTCAGTTTCGAGCCATCGACCTGGATGTAGTCGGGCACGTCGCGCTCGGCCAAGGCCTGCGCTTCCAGCACCAGCGCCAGCTGTTTCGATTTTTCCTTCACTTCCACTACATCACCGACCTTCACGCGATAGCTTGGGATAGTCACGCGCTTGTCATTCACGCGGATATGTCCGTGGCTGATGAACTGTCGCGCGGCGAAAACAGTCGGCACAAACTTGGCGCGGAAGATGACTGCGTCGAGTCGGCGTTCCAGCAGGCCGATCATGTGTGCGCCGCTGTCACCCTTGAGCCGCCGCGCCTCCTGATAGATGCCGCGGAACTGGCGCTCAGAGATGTTTCCATAATATCCGCGCAGCTTTTGCTTGGCCTTAAGCTGAACGCCGTAGTCGGAAAGCTTGCTCTTACGGCGCTGGCCATGTTGGCCAGGCCCATATTCGCGGCGATTCACCGGACTTTTGGGACGACCCCAGATGTTCTCGCCCATCCGGCGGTCGATCTTGTACTTGGATTCCCTGCGCTTGGTCATTCGCGTCCTCGGTTGTCATTGCTGTTGATGAGGATCGCGCCCTCCTCTGTTCCAGCAAGGCCGGAACCGACAGGCAAAATCTCGTAAGCGCAAGGCCTTGCCGCGGGTCGCGAAACGCCCGGCGAACCTGAAATCCGCCGGGCGCGCGCGTTTTAGGGATCATCGGCCATTCTGTCAAACACTATGGCGGACGGTAGCAACATAGGCTGGGGTGCTTGGTCGCAGCCGACCGGCCTTGCCCAAAGATTGTCGATAGGCACATAAGGTCACTGATCAGGCCGGGCCCCTCTGGCAGCTCAAACGCTGCGATGTCGGACTGATGTCAATTATTCCGCAGTCAGGGCCCTATGCGCCGTTCAGAATTTTCTCAACGATACCGTTTTCGTAGCCACCGTCTTCCACCGACAACCGTTATCGGTTGCAACCCAGCACTTGGTGGCGCGTTCGCCATCGTCGGTTGCGCAGCGACTATTCGTGAGATCGAATTTCTTCGCAAATTCATCGGACAGGCCCCCATCGAGGAGCAAGTGGATGACTGAGTTCGACTTTCTTTCGCAAGGCGCGCTCACCGCGCTGTTCCAGGTGATCATGATCGATCTCGTCCTCGCCGGCGACAACGCGGTTGTCATCGGCCTCGCTGCGGCAGGCCTGCCACCGGAAAAGCGGTCGCGGGCAATCCTCGTCGGCATTGTCGCCGCCACGGTGTTGCGGCTTGTCTTTGCCGGGATAGCTGTCGAGCTCCTGGAGATTGTCGGGCTGCTGTTGGCGGGCGGAATACTGCTGCTTTGGGTGTGCTGGAAGATGTGGCGCGACTTGCGCGGCCCGGATCGAAAGGAAACCGAGGCTGCACTGAGAGCACAGGAGTGCAACGTTCCCCGGAAGACCTTCGCGCAAGCCGCCCGGCAGATCGTTATTGCGGACATCTCCATGTCGCTTGACAACGTGTTGGCGGTGGCCGGCGCGGCACGCGACCATCCGATCGCGCTGATCTTCGGGCTTGCACTGTCCATCGTTCTGATGGGCGTCGCCGCGAGTTTTATCGCGCGGCTGCTCAACCGTCATCGCTGGATCGCTTACGTCGGACTCGCTATCATCCTCTACGTCGCCGCCGACATGATTTGGCGCGGCGCGCTCGAAGTGTGGCCACATGTGTCCGGTTAAAAACCGAATGATGCCAGCGCGCACGCAAGGGCAAGGGATGGTTCCCGCCCGGAGGTGAATTCGATCGCGGGGGAGTTATGCGCGGGGACCGAAGGCCGCGCGCGCAACAGGTGAGCAACCCGGCGAGCGATCGCGGGCGCGGGATCGAGCCAAGCGACAGGCCACGGCGCATTGGCGCGGAAGCGCTCGAGCAATAACGGATAGTGCGTGCAGGCAAGAACAATCGTGTCGGTACGGCGCGAGTCTGCATCTACAAAGCAACCCGCAATCTCAGCTTTGATTGCCCCACTGTCTACCGCTTCACCCGCCAACTCAGCCTCCGCATAGGCGGCGAGTCGCGGCGATCCCACCAGGTGAATGTCGCAGCCCGCGGCAAATTCGTGGATCAGTGTCCTGGTATATTCACGACCAACCGTCGCCTGCGTGCCGAGCACGGCGACGCGCTTGCTTTTTGACTGCGCGCAGGCCGGCTTGATTGCCGGCACCGTGCCGACAAAGGGTACGGAGAACCGCGCGCGCAGTTGGACGAGAGCAAGTGTGGACGCTGTGTTGCAAGCCACGACCACCATGTCCGGCTTGTGATGGGCAATAGCCTTTCCGAGCACCTCAGTGACGCGTGCGACGAGCTTGTCTTCGATCAAATCGCCGTAGGGAAAACCGGCATCGTCCGCGAGATATATGAATCGTGCATCCGGTCGCGCTGCCTTCACCTCGCGGAATACCGTGAGACCGCCAAGACCGGAATCGAAAAGCAGGACGGTAACGGGCTCGGGGGCCGGCGGTGCGGAAGTAGGCATTTGATCACGAGATAAGACATGCGTGCGCGTTTGTGACAATGGGTCACGGGAATGTGGTCGGGATTGGCCAAGGGGTGGGCGTACAATTGAATGCGACGTTGTTTGTTGCGGGGACGGTAACTCGAGAGATGTGACATGCAAAAGAAGGCATTCTCACTTGCCGTCGGCGCCCTGATGCTTTCCGCGGGCGCGGTCTCGGCAGCAACGCTTACGGACAATCTCAACCTGCGCAGTGGACCCGGGATCAGCCACGACATCATCGGTGCGATGCCGGCAGGCTCCGATGTCCGCGTGCTGAGTTGCGGCCCGTCGTGGTGCCGCGTGGTCTGGAACGACACTACGGGCTATGCCAGCAGAAGATTCATTTCCAACGCTGGGCCAATTTATGCAACTGCGTCTTCGACCGCAGTTGTCCCACCTAGTTACGACTCCGGTTACGCCCAGACCAGGAGTTCGTCCTGGGCGCCAAATCCAGGCGTCGGTTACGGCTACGCGGCTCCGCCCTCTGCCGTGGTTGTCGCACCTAGTTACGACTACGGATACGGCTACGCCCAGACCCAGAGTTCTTCCTGGGCGCCAAATCCAGGCGTCGGTTACGGCGGCTGGGGGTATAGCCGTTACTACGGATATCGCTGACGCGAACATTTCAAGCCGCACCAAAGACGCGCTTGAAGATCGTATCGACGTGACGGAAGTGATGCCCGAGGTCGAAATTGGCCTCGAGTTCTGCAGCACTTAGTTTGGTGCGCACGTCGTTGTCGGCCTTTAGCAGCGAGAGAAAATCACTCTCGCTGCCACTCCATACTTTCATCGCGTTGCGCTGAACGAGGCGATAGGCGTCCTCGCGCGAAACACCCTTTTGCGTCAGCGCGATAAGCACGCGTTGCGAATGAATCAGGCCGCCGAGTCGGTCGAGATTCTTCTGCATCGCCGCGGGATAGACGATCAGCTTGTCGATGATCGAGGCAAGGCGCGCCAGTGCGAAGTCCAGTGTGACGGTGGCGTCGGGACCGATCATGCGCTCCACGGAGGAATGGGAGATATCGCGCTCGTGCCAAAGTGCCACGTTTTCCATCGCGGGGAGAGCATAGGCGCGCACCATTCGAGCAAGACCGGTCACGTTCTCGGAGAGCACCGGGTTGCGTTTGTGGGGCATTGCCGAGGAGCCCTTTTGCTTCTCCGAGAAGAACTCTTCGGCTTCCAGTACCTCGGTCCGCTGTAAGTGCCGAATTTCAGTCGCAAGCCTTTCGATAGAAGAGGCGATTACGCCCAACGTTGCGAAATACATGGCATGCCGGTCGCGCGGGATGATCTGGGTCGAAACAGGCTCGACGCTGAGTCCCATGGCCTTGGCCACATGCGCTTCGACACGCGGATCGACCTGCGCAAAGGTGCCGACGGCGCCGGAAATGGCACAAGTCGCGACTTCCTTTCGGGCGGCAGCCAAACGCTCGCGGGCGCGGGAAAATTCCGCATAGGCATAGGCAAGCTTGAGACCGAACGTGGTTGGCTCGGCGTGGATGCCGTGCGAACGGCCGACAGTCGGCGTCAATTTATGCTCGAATGCGCGGCGCTTCAGCGCGGCAAGCAGAGTATCCACGTCCGCGATCAGGATGTCAGCGGCGCGCACGAGCTGCACGTTGAAACAGGTGTCGAGCACGTCAGACGACGTCATTCCGGCATGCACAAAGCGCGCCTCGGGACCGACGATTTCCGCAAGGTGCGTCAGGAACGCAATGACGTCGTGCTTGACCTCGGCCTCGATCTGGTCGATGCGGGCTATGTCGAATTTGGTGGCCTTGCCTTTTTCCCGGATTTTTCTGGCGGCCTCCTTCGGAACGATGCCAAGCTCGGCCATGGCGTCGGCCGCGTGCGCCTCGATCTCGAACCAGATGCGGAATTTCGTTTCCGGCGACCAGATGGCGGTCATTTCGGGCCGGGAGTAGCGCGGGATCGTCACGCCGCTTCCCCGCGGGCCAATGCCGCCGCATTGCGAATGGCGGCGATGTTGGCCTTGTAGTTGCCGCCCTTGAATACGGCGAAACCGGCGACCAGCACATTAGCTCCGGCCTGTACGACGCGAGCTGCATTTTCGGCCGTGACGCCGCCGTCGATCTCGATGTCGATCGGTCGCGCCCCGACAAGCGCGCGGACGTCCCGCAGCTTATCGAGCGCGGCAGGAATGAAGTTCTGGCCTCCGAAGCCGGGATTAACCGACATCACGAGAATGAGATCGACCAGATCGATCACATGCTCGATGCTCGACACGGGGGTGGCCGGGTTCATTGTGACGCCCGCTTTTTTGCCAAGGGCGCGAATTGCCTGGAGCGACCGGTGAACATGCGGGCCCGCCTCGACGTGCACCGTGATGATGTCGGATCCCGCTTTTGCAAAAGCGTCAAGGTAGGGATCGCACGGCGCGATCATTAAGTGGACATCGAGCGTCTTTTTGGTGAGCGGCCGGATAGCCTGGATGACCACCGGGCCGATCGTGATATTCGGCACAAAATGGCCGTCCATCACGTCAACGTGGATCCAGTCGGCACCCGCGGCCTCGACCGCGCGAATTTCGTCGCCCAATCTGGCGAAATCGGCGGAAAGAATCGATGGCGCAATGATCAGCGGACGGGGCATTTAAAGGCCTCCAGACGCCGTTCGGGTAACACGAGGCGCCTCAACGGGCAACGCCGCAGCGGGGCGATGCGGGCGTTGTTAACGATCATTCGACAGGCGTTTCGCCCCCGGCTTCAGCAGATGCGGCGGGAGATAAATAGGAAGCAGCGCAAGCGCGAAATACAGCCAGGCGATATCCGGCACTGCAAAGCCGGTGGCAGCCAGCATCAGCCCAACATTTCGGTTTCCCGCAATCAGTCCGATCGCAAAGGCACGGGCGTGCCCCACCCGTAAAAACACACCAGGGCGGTAAGCGCGAGCATGCCGAGCGCCAGCGCAAAGGCCAGAGCGGTGAGCTCAATGACCAGCAACGGATCGGCGCGAAAATGGTCGACGACGCCGTCCATGGCCGCGATTGCAAACATCGACATGACGAGCACGCTCAGGCCATCGATGCGCTCGCGCTGTTCTTCGATGAACGATTGTCCGGTCACACGCCGGATGACAGCTGCGGCGAGGGCGCAACCGCCGATGATCAGCAAAAGTCTGAGGCCGAACGCAAGAGGGGAGGCGAGCGCGGTTCCGATGTAGAGGTGTGTAAAAAAGCTCGCTGTCAGTGGCGTTATCGCGGTCGACACAATGAGGGTGGCAAGCATCAGGGCCACATCCAGTCCCAGAAGCGCAGCGAGCGACGGCGAGGACATCAGGCCCGGTGCCGACATTTGCAGCACGAACATGAAATAAAGGCCGGGCATATGTTGATCGAGGCGGAACATAAGAAACACAACGCCGAGTACGGCGGGAACGATCAGCATTGTCCACGCGGTAGCAGCGGCGATGAGGCCGGGGCGGGTCCAATGACGGCGCAGGTCGGCAGGGTCCACCCGCAGGAAGGCAAGCGTGAGAATGGCCACGATTGCTTCGCCGAGAAACGGTTTGCACGCCGCGGAGAGACGGGGAATGGCAAGCCCGACGAAGATTGACGTCGCCGCCAGCAGCGTCCCGTGACGGCCGGCCAAGCCGAGGGCGGCCACGACGCGCAGATCACCCTCATTTTGGAAAACTCCAGCCGCTGATAGGTACGAGGTTTGATAGCGCTCTTGAAGGCGGCAATCCATATATAAGAAAACGACAGGAGTTCAGGCGTGGCACGTACTGATGCGATGGTCCTCGGCGCCGGCATTGTCGGCACATCGGTCGCCCTGCATCTCGTCAAACGCGGTTTGAGTGTCGCCTTGGTAGACCGCGCGGGCGTCGGCGAGCAGACTTCCTATGGCAACGCCGGCATCATCGAAGGCAACACGATATTCCCGCCGGCATTTCCTTCCGATCTTGACGCACTGCTCCGCATCGCCTTCAAGCGCGCGGGCGAGGCCAACTATCATTTGTCGTTTCTGCCTCGGGTACTTCCCTGGCTGCTGGCATTTCGCGCCGCCTCGCAACCCGAACGTCTGGCGGAAACGGCTCGATTGATACGTCCCTTGTTTTCCCGGGCAGTCGCCGAGCACGAGGCGTTGATGACCGAGTCTGGCGCGACGCACTATTTGCGCAAGACAGGCTGGTTGAAGGTTTATCGCGGAGACAGGAGTTTTGCTGCTTTGTCGTCTGAGTTCGATCTGGCTGCGAAATTCGGCTTGCCGCTAAAGACTCTCGATACCGCAGGTGCGCAGGCGCTCGAGCCGTCGCTCAATCCGGTTTTCTCGCACGCGGTGTTCTGGCCGGAAGCAGCCAGTGTCAGCAGTCCACTTGGCGTAACGCGCGCCTATGCAAAACGCTTTACCGCACTGGGCGGCGTCATTGTCGCAGGTGACGCCCAGTCGCTGCATCGAAGCAGCAAAAACTGGCGAGTGGAGACCAATGAAGGCGCACTCGATGCCGAGCAATGCGTCGTGGCCCTCGGGCCGTGGGCGACCGATTTGCTGGACCGCCTCGGCCCCAAACTGCCGCTTGCCGTCAAGCGAGGCTATCACAGGCATTTTCGCGCCGTGGGCAACGCCGGCTTGGCGCGCCCGGTGCTCGACGCCGAAGTGGGCTATCTGATGACGCCGATGGAGCAGGGCATCCGGATAACCACGGGTGCCGAATTCGCCTCGCGCGATGCGCCGCCGAGCCCGGCGCAGTTTTCGCGCATTACGCCACGAGCGCGTGAACTCTTTCCGTTGGGCGAACTGGCCGAGGACAAGACATGGCTCGGGAGCCGGCCGTGCTTTCCCGATTCCCGCCCAGTGATCGGCCGCGCACCCGGATTAGGGGGCTTGTGGCTCGCGATTGGCCACGCCCATTGGGGCCTCACACTCGGTCCGGCCACAGGTCGGATGATCGCCGAAATGATCACGGGCGAGCAGCCATTTTGCGATCCGGCCCCTTACCGCGCCGAACGCTTCCATTAGCGTGCGGACGTAAGTTCCCGAAAGTCGTAGCGATCCCTGATATAGGTGTTGAAGAATGTCCCTTTCGCGAATGCAGACTGGAAGGAAGCCGCTACCTCGCTGGGTACATCGACGTACTCATAGATTCGGCCGGTGACGAAAGTCACCGTCAAACGCTCGCGCTCGTAATCATATTCGATATCGGCAATCGCGCTGGACGGCATATAGGACAACGCCGCGGCTGCCCGTCAGTTCGACCAGCCTCAAGCTAATCTTCATTTAGTTCGACTTAAACTTCAGCTTGAACCAAATCGGTCGCGCCAGCTGGGCACGACGCCGGGGAACGGCAAGGCCGTCGCCTCGTAAATTCCGCGAGCGATAGCCCGGGCGAGCACGTTCGCCGCCGCCATCCCGAGTTCGCTCAACGAAAACACCGGATCCGCCAACGGTTTTTGTCCGGTGGCGACCGCGAAAACGAGGTCGCCATCGAGCGGGGTGTGAACCGGATAGATCGCCCGGGACAAACCGGTTTGAGCCATGATGGCAAGGCGCTTGGCCTGGCCCTTGCTGAGTTTGGCATCGGTGGCAACCACGGCGAGAGTCGTATTCTCACCCGCGACCCCTTTGCTGCGAAACTCCAGCGCCGCAGGAGGAATCGTGGCTGGCCACCCAAGCCCGCCGAATTCCTTTCCTTGTTCAAAAAGCGCCGCCCAAAAATGCGGTCCATCCCCGATGGTCATGCTGCCGGCGGCATTGGCGGCGGCAAGCGCTCCGACCGTAATGCCGCCGCGCGTCTGAGAGCTGGCGGAGCCAATGCCGCCCTTTAGATTGACGGTCGTGGCGCCGAGACCCGCGCCGGCGCTGCCAAGGGCAAAGTCATGGCCTGCTGCTTGTGTCGCTTCGTAGCCGAGCTCTCGATAGGGCGGATAGCGCCCCCAATTCTTGTCGCCCCCGGCTAGCAGGTCGAACAGGATTGCGCCCGACACGATCGGCACGCGCGCCTCGCGCACCCGAAATCCGCGACCCTGTTCGCGCAGCCAGGCCTGCACGCCCGACGCGGCGTCGAGGCCGAAAGCCGATCCGCCGGACAAGACGATGGCATCGATGCTTTCCACGGTGTGGGCCGGATCCAGCAGGGCCGTCTCTCGCGTGCCTGGTCCGCCGCCGCGCACATCTACGCTGGCGATCACGGCCTCATCGAAGACGATGGCCGTGACGCCGGAGCCCAGCCCGGGATCTCCCGCATGCCCCACGCGGACGCCGGGAATATCGGTAATCAGATTACGCGCCATAGTGCTCCCGGGCGAAAGCCTATCACGTCCGATCACGTTGCGGCGAAGCCGCCGCAACACGCTTGCAAGCATCCGCGTAGCGTCGCATTAGAGACCCCATGAAGGGCGATGTCACCTATTTGGCCGCGTTGCTCGCCGGCCTCGTCAGCTTCCTCTCTCCCTGCGTGCTGCCGCTGGTGCCGCCCTATCTGGTTTTTCTGGCGGGCGCTTCGCTTGAACGATTTGCGGACAAGGAACCCGAACCGCGCGTCAAGCGCGAGACCGTGGTCACTGCGGTCCTGTTCGTGCTCGGCTTTTCCACAGTGTTCGTCGCATTGGGCGCAAGCGCCAGCGTTATCGGCTCGCTCATGCGCGCCTATTCGGGACCGCTCGCCACCATTGCCGGCATTGTGATTATCGTCATGGGTTTGCACTTCCTGGGCGTCACGCCTATCGCGCTGCTGCATCGGCAGAAGCGGCTCGACGTTGCGAAACCGGTCGGCCTTTGGGGAGCCTACGTGATCGGCCTTGCTTTTGCGTTCGGCTGGACGCCCTGCATCGGACCCATCCTTGCCGCAATCCTGGCTGTGGCCGCATCCGAGCAGACGGTCGCCAAAGGCGCCAGTCTGCTTGCGGTCTATTCGCTCGGCCTCGGGATTCCTTTCATTGTTGCTGCCTTTGCGATCGAGCCGTTCGCAGCATTTCTGTCGCGGTTTCGCAATTATCTGCACCGAGTGGAGCAGGTGATGGGCGCCCTCCTGGTGCTGACCGGGATTGCTTTTCTGACCGGCAGTATCAATCAGATGAGCGTGTGGCTGCTCGAGACATTTCCGGTTCTCGGCAAGATCGGCTGAAAAAAAGCCCGCCGGAGCGGCGGGCTTTTGAAACACAAATGCGATTGTCTATTTGACCTTACTGCAATCCGAGCCGGGACACTCCACGTAATTGATTTTTCCGCTCGGATCCTTCTTCCAGGTGTACATCACATAGTCGAGTTTTGTGATGTCGCCTTTCTTGTCATAAGAGATGTCGCCGAGCACGGTCTTGAAGTGCATGCCGGAATGCATCTTCTCGGCGACCTTCTTTGGATCCAGAGATTTTGCAGCTTCTGCCGCCTGCTTGATGATCTGCACGCCGGCATAGCTGTAAAGTGTATAGGCCTCGGGCTCGAATTTCCTGGCGCGGAATTCTTCCACGACTTTTTTTGCGTCCGGCCTGTTGCGCGGATCGGGGCCATAGGTCATTAGCGTCCCTTCAACTCCGGGTCCGCCGATGG
This sequence comes from Pseudolabrys sp., assembly GCA_036505835.1. Lineage (GTDB taxonomy): Bacteria > Pseudomonadota > Alphaproteobacteria > Rhizobiales > Xanthobacteraceae > Pseudolabrys. The sequence goes on along the minus strand of DASXST010000145.1, from coordinate 20,571 downwards.
AGGCGAATTCGTCGGACGTAATGCCGTCGCCGCCCATCATCGGCGCCTTCACGCCCTGGTCGCGCATCTGGCGTACGATCAGTCCGGCTTCGGTGTAGAGACCGCCCCAATAGATCAGGTCGGCGCCAGACTGTTTGATTTTCGACACCAGTGCTGAAAAGTCTTTTTCGCCGGTGTTGACGCCCTCATAGAGGACGCCCTTCATGCCGCCGCCTTGAATCGTCTTCATAGTTTCGTCGGCGAGGCCCTTGCCGTAAGTGGTCTTATCATGAACGAAGGCGATCTTCTTGCCCTTGAAATGTTTGAGGATGTAGTCGCCGGCGACCTTGCCCTGCTGGTCGTCGCGGCCGCACACGCGGAAAATGTTCCACATGTTGCGCTCGGTGACCTTCGGATTAGTCGAGGCCGGTGTGATCTGAAGGATGCCGTTTTCCTGGTAGACCTCCGACGAAGGGATCGTGACGCCGGAATTGTAATGGCCGATGACGAATTTCACGCCGTCACCGGAGAATTTGTTGGCAACCGAAACCCCCTGTTTGGGATCGGAGGCGTCGTCGCCGTAGGATACGACGATTTTCTGACCGAGAATCCCTCCAGCGGCATTGATGTCGGCGGCGGCCTGGTCGACGCCGTTTTTCATCTGCGCCCCGGTTGCTGCGCTCGGTCCGGTGATTGGTCCCCCCACACCGAACTTGATCTGGGCTGTAGCCGACCCGGCCGCTGCAATCGCAACAGTCAAGGCGAAGCCAAACGTGATGATTTTTTTCATCTCTAAATCCCCCTCAAAACTTGAGCCGACAACTTCTTCATCCGCCGCAATCCTACGTCAGGGCAGTCTGCGGCGCCAGCGCATCAGGCCGTCGGATTGGTGGAGCCAGCCATATTGCGTGATCATCTGCCTCGCGCGCGCCGCCCGGAAACCCAGGAATCCGAAAGCGATGCAGAATGCGCTGTCGACAAGATAGTAGTGAAGCGACAGGAAGGTGCCGCCATACAGGCTGAAATGAATGAAACGAACCGCCCCGGCGAGGACGAAACCGTATGCGACAACCTGCCACCATGGCCGCCATGTTGCCGCAATGGCGCGGCCCGCGAGTATTGCTGCGCCGCCACCGAGAATTATGGTGACCAGCAAGAATACGCCGAACGAGCCTTCCTCGTAAAGAAACTCGGGGATCGAAAAGGAGGCGGTGGCAAGGTTGTTCAATGCCGGCCTCCTTCGAGATAAGCCGACTTGATCTCAGGGTGCTCCAGCAGTTCGCGACCGGTTCCCGACAGGGTAATGAACCCGTTGACCATGACGTAGCCCCGGTGGGCGAGCTTGAGCGCATGGTAGGCATTCTGTTCCACCAAAAATACTGTGAGGCCGCCCTCGGCATTAAGCCGTTTGATCGCATCGAAGATTTGTCGCACGACCAGCGGCGCAAGGCCCAGCGATGGCTCGTCAAGGAGCAGCAGGCGGGGCTGGGCCATGAGCGCGCGGGCGATCGCCAGCATTTGTTGCTCGCCGCCTGACAGCGTTCCACCGCGCTGACCGATCCGCTGCTGCAATCGGGGAAACAGCGTCAACACGCGTTCGAGATCGCGTTTGAACTGCGATGGGTCCGCGGTGCTGGCGCCCATCTGAAGATTCTCGAGCACTGTCATGCGCGAGAAGATGCGGCGGCCTTCGGGAGCCTGCGCAAGCCTGAGGCGCGCGATTTCGTGCGTGGGCAATCGCGTGATGTCGTGACCGGAAAAGTAGATCGTGCCCTCGCGGGCTCGGGGATTGCCGCACACGGTCATCATAAGCGTGGATTTGCCCGCGCCATTGGCGCCGATCAGCGTGACGATTTCTCCTTCGTTGACCTCGAGGTCGACGCCCTTGAGTGCCATGACCCGGCCGTAAAAGGTTTTGACGCCGCGGACGGTGAGGAGTGGCGTGGTCATAGGCCGACCTCCGCCTCGACTTTGGCGACGTCCTGGTCGGCAACGCCAAGATAGGCCGCGATGACTTTCGGATTGTCACGGATTTGCTCAGGTGCGCCGTCGGCGATCTTTACCCCGTAGTCGAGCACAACGACATGATCCGAAATTTCCATCACCACCGACATGTCATGCTCGATCAACAGGATCGAAATGGCATTCTGGTCGCGGATTGCGAGCAAAAGATTATTGAGTTCGGCGCTCTCGCGCGGATTGAGCCCGGCCGCCGGTTCATCGAGGCACAATAGAACCGGCTCGGTACACATGGCTCGCGCGATTTCGAGGCGCCGCTGTGCGCCATAAGGCAAATCACCGGCGGCATCGTCCGCGCGCGCCAGAAGGTTGACTTTATCGAGCCACTCGCGCGCCTTTTCAATCGCTGCGCGCTCGGCCCTGGTAAAAGAGGGGAAGCCAAGGACGCCGAGCAGCGTATAGCCAGAGGCGAGCATCAAGGGGTTATGCTGCGCCACCAACAAGTTCTCCAGAACGGTCATGCCCGGAAAAAGCCGAATGTTCTGGAACGTGCGCGCAATCCGCGCCTGCTGCGCAACGAGATAATCCGGCATCCGTTCAAGCAAAAAGAGTCCGTTGCCTGCGCGCCTTACGCTGCGCTCCCCGCTATCGGTCAGCGCTTCGAGCCAATCCCAGGCAGCGTTGTCACCATGACGGAGCGCAAGGCGGCCTTCGCTGGGCTTGTAGAACCCGGTAATGCAGTTGAACACCGTCGTCTTGCCGGCGCCGTTCGGCCCGATCAACGCGGTGATATCGCCTTGCCGAGCCGAAAACGAAAGGTCTTCCACTGCAACTAGCCCACCGAAGCGCATGGTGAGGCGCTCAACCTGCAGCAGAATATCGCCGCCGCCCGGCATCAGCCGCGTCCTTCCTTGACCAGGTCCTTGCCAATCGCTTTGCGCTCTTTCAAGACAACCGACGGGTCACGCGTTGCGATAAGGCCGCGCGGCCGCCAGATCATGATGAGAACCATTGCGAATCCGAACAAGAGCATCCGGTATTGAGTGGGATCGAAGGTCGATCCGAACAGCAATTTCAGGAAATCAAGCTCGCGCATGATCTCAGTGCCGCCGATCATCACGATGGCGGCAATGGCCACACCGATCTGACTGCCCATTCCGCCGAGCACCACGATCGAAAGAATTGTCGCGGATTCGAGAAACGTAAATGAGTCGGGCGAAATAAAGCCCTGTCGGGCTGCGAAAAAAGAACCCGCAAATCCTGCAAACATCGCGCCCATGGCGAAAGCGGTCAGCTTCGTATTGGTCGTGTTGATGCCGAGCGAGCGGCACGCAATTTCATCCTCGCGCAACGCTTCCCACGCGCGGCCGACCGGCAGGCGCCGCAGGCGAACGGTGACGAACGCGGTGAGAAGCGCAAGCGCTAGGATCAGGTAGTAAAGAAATATCGTCCGGTAGATCGGTGAAAATTCCAGCCCGAACACGGCAGCGAATCCGCCTTCTTCCGCGTTGAATGGAATGCCGAAAAAAGTCGGTCGTGGAATGCCCGTGATGCCGGCATATCCGTTAGTCAAGTCGACCCAATTGATGAGGACGATGCGGATGATTTCGCCGAACGCGAGGGTGACGATGGCGAGATAATCGCCGCGCAGACGGAGCACCGGAAAGCCGAGCAATATTCCCCAAAAAGAAGCCAGGATGCCGGCGAGGGGCAGAAGGATCCAGAACGAAAAGCCGAAGGTCTTGGCGAGGAGCGCATAGGAATAGGCGCCAACGGCATAAAATGCCACGTAACCGAGATCGAGGAGGCCGGCGAGGCCTACAACGATGTTCAAGCCCCATCCCAGCATCACGTAGATCAGAACCTGAATTCCGAAGTTGTCTATCCACTTCACGGCCCGGCCGAAACCTGCTGTCGCGATGACGATGGCCGGATAAAGAATGACGAAACCGAGCGCAAACGGGATGATCCAGCTGGCGATGTATCTGCGCCACGGCGCGGGCTCAGCGCTGGGACGTATTGCGCGCTGCTGCAACCACGGCTCGATTGCGAGCGAATAAGCGAGACGCCCGAGGCCGGCGATCGCGACAATGGCGAACAGCAGCGGCCAGCGGGTGACAAGGATCAGGTCGTTGCGGACGTCGGTGACGGTCTCGAATCCGACCAGTGGCAGGAACAGGCCGAAAGCGAGCAATGCGGTGAGGCCTGCGTCCCACAGGGCACGGGCCGTATCGACGCGCTTTGCTGGCGCGCCGCTAGTCATATCAGACCTTCTCGACATCCGGCCGGCCGAACAATCCTTGCGGCAGGAATATCAAGGTGATCGCGAGGACCGAAAAGGCGGCAACGTCTTTATAGTCGATGGAAAAATATGCGGACCACATGGTCTCGATGAGGCCGATCAGGATGCCGCCGATAACCGCGCCCGGCAAGGAACCGATGCCGCCGAGCACTGCGGCGGTGAAGGCCTTCACTCCTGGCACAAAGCCATCAGCAAAGCTCACCACGCCATAGTACATCAGGTACATCGTCCCAGCGACGGCGGCGAGCGCGGCAGCAATGACAAAGGTCATCGAAATGGTCCGATCGACATCGACGCCGACAAGCGCGGCCATTTTTTGATCCTGTTCGCAAGCGCGTTGCGCGCGACCCAATCGGGTCTTCGTCACCAGGTACCAGAAGCAGACGAGCAGGATCGCGGTGACGAGCCAGATAATGAGCTGCTTGAGCGACAGTGTCACCGGATAGTCATTTTGCGTGAACAGAACAAATTCGCCCTGGACCATCGGCGGAATCGACTTGTTGCGCGGCCCTTGCGTCACCTGCACGAAATTGGAGAGGAAGATAGACATTCCGATCGCCGAAATGAGCGGGGCCAGCCGGAACGAACCGCGCAAGGGTCGATAGGCGAGTCGCTCGATGGTCCAATTGACCAGCGAGGTGAACAGCATCGCCACAATCAGAATGAGAAAGAGCGCAAGTACAATTGAGGTAACGCCGAGCACGCTCGAGAGCAGAAGGAAAGCGACCAGCGCAATAAATACAGACACCATGAACACGTCGCCATGGGCGAAGTTCACCATGCCGATGATGCCGAACACCATGGTGTAGCCGATGGCGATCAGCCCATAGATCGACCCCAGCGTGATGCCGTTGATAAGTTGCTGGAGGAAAACTTCCATCCCCTTCGCCTTCCGCCATCCCGGCCGACGACCAATCACCCCGAATGCTAAAGGCTTAACAGGGCGTGGCCGAAGCGGCAACGCCGAGAGACTGCCGCGTGTTATTAAGTCGCGAACTGTGAACGGGAGGGGACGAGGCGGGGCGCCAAGCGCGTACGCGCTGCTGGCGTGGCGGCCGAGACGGACTGGATGCGCCCTGTTTCGAACGCCGGCTGGTTGGCTAGTGCAGACCGCCAAACAACCAGATCAGCACCAGAATCGGGATCGGAACCCCAAGCAACCAAAGCAACAAGTAACGTCCCATCATCGGTCCTCCTCTGTGTGGGGAGGAACACGTCCAGCGGCGCGAGGTTCCAAATACATTAGCTGGAGACTGTAAGACGTTCGAAAATGGAACAAATCTCACTCGCTAGGCGTTTCTCTTACCTTGAGTGGTGCTTAAGGAAGCAATGTTGGAGAGATAGTAAAATGAATCAAAATCCAAACCAGAAACCCGGCCAACAGCAGCAAGGTGGTCAACAGCAAGGTGGTCAACAGGGCGGACAGCAGAAGCCCGGCCAGCAGCAGCAAGGTGGTCAGCGTGGTGGCCAGCAGGGTGGTCAGCAGCAGGGTGGTCAGCAGCAGGATCGCTGACGTAGAGACAGAAGAGATTACGGAAGCCCCGCCCGCGAGGCGGGGCTTTTCGTTTGAGAAGTCGTGCCCGGGAGTTGTTTCGCAGGTGAAGTGGAATATGCTTGTTCCATGGGCGCCTCCGCGCTGCCGTTATTTCATTTGTACGGCGACCCGCCGGACGACTCCGCGTTTGACTTTATCCATATCGAAACGATCGCGTCGCGCTCGTCCATCCATGACTGGACAATCCGAGCTCACCGTCACCGCAACCTCTTTCAGATATTGCTGATCGAGAAGGGGGGCGGCGAGATGAGTTTCGAGACTGCAACGGTGCGATTCTCCGCGCCGGCGGTCATTCTCGTCCCGGCCACCACGGCGCACGGCTTTCGTTTCGCGCCGGAAATCACCGACGGCTGGGTGGTGAGTTTTACCGAGGATGTTGCGGACGCGCTTGGCGATCAGTCGGGAGAAGCGCTGGCGCGATTGAAAGCGGTTGCGAGCAAGCCGGTGCTGCCGCTCGCCAACATGGCCGAGGCGAAGCGTCTGTCGACGCTGTGCGGTGAATTATACGAGGAGGGCTCGCTCGCTCGGGAAGGCTATCGGCTGGCAATGCGAGGCCTGCTTGCTCTTATCGCCATTGAGGTTGTTCGGCTAGCCGTGAGCAGGGCGCGCAGTGGCGCTGTGACGCTCTCGCGATCCGATCCGCGCGTCGACGAATTGCGCCGACTTGTGGATGAACATTTCCGCAAGGAAAGACTCATTAGCTTTTATGCGGAGAAACTGGCGATGACGCCCGACAGGCTCAACGACCACGTTAAACGTGCAACAGGGGTCACTGCCGGTCACCTGATCCGTCAGCGCGTCTTGACCGAAGCAAAGCGGCAACTCGTATTTACCAACCAGGCGATCCACGAGATCGCCTACGATCTTGCTTTTTCCGATCCCTCGCACTTCACGCGGTTTTTTCGCAAGCAGACCGGCACGACCCCGCAAGCGTTTCGTGACGGGCGTGGCGGCTGACCTATTTTTGCGGATGCAATGAATCGCGCCTGATGAACGCGATCGCGATCGCTGCACCGATCAATTCGGCTACACCGCTGCCGGTCAGCGCCGCGCGCAAACCGGACAGGAATCCTTCCCCGGCACTGGGCGTTTGCCCAGCGTAGGCGGCGAACGCCGCGCCCAGGATTGCGACACCGAGCGTGGCGCCGACCATGCGGGATGTATTGAGTACACTGGACGCCGTGCCAGAGCGCTCGGGAGGCAATGCCGCAACGGCGACACCGTTGACCGGGGCCGTATTAAGCCCGAGGCCGATGCCGACGATCAGCAAAGCCAGCTCAATGAACAACAGACTTGTGTTTTCATTGATGAGTGACAAGGCCAGCGCGCCGACTCCCATGCAGGTCATCCCGGCAGTCATGACAATTCGTGGTCCGAGCTGATTGTTGAGATAGCCGACAATCTGCGAAACCACAAAGAAGCTTATGGGCATGGGCAGCAGTTCCCAGCCGGCGATGAAAGGGCTGGCGCCGCGCATGGTCTGAAAATAAAGCGGCATGATGAACAGCAGGGCGTACATCCCGAATGTCATCAGGCCCGCGATCGAGATCGTTGCCGAGAAGACGGGCCGGCGCAAAAATTCAAGCGGCAGCAGCGGGCCGGGCGTGCGTGCTTCGACCCAGATGAAAAGCGACAACGCGACCACCGCGATGCCGGAGATCGAGATGATTGTCGGCGACGTCCAGCCCCAATGAGAGCCTTCAATGGCCGCAAAGGCAAATGCACCGAGCCCGACGACGGCAAGCCCTTGGCCGGGCAAATCGAGCCGTCGACCTCCTGGCTCGGAGCTTTCACGAATGGCGACGTAGGTGAGGGCGACCGCGGCCGCACAAATTGGCACGATCAAGTAGAAGATGCTTCGCCACCCGATTGTGTCGACGAGCCAGCCGCCGAGTATCGGCCCGATGATGAAGGCGAGTCCGTTGCAGCTGGCCCAAACGCCCAACGCGTGCGCGCGCTCCTTGCTGCCCGGATAGGCAAGCGTGAGCAATACCAGCGACATTGGCACCTCGAAGGCGGCGCCCAGCCCGCTGACAATGCGTCCGAGGATCAGTATTCCGGCACTGGGGGCCAGCGCGCAGACCAACGTGCCTGCGATGAACAGCACGATGCCCAAAACAAAAATCCGTCGACGACCATAAAGATCGCCAAGTGTCCCACCGGTGAGCAGCAAGCTTGCATAGACAAGATTGTAGGAATCGATCACCCATTGCATCTCGCTGACGCCCGCATGCAGATCGGCGGCTATGCTTCTCACGGCAAGGTTGACCACAGAAGTATCGATCTGAGCGAACAGCACGCCGAGCGAAGTCGCGATCAGAATCAGGCGAGGATGTGTACGTTCCGTTCTGCCGTTAAGCCAAGTTGAAACCAAGGTCATGGCATTCATATCCTTTGTTCACTCTTGCCTGCCCCTCGATTGCACGAAGCCCATCTCGAAAGCCGCGTTTGCATCACCGGAATCATCTGGCTAAGCGAATGTTTTCATTCGGCCGATAATCGCCGGTGATGCTCGCGGAGACCCTGCGAGTTTCTGCTTCGGCATTGCTGCCATGCATTCGCGTCATTGCGAGACATCTCCGCGCAGTTCGTTCGAAACCGGGATGTAGGCGCCGCTGATCGGCAAACCCACCCGTTTCCTGTCGGAAAGGGAAACTTTTGCTGGTGCTCGGCACGGTTAAAGGGCTAACAAGTAAGGTAAAGTTTCGGTTTCTTTTGAACATCGCATTTGAAGCGTCTACACATGGTTCCTCGCCGCAGGAGGAACGTGTGCAAAAAATCTCCCATGCCACGATGGCAACAGTCGTCGCTGTTGCGCTTTATTTTGCCGTGGTCTGGGGTTACGACGGCCTACGCATCCTCTCTTAGCCGTCTTATGGCCTCTCGAAGATGTCTGGCGCTCGCAGTTCATCTCCACACTCGGGAATCTTTTCGGACTCGGATCGATTCGGTTGATCAAGCTCGCTGCATTCTTGGCGCGCTCAAGTTCGCAGTGGCCTGCATCTGCGTCATACATATCGCTGACCGCTTCCGCACAGTGTCGCGCAGAAAGGCGAACTCGGAGATTCTGGAAGCGGGTCTTATTCTGATCGTGGCAATCAGCATTATATCGGTTGCCCCGGCTTCTTTTAGAGACGGAACAGAGATCGTCCGCGAGCACACTTTGACGCTTCTGCTTGCCGCGCTTGCGAACCGGGCTGTGCATCTTCGAACGCAACTATACGCAGCGGACCAAAAAGCGCCGAGATAAAGTCGCAATTAATTCTTCGGCTACCTACTTCGGACGTGTTTCGTGCAGGCCGCGATCCGGCGGCTCCAACTTGCCCGAGCGTCTGTCCTTAACTGCCTGCACCAACGTTCGCGCGGCGTTGCGAACATCCTCCTGAAAATCGGTGTCGCGATCGAGATCGTCGTGGCTGGTTGCATAGGGGCTGAGATAACCGACATAGCGATCGAGCAGGGCCAAATGACCGGAGGGGATCATTCCAATATCGCTCATCCAGTCCACCAACATGCGTCGCAAATTCTCGGCCCCGGCCGCGTCACCATGAACAACAACCGAAAAAACCCGTCCGGCGAGGTGGCGCGGATAGGGCCAACCTGCGAGCTCGATCTCTTTGGCTTTCTCGGCGTTCTTGCCGCTTGTGGACGTCGGATCAGGATTGCCGCCATCGGCGCAAACGAGCCGATCAATCATCAGCTTGAGCGAGGAGGGCGCCTGATACCAATTCACCGGGCACACGATCATCACGCCGTGCGCGGCGACCCACATCGGATAAATCTCGTTCATCCAATCGCCGGTTTGTCCGATGGCGTGATTGGGATAGCAGCTGCAAGGCCAGTGGCAGAGGGGCTGCGCAGTCGAAACGCAAGCCTTGCATGGATAGATCACTTTTCCATATTCCGCGGCGAGCCGCGACAGATCGAGGACTTCGACCTCGAAGCCAGGCACCTTTCCGATGACATCGCGGGCCAAGGTCACGAGACGCCAGGTTTTTGATATTTCGCCTGGGCAAGTCTGGTCATTTCGTGATGACCCGTTGACGATCAGGACACGCGAGGGGGAGTCCGCGAATTTTTGCCGCCGCTCCGCAGCTTGAAGTTTCGACCGTGCCTCAAGCCATTCGATCGAGATCTCGTAGTTCGGATTAGCGAAACCAGGCCCGGCTTCTCGCGTGAGTGGAGACTTGTGGTAGTCGCTATAGGAAATCCACGCGGCGTCGACGATTCTGTCCAGTTCGCGGGTGAGTGGCTCGAAAACGGGGTCGTAAAATCTCTTCAGGAAGCGTTTTTTGAATTCTTTCTTGTCGAGCTGAATGCTCGGCATTCCTTTGCGGACAATGACCTTGGCCATGGAGGTTCCCCATCGGAGTGGCCCATGGCCTCCATTGAACCCGTTTCAAAGCGAAATGACGAGAGCGTCACCGCGCCGCGATGGTCATTTGCCCTTCCCCATGTCAGCAATCACTTCGGCGGCTTCCCTGAAGGCATTGTTTGCGGCCGGCACCCCGCAATAGATCGCCTGCTGCAGGATAATTTCCTTGATGTCGTCCGGCGTGAATCCTCCCTCGGTGAGCGCCGCCCGCACATGCATGCGGAACTCCTCCCATTTATCCAGGGCGAGCATGGTGCCGATAACCAGCACGCGACGCGTGCGCTCGTCGTAATGGGGACGGGTCCAAATCTCGCCCCAGGCCACGCGTGTTATGAAATCCTGAAATTCCTCATTGAAGGGAGTTTTCCTAGCGTTCGCGCGGTCGACCCATTCATTGCCGAGCACCTTGCGGCGCCTGGCCATGCCGCGCTCGTAGCGCTGCTTGTCGTCCATGGCTGCTCCTTTGGGCAATCTTATCCGCGGAGGAAGTTGAGCACGATCTCGGTATATTGCTTTGGCTGTTCGACATTTGAAATGTGTGCAGCGTCAAGACTCGCGAGCTTGGCGCCCTTGATCGCTTTCTGAATGGCCTCACCCGCCGAAGGCGGCGTGGCTGGATCCTGTACTCCGACGATCACCAGGGTCGGCGCCTTGATGCTCGGATTGCTGGCGCGGAAATCCATGTCACGGATCGCTTCGCAGCAGGCGATATAACCGGGCACCTTGGTGGCGACGAATGCTTTTCTCATGCGTTCGATCGTCTCTGGCGCGCGCTTTCGAAAGCCCTCCGTGAACCAGCGCTGCATATTCGTTTCTACCAGCGCGTCGAGGCCCTTTTCGGTCACGAACTTGATGCGGTCGATCCACGGTGTTTTGTCCTCGTAATGCGAATTGGTGTTGGACAGGACGAGCTTTTCGACCCGATCAGGCGCATTCGCGCCCAGCCACTGGCCGACCATGCCCCCCATCGACAGTCCGCACCAGTTCGTCTTCTTGATTTTGAGCGCATCGAGGATTGACAGGACGTCCCTGCCAAACCGTTCCATCGAATAGGGGCCGTTGGGTACTCCCGATTGGCCGTGACCGCGCCGGTCGTAACGCACCACGCGGAAGTGCTTGGTAAATTCAGGTACCTGGTCGTCCCACATGTGCGTATTGGTGCCGAGTGAATTGGACAGCATCAGCACCGGCGCACCGTCGCGGCCCTCGACCTCGACGCGGATCGGGCAGCCGTCATCGGCATTGATCATTGGCATCAAGTCCTCCCCTAAGATGGAATACGATTATTGGTCCGTAGCTTGACGAAAACCCTTAATGTGCCCCGTGCTTCCTGCAAAGGTCTTTTCTTCGCCGCTGTGACGGCTTAAGCCGGGACTGCCGCCGGATTGTTCGATTGTAAAGGAGACGCGCAATGGCGATGACAATGACGGGCGAGGTCCAGCTGCCGGCCACTCGTGACGTCGTTTGGGCAAAGCTCAACGACCCAGAGGTCCTGAAAGCCTGCATCCCGGGTTGCGAGGAGCTCAACAAGACCTCTGACACGGAATTTCAAGCGGTCGCAACGACCAAAATCGGCCCGGTGAAAGCGCGCTTCAAGGGCAAAGTGCACCTCTCGGATCTTGACCCTCCCAATGGCTACAAGATTTCCGGCGAGGGTGACGGCGGCGTCGCCGGTTTCGCGAAGGGTGGGGCGACAGTTGCCCTGGCCGAAAAAGATGGCGGCACGTTACTTACTTACAATGTCGAGGCGCAGATCGGCGGTAAGCTTGCCCAGCTCGGTCAGCGTCTTGTTAACGGCGCAGCCAAGAAGATCGCCGACGAGTTTTTCCAGAAGTTTGCCTCGACCGTTGGGGCCGCCTGATAAGGTTTCACCAGAGGTTGAAGCGGTATTTGCCCGCCAATCCCTTGACCCGGGCCATGGTGGAGGTTCAGACTTATTTGGCGTAAATCGGCTCGATTTCGCAGACGAATGTCCGCCGTTCGGGTCGAAGGCGGCGAAAAGAGGCCGTTTGGGCCCAAATCGGGAGGAAGGTTATGCCTGGCGTGTCCATGACGGTGAACGGCAAGCCCGTTACCGCGGATGTCGAAGCGCGCACTTTATTGGTGCAATTCCTGCGCGAAAATTTGCGACTGACCGGCACTCACGTCGGCTGCGACACCTCGCAATGCGGCGCCTGCGTCGTGCATATCGATGGCATAGCGGCCAAGGCCTGCACCACCCTCGCGCTGCAGTGTGAGGGCGCCAAGATCACGACCATCGAAGGCTTGGCCGATCCGGACGGGCCGCTGCATCCCATGCAGGAAGCCTTTCGTGAGCATCACGGATTGCAGTGTGGTTTCTGCACGCCGGGAATGATCATGGCGGCGCTCGATATCGTGCGCCGCCGCGGCAACGATCTCGACGAGCACACCATCCGCGAGCAGCTCGACGGCAACATCTGCCGCTGCACCGGCTATCACAACATCGTCAAAGCCATTGCCGCGGGAGCGAAAGCCATGGCCAAGAGCGGCGCTCGTCAGGCCGCCGAATAGAATCAAAAGCACAACGGGAGGGAGACCGCCATGAGCGCGACGGGTATCGGCGCGGCGGTGCGCCGGAAGGAAGATCTCCGCTTCATCACGGGCAAAGGCCAATATACCGATGACGTAATCCGGCTAGGCGAAACCCGCGCCGTTTTTGTGCGTTCGCCGCACGCTCACGCAAAGATCAAAGGAATCGACGCCAGTGCGGCGAAGGCTTTACCCGGCGTCATCGCCGTACTGACGGGTAAAGAACTCGCCAACGACAAGATCGGCAACCTGATCTGCGGATGGATGATTCATTCCAAGGATGGCACGCCGATGAAGATGGCGCCCCACCCGGCGCTGGCGGCCGACAAGGTTTGTCACGTCGGAGACGCGGTGGTCGTCGTCGTCGCTTTGACTTATGCGCAGGCGCGCGACGCTGCCGAGAAAGTGACGGTCGATTACGAGGTATTGCCAGCAGTCATTGATCCGGCAAAGACGAAGTCAGGTCCACAAATTCATGAGCTGGCGCCGAAGAATACTATTTACGAATGGTCTCTCGGCGATGCCAAAGCGGTCGATGCCGCCTTCGCCAATGCTAAGCATGTCACCAAGCTCGATATCATCAACAATCGTCTGGTGCCGAATGCAATCGAGCCACGCGCCGCGCTTGCAGAATATGATGCCGGTACGGGTCATTTGACGCTCTGGAATACGACCCAGAACCCGCATGTGTCACGGCTCGTAATTGCGGCCTTCGTCGGGATGGCGCCCGAACACAAGTTGCGCGTTATCGCGCCGGATGTCGGCGGCGGCTTTGGCTCGAAAATTTTCATCTATCCCGAAGAGGTGGTTTGCCTGTGGGCGGCGCGCAAAATCGGCCGGCCGGTCAAGTGGACTGCGGATAGATCGGAATCATTCATCACCGATGCGCACGGGCGGGATCATGTCACCCACGCCGAACTCGCGCTCGACGCCAACGGCAAGTTCCTCGCTATGCGCGTGAAGACCATCGCAAATCTTGGCGCCTACATGTCGACGTTCTCGTCATCAATACCGACCTATCTTTATGCAACGCTGCTGTCCGGCCAGTACGACATCCCGCAAATCTATTGCGAGGTCGATGCGGTTTATACCAACACCGTACCCGTCGATGCGTATCGCGGCGCCGGCCGGCCGGAGGCGACTTTTGTCGTCGAGCGGCTTGTGGAGGTGGCGGCTCGTGAAATGGGGGTCGATCCCGCCGATCTGCGCAGACGCAATTTCATCAAATCATTCCCGCACCAGACGCCGGTGATCATGGCCTACGATGCTGGCGACTATAACGCCTCGCTCAAGAAGGCGCTGGAGCTTGCTGACGTAAACGGCTTCAACAAGCGCAAACGCGAAGCGGCGCGCCGCGGCAAGCTGCGCGGCCTGGGCTATTCAACCTATATCGAAGCTTGCGGGATTGCGCCTTCGCAAGCGGTTGGATCGCTCGGCTGTGGCGTCGGTCTGTGGGAGAGCGCGGAGGTTCGGGTTAATCCGACCGGCAGCGTTGAAGTGCTGACCGGTACGCACGCGCACGGGCAGGGGCACGAGACGACCTTTGCTCAGCTTGTTTCCGAGCGCCTTGGAATACCGTTCGAGAATGTTTCGATCGTGCATGGCGACACCGACAAGGTTCAGTTCGGCATGGGCACTTACGGCTCCCGCTCCGGCGCTGTCGGCATGTCGGCAATTGTTAAAGCGCTCGACAAGATCGAGGCCAAGGCGAAGAAGGTTGCCGCGCACATGCTGGAAGCAGCGGAAGGCGACATCGTGTTCAAGGACGGGAAGTTTACCGTTGCCGGGACTGACAAGTCGGCCGCCTGGGGAGATGTGGCGCTCAATGCCTATATCGCGCACAAATTTGCCGGCCAGGAGCTGGAGCCCGGGTTAAAGGAGACCAGCTTCTATGACCCCACCAATTTTACTTTCCCGGCCGGCTGCCACATCTGCGAAGTGGAGGTCGATCGCGACACCGGCAAAACCGAAATCGTCAACTGGACGGCGGTCGATGACTTCGGCACCGTCGTCAATCCGATGATCGTTGAAGGTCAGGTGCATGGCGGCATTGCGCAAGGAATTGGACAAGCCCTGCTGGAACGCACGGTGTACGATCAAGACGGTCAGCTGGTGACGGGATCGTTGATGGATTACTGCATGCCGCATGCCCACGACCTTCCGTCGTTCAAAGTCGGTTTGACCGAAACCAAGGCACCTTCAAATCCGCTTGGCATCAAGGGGTGTGGCGAGGCGGGAGCGATCGCCTCACCGGCAGCGGTCATCAATGCCATTACCGACGCGATTGGAACTGAAGAACTCGCAATGCCGGCCACGTCACAAGTCGTGTGGGCCGCGCTCAAGCGCGCTCAGCCAAGTCAAGCAGCGTAATTTCGCGGGAGAGATCGATGTACAATTTTACGTTCCATCGTCCGACAACGGTTCGACAGGCGGCGGGTCTGCTCGCGCGCAATCCGGAAGCCAAGCTGCTGGCGGGCGGGCATTCGATTTTGCCGGTAATGAAGCTCAGGCTGGCGAATCCCTCCGCCTTGATCGATCTCTCGCTCGTCGAGGGCTTGAGCGGCGTCGAGCAGAAGGGCCGATCCATCGTGATCGGAGCCATGACGCGGCATGCCGATGCGGCAAATTCGCCTGTGCTTCAACAGGTTTTGCCGGGACTGGCTTCAGTGCCTGCTTCGATCGGCGACCCGCAGGTCCGCAATCGCGGCACGCTTGGGGGCTCGATCGCCAACAATGATCCGAATGCCGACTATCCCGCGGCCTGTCTGGGCCTCGGTGCGATGATCATTACCAACAAACGGCGAATTGCCGCCGACGATTTTTTCACCGGGATGTTTTCGACCGCTCTGGAAGACAGCGAGATTATCACCAAGGTGAGCTTTCCGATCGCCAAGAAAGCAGCGTACGAAAAGTTCAAGCATCCGGCGTCTGGTTTCGCGTTGGTCGGAGTCTTTGTGTCCAAGCGCGGCTCCGACATCCGCGTAGCGGTAACAGGTGCTGGGGCGAACGGCGTGTTCAGAGTCAAGTCGTTTGAGGAGGCGCTTAAAAAACGTTTTGCGTCCAAGTCGCTCGAAGGGATGACCATTCCAGCAACCGGAATGAACAGCGATATTCACGCCAGCCCAGAATATCGCGCCCATTTGGTAGGCGTGCTGGCGCGGCGCGCACTGGCGAAGGCAACGGCTTAACATCGGGAGATCGGGGAACTTTGAGGCTGGAGCTGCGTTTCCGGGCCGGAGTTACCCATTCGCTCGGAGGTTCTCCGTGGCTGAAATTGCAGCGCTGCTCATTCTTGTACTGATTGCCGCGCCGCGTGACATCAAGTCTCGGGCTTGTCCAGTTCGGCAAGCAGGTCATGCAGATCAAGTGGATTGGTAAACATCTGCAATGAGCCGTCGGGCTTCTTCGGCCATTTCTCTTTCGGCCGGTCCCAGTAGAGCTCGACGCCATTGTCGTCTGGGTCGCGCAGTAGAGTGCCTCGCTGACCCTGTGGTCGCTTGCGCCCTCGAGGGGGATCTTGGCGACGATGAGCCTTCGCAACGCATCGGCCAGCAGCCTCCGGGTCGGATAAAGAATGGCGCTATGGTAAAGACCGGTCGTGCCCGGGGAAGGCGGCGAGCCACCGAGGCTCTCCCAGGTATTAAGTCCGAGGTGGTGGTGATAACCGCCGGCCGATATGAATGCGGCGCCGGGCCGGCTGGTCGTGAGCTCAAAACCCAGCACACCACAGTAAAAATCGAGCGCCCGCTGGAGGTTCGCGACTTTCAGATGGACATGGCCAATGCGCACACCCGGATCGATCGTGGGCATCTGCATGGCACCTTTTTCGAGGGTGTCGGACTTCGTCATGATTTTATCCTGGCTGGCCACGTGCTATCCCCACATGTTGGACAGACGTAAAAGCTCCCAAGACTTGGGAAGACACCGGTGCACAAGTGTTTGTAAATCAGGCCTCACTCAGCGTCCACCACATGTCTATTAGGTCGAAAACTGACCTGGGAAGACTTGGGAAGATGGTTTTTATCTTCCCCTGGTCTTCCCGAATCTCCTCATGTCTCGACGAAAGGTGTGGTCACGATGAAGCTTACACAAGCCTCCCTTGCTCGCCTCGACAGGCCGGAAGGCAAGACAGATCACATCGAATTCGACGAGACAATGCCGGGGTTCGGCGTTCGCATCAGAGGCAAAAAGGGTGAGCACCGCACCTTTATTGCTCAATACAAGATCGGTACGAGGCACCGCAGGATCAATCTCGGCAACGTTGCCAAGGTGAATCTCGAAGACGCTCGCAGGCAGGCCAAGATTATCTTTGGCAAGGTGGCCGTTGGAGAAGACCCCGCCGCTGACAAAACAGCCGCCAAAGCCGAGGCCTCCCGAACGCTGGATGCCATCGTTGCGCGATATCTAGAGGCGAAGCGAACTGAAATTCGCGCCAGAACTTACGCCGTCGCTAAGTTCCAGCTGGAAACCCTTTGGAAGCCGTTGCATAAGCTTAGTGTGACGGCCGTCAATCGCGCCGCCATCGCAACTCAATCAAACAGCATCGCAAAGGATCGCGGCCCCGTTGCCGCTAACCGCGCCCGTTCTACGTTGTCAGCAATGTTCGCCTGGGCAATCGGCGAGGGACTTTGCGACGAGAATCCAGTGATCGGCACAAACAAGCAAGAAGAAAACGGCCCCCGCGAGCGCATCCTGTCAGATAACGAAGCTGCCGCGCTATGGCTTGGCGCACCGGAAGATGACTTCGGACGGATTGTGCGCCTGCTCATGCTTACCCGGCGGGAGGAAATAGCCGTTGGTCCGAAATCGACATAGACGCACACCGTCACCCTAAAGCCGAACCGCACCAAAAACGGGCGACAGCATGTCGTCCCGCTCAGCGAGGGCACGTTGAAGATTCTCCAATCCGTTCCCCGTCGTGATGGTCGAGATTATGTCTTTGGTCGCAACGGCGATGGTTACAGCAATTGGTCGGAGGCCAAGGATAAGCTCGATGGGAGAGTTAAACTCGGGAGCCGTGGACCCTCCACGACATCGCCGCACGGTAAGGACCGGACTAGGAATGCTTGGCGTTGCTCCGCACGTCGCCGAAGCGGTCTTGAATCACCTTCCGGCCAAGCTCATCCGCACTTACGACCGCAACACTTATACAGCCGAGAAACGTGACGCGCTGGGCCGGTGGGCTAATCATCTTGCCGTCGCAATCGCACAGGCCAGCGGAGCCAACGTAACCACAATTGCGTAAGGCGTGAGTGGCGTCTCGTATCCAAACTGCCAGTCATGCTGGCGCAATCCTAATTTTTTCACTGGCAAGATGCGGGCTACCGAACTCCACAACGCTGCTAAAACGCACGAGCGGCTTAGGGAAAATAAGCCACCAGCGATGCCTGGCGTAACCATTCGTCTAGATTTTGGAGACGCGATGGCCTCGGTCTAACTAAGATCTAGACATTCGGGGGCACTGCGACGCTAGTGTGATGCTACCCACGGTTCCATCGTCACCGTAGTTATAGTTCGCGCTCAGTCACCCCCTTGTGTAACGAAATCGGAGGGAGAGATGGCGAATGCGCTGACAAACATTACAAAATTAGAAGCTTTGAAAAGCTGGAAGAACGGGAGAAATGCACCGTATCAAGGCGTCGTAAAGCGGGATTGGGTACCGACTGGCCGCATCGATTTCGCTACGAACCTTAACGGCAATGACAACCCGGACCAACCAAGTGAATTTCGGCTGCTCGTAGAAGAACGAAGAATTATCGAGAGCATTGCTGGAAATGAAAATCTTGAAATTCAATGGCGGGCCGCCACACTGAGAGAAGCAAAAGCGGTTGTGACTCAGTACCACCAATACCTAAAGGAAAACTCGCTCATCAAATCTATCTTCGAGCCCGATATCTTGCCTCCGGAATCTCAAAATGGCGGTTCGCCAAGTGCGGGAACAAAGGGGCGGCACTAGAATTGTCGAGGTCCTCTTAGGCTCAAAGCTGTCGATGGCTCGGGTGGTCATACCACCATGAAATTTATGGCCATTTAACTTGTGATGACGAGGGCCGGGCCGTTTCAGTGGATACGTGCTCGGCCGCCGTTTTTCTCTTCGTTGACGGCGGCCGGATTTCCTCCACCTGGTACATGGGCCCCGCAAGGGGGCCCCTTTTTACTTATGGTCTCCGGCGCAGCCAAAAGAAAGGGCCAGGGGAGTGGTGACCAACCCGGCCCTAACAACCGCGTGTCAAGGGGGCTAACCAAGGGGGACGCGGTCCTGAAAATAACGTTTGCAGGGTTACTCAGTTGCAGGACTAAAAAGTACAAACCGGAACCTTGAATAAGTTGGGGATAATGTCTGTCACCGCACAGACTGAATAGCTGAGAAGGGCTAATGGCAGTAGCGGGACGCTCGGCTTAACCCCCAGTTAGCCTGTTCCGCAATAGGGACCGGGTGCGAACTCCACGGTCCCTATTTGCGTGAAGAAAGAAACGATCATTCCGGGCAAGAAACGTATCACTGCACAGACTGTTGAGCTGTACAGCTCAGCCTATCGCATCGCTTGGAAACAAATTTCCCCCGTTCGGAAGCGCGAGCAGCCAGACATCCCTTTGCGGCTTCATGCTTGTATCCGGCGACAACTGAAAGACGGCGCAACCGATCCCCTTTTTATCGCCACCGAGGCGTTTAAGGCCCTCGGTGAGAATGAGCCGGGAACACTCTCGCGGGCGGCGCATTAGATATGCGTTAGTGTTAGGTGTGTGAGGAGCGGGGGACCGCCATTCTCCATGATGGTGGCCCCCTTTTTGTTGGCCGGGCCCGCGGCGATAGCTACCGGGAACGAAGTAGGCCTCAGCTACTTAAGCAGGTGCTGTCGTCAGCACCTTCCCCCTTACCCCTGAAGCTGGCGGCGCTTATTCGGGGCTGCCGTTTCCCTACGGTGGCCCTCTTTTTTGAACCTAATCCGATAACGAAAGGGCCAGGCGATGGTGACCTTGGCCGAGGCAACCAAGTGCGCGCCGAACGTGTGTTATGATGAGGGTTGGTAACCGTCGCAAAAGCCGTAAGGGATACTTCGCGAATGCGGCGAACGGCGTTGCTATTTACTTTGGTTCTTTTTGCTTCAATCGCGCCAGCCTCGGCAGAGTGGCGCATAGAAACATATAGGGATCGATTGAATGACCGCGATCTGAAGTTTGCGACGCTTGTAGCTAAAGCCTCCAATCAAGGGATTGTGGCGAAGCTAGAAATCGTGTGCCGCGCCAGCGGTAAGCTCGATCATCACGTCGTGCTATCAACCAAGTTATCCCCGGGGGAAATAGGTGGAGCGTATAGGATTGATGAGAAGGCTACGCAGACACGCTCTTTTAAGTTCTCCGATGACAACACCATTTCCATCGAGGAAGAGCCACCATTTACGCTGGCGGGGGCCAAGCGTTTTCATATCCAGTTGGAGCCGAGAAGTGCTTCTGTTCTAGTTTTCGATTTCGACCTAACCGGAGTGGATAAAGCGATCGACTCATTGCGCTGCCGGAACTTTGGTTATTTGCTGCCGCCGGAGTGGGCATGATGCGGCAAGCAGGTCATGCAGATCAAGTGGATTGGTAAACATCTGCAATGAGCCGTCGGGCTTCTTCGGCCATTTCTCTTTCGGCCGGTCCCAGTAGAGCTCGACAACCATTGTCGTCTGGGTCGCGCAAGTAGAGTGCCTCGCTGACCCCGTGGTCGCTTGCGCCCTCGAGGGGATCTTGGCGACGATGAGCCTTCGCAACGCATCGGCCAGCAGCCTCCGGGTCGGATAAAGAATGGCGCTATGGTAAAGACCGGTCGTGCCCGGGGAAGGCGGCGAGCCACCGAGGCTCTCCCAG
>DASXST010000144.1:0-24216 GCA_036505835.1 Pseudolabrys sp. | reverse complement strand
GGTCGTGTGGGCCGGATTGGGTTCAGCGCAAGCTCAGGCTCAAAAGCCAAACATCCTCTTCATCATGGGTGATGACATCGCGGGCGCCCGGTAATGGGCGCCTGCATCTGTTCTATTGAACTACAAACTCAAATTCGACTTCGCCTTGAAATCGGGAGGACGTCATGAATATGCGTGCGCTGCTTGTTGTGCTCGCGGCGATTTGTGCCACGCCGGCGGCCGCGCAGGCTCCCGGACCCTGGACGCAAGTCGGCATGCTCACATGCAAGGTCAATCCGAGCATCGGGTTTATCATCGCCGGCCATCAGTCGATGGAATGTCGTTTCGTTCCAAGCACGAATAGTCCGCCACAGGCCTACGAAGGCGCGCTCAACATGGTCGGAATCAACATCGGTATCAGTGCGGGCGGCGTTCTCGGCTGGGCTGTATTTGCGCCGACAACCGGCCTACCCGCAGGCGCTCTCGCCGGCGAATATGTCGGCGCCTCGGGCGATCTCGGCATCGGTCTCGGTGCTGGCGCGAACGTTTTGATTGGCGGCTCTGCCCGTACCGTCGCGCTCCAACCCGTTTCGCTTGAAGGCTCTGTCGCCGTCAACGTTGCACTGGGCGTTTCAGCGTTGAAGTTGCGCCCCGTGCTTTGATCTTACGGCATCAGTACTCAAGCGTACCCACTCGGACGGACGCCACTAAGGGCAATTTTGATGCCGTTCGTCAGTGATTAAATGAAAGCTATAGACTTCATTAGCGGCTCTCGTCGTTATCGCAGCCGCTTCATTCTACCGTCAGGGTTGGAGGTCCAGAATGCTTCGCACAGCAGCGACCGCCTGTATGACAACGCAAGGTCGGCAGTTATTGTCCGCATCTTTTCCGCGATGGAAACGCATCGCCTTCGCTTTCCTTCTGGTCGGTGCGCTCGGTTGCCTGCCGATGCGGAGCCAAGCCGCCGGTCTTGACTGTCCGGAGGTGGGGCCTGGATCGGTTCCAAATCTTCTCACTGAGATGCAAGTCAAACTCATCCCTTCCGCGGAGCGTGTGGACCTTGCCAACGAAATAAACGACCTGATCAATAAGTTGCAAATTCTCAAGCCAAACATTTCGTATGCCGAGTTGACAAATGTCATTATCGCGGCCTTTTGTCCGGTCATCGCGAGCATGAATTTGCCGGCCTCCGAGAAGTGGGACCGCATGCGGCAGTTCGACACGATTCTGCAACGGCAGCTGGTTGCTGACTTATTGCCGCCGGGGACTCTAATCATTGCCAATATTCCGCTTCCGCCCGCGGTCTATCGCGAGCTGCGAAGCCAGGCGGCAAAGGTTGGCCAAAAGCCCGCGCAATTTATGGCTGCGGTCCTCAATCGGGCAGCAGGAAATTAAAATCGCCAGCGCTCCCGTGGCGCGGCTACCGCAAGTGTATGCCGCCTTTATGGACCACAGTCCAACTTACTCCCTGAGCTAGGCAACGTAGACTGGCATGCCGCGCTTTGCGTTCGGCTTTGCCACGCGCACGCGGGGGATGCCGAATCACTGTGAGTCGAAACATGACCGTTGTCCGTGAACCTCGTCTAGAGCCCGTCGCCATTTTAGACCTACGTCCAACGCAAATGACCGTCGGGATGCGTGAGGTAAAAGCAAAACGCGAGCATTGGCGTGCTGAACGTGCAAAGAAGGGCGGAAAATTTCTCGGGAAACATATGATCCCTGTGATCCTTGGTCCAAAGGACCGGCATTACATCATTGATCACCATCATCTTGCGCGTGCATTATATGACGAGGGTGTCAAGAATGTAGCTGTTACAGTCATTGCCAATCTAAGCACGCTCGATCGCGATACCTTCTGGTTTGTCATGGACAATCGCGATTGGACACATCCTTTTGTGGATGGCAGCCGGCGGCCGTACAGTGACTTGCCGAAGTCGGTAGATAAGCTCATCGACGATCCGTTCCGCTCACTCGCAGGCGAGTTGCGACGTGCAGGCGGATTCGCCAAGGATACGACGCCATTCAGCGAATTCCTTTGGGCCGACTTTCTACGGCGGCGCATGAAGCGCAAGGCCGTGGAGGCAAATTTCGAAATTGCGCTCGAGGAAGCGCTTGAATTGGCAAAAAGCGCGGATGCCAATTACTTGCCGGGTTGGTGCGGTCCGGTACCCGAGGAATGAGAGGATCACCGTGATGTCGATTCAAGCGCATACAACGGATCACGTGCCGCTCGAGAGCGCATGACGCCAGGAATATTGGAATTGGTTCCTAGCGAGCGGCGGCACACTGATAGACGGTCTCTCCATTTTTTCGCTCGGCGTGGCAATGCCGCTCATCACGAGCCGCTTTTCGCTTAGCGCCTTCATGGTCGGTCTCATCGGTTCGGCCCTGGTTCTTGGTGCCGTGTTTGGTGCGGTCGTTGGCGGTCCTGCGGCCGATCGCTTCGGCCGAAAGCCCGCCTTTTTGATCGACATGACGATCATCACGGCCGGCGCGCTGGTTAGCGCCTTGGCTGACGCGCCGCAGTGGGTATTGCTCGGTCAGTTCATTGTGGGAGTTGGCATCGGCATCGATTTTCCTGTCAGCTCATCCTACGTGTCCGAGACGGTGCCCAAACAGGCTCGCAGCCGGATGGTGGTGGCGACCATCGCTCTGCAATCGGTCGGAATGCTGCTTGCGGCTGCGGTCGCGATTGCGATCCTGTGGCAAAGGAGTAGTTCGTCCGACTGGAGGTTGATCGTAGGAACGACCGCTGCGGTGTCGCTGCTATTCCTTCTGCTGCGCCTTTGGCTTCCGGAGAGTCCGCGCTGGCTCAGGGAGCACGAGGTTAGCAAAGCCGCACCGCGCTCGGCAGTACCGCCACGCGCGACGACGTCTCTTAAAGCCATCACAGGAAGTGCCACCGCCGCCTTGCCGGGTCCTCGATTCGCTGTGCTCTTCTCGCGGCTTTATCGCACACGCACGATGTTGGTTTCGCTGCCATGGTTTCTCATGGATGTCGCCACCTACGGGGTCGGCCTGTTTACGCCCGTGATCCTCGGCGCCATCCACTTTTCGTCCAAGACTCCGGGGCCTTTGGCCACCGAATTTGCCGACGCTAAAGGCAGCGCTGCCATCGATCTTTTTCTTCTCTTTGGGTTTCTTGTCGGATTGTGGGCGGTGCCACGCTTTGGCCGGATCCATATGCAGGTCATCGGATTTGTCGGCATGACTTTTGGCATGCTGATTCTGGTGTCTGCGGAACTGGCTGGAGGTGGTGCGGCCGCGCACGTATGGCTTATGTTCACCGGGTTCATTTTGTTCAACCTGGCCATGAACGCCGGACCTAACGCGACCACCTTTGCTCTTGCGCCGGAGCTATTCCCTACCAGCGTTCGAGCTTCTGCCGGCGGCTTCGCCGCGGCCTCGGCCAAGGTCGGGGCGACGTTGGGAATCTTCGTGCTGCCGCAGGTGAAAGCGTACGGTGGTGTCGCGGCGGTGCTGATAATGATGGCTATAGTCAGCTCTCTGGGGGCGGTTGTGACCGCGATGCTGGCCCGTGAAGTCGGGGAGATTCCAGAGGGCCGCAGCCTTGACGAGGTTGAAACACATAAATGACCGAGCGTCGCCCGCGGACCGCCGTACAACCGACAATGTCCGCTATTGGCCTATAGCGGACATCCCGAGTTGCACCGCACATGTCCGCTTTCGGGAACAAAGCAGACATGACATTTTGGGGCGCGAATTTCCGCTTTTGACCCAAAGCAGACATCACGTCGCGACCTCATTGGGGCGCGCTTTGATGTCGTAATTGACTACTTCGTAATCATGCGGGTAGTTGACGGAGGCGGCCCGGGCGCGGCCGGCGAAATCACGAAAGTGAGCCAAGCGTTCCAGCCATCGGGCCTGTGCTGCGCGGCAAATTCTCCATAGCCCTTGAGGTTGATGTATCCCTGCCATTCTTTGCTGATCGGAAAGATATAGCCGATCTGGGGTCCAATTCCGACCACGCGCGACTCGAAGCACCCGACGCGGTCGCCTGAGCCACTGTCGCAGGAAATTTGATTGTACAAATAGCCAACGAGGCCGACCTGCCACTGCTTGGTCAGGAATTGCGATGCACCCCAATCCAGATGCATGTCGACGCCGTTCTTATAGTTCGTGTGTTCGTTTTCGAAGTTGTAAGTGAAGCCGAGTGTGGCGGAAAATTCGTGTCCGGCCTTCTGGTCGAAGTAAGTATAGGCACCGCCAGCATCGATTGCGTTGTGCCCTATACCGACATTGGCAATCGACTGTGAGTGGTATACTCCGGTTGTCAGATTTCCCGTCAAGTAGGTCATGAAATTATGGACGCCAAAATTCCAGCGCAGCGAAGCCAGCGGGAGAATATCGCCGAAACCGCTGGACGTTTCTGTTAGGCTACGCCCAATCGTAAATCCTGGACCCCCCAAGCCCAAGTTGCCTGCTATTGTCGCGTCGACGGTGCTTTCGATTCGTCCATAGGCGAACGCGGCGGAGATGTTGAACTGGCCGCCCAAGACGGGAGTCGCGAACGTGTAGCCGGGTAAAGCGAGATACAAGGGCTCGGCGCGACCGTGAACGTTCGCATTTAAGTTTCCATTGAAGTTCACGTTGATATTGCCGAGGGGAACCTGCTTCGCGAACGCGACGTCGCCGCCGGCAGACACCTGCGAGTAATAAAGAACGTTGCCGAAACTAAATCCGGGCACCTGCGGGGCGGCTGCCAGGCTGCCGAAGAAACCCGGCACCCAGAAACTCACGCCACCTTCGTCAGCGAGAGAACTAGTAGCGGTGGACAGGACGATGGTTCCCGCAAGTGGAGCCGCAATGACGCTAGCGGCCACTTTCAACCGAACAAACGAGCGCCAAAACTTTTCAGCGAAAAACCACGATAGAGCGCCCCTCGCCACCTTCATTAGTCGCCCCTAAGGTATAATCTTCTTTCCGTGCGCGCTTAATCGTATCCGACTGCAGAAAGCGGACTATGCCTGAGTCTTCGTGGCTAAGATGAATTTGATGACGTGTGGCCTTCCAGCCACAAATGCGATGGAGGGTAGGTATTCCTGTGGATAAGGGGATCGGCAAATCCTGATTCGAAATATCATTGCGAAGGTGAGGGCCAATCGGGCACTGGCAACCCACATAGCTTTATTAATGATTGCAATAATGCGCCCGTAGCTGGCTTAGGACGCAGCTCAGGCCGCGTCTTGACAATAGCCTTCATCTCTTCAGCAATAATGTGTGCTGTTATTTGTTTTTTCGCTAGACAGTCGTTGTAATATTTGGCGGTGGCGGCCGCGGGGGAACGGTGATCGTAGAAAGCGCATCAACTGCTCCCGCAACGTAGAGCTCTTTCAACCCAATCGATAAACGTTCCCACTGGTCATAAGTGAAGGCCACGGATTGGGCGTGCGCGGGAGCGGTGAGAGCCAGTAATCAACAATGACACCTCGCACACGTCTCTCCATGCCAACCAGACGCTGACGATTTTGAACCAAGCCTACATCGTTGGAAAGGCACCCACCATTCGTAGTGCCCCAAGGGGCACTAGCGTCCAAAAAGATATGGGGGGAGAGTCACTCAAAAGAACAAGCATCGGGATTTTGGGCGCCGAATCACTCAGTCGCGGAGGCAAGCAATGAGCAAACACGTTCGAGCAGCACTTGTTTTTATGGCGCTAGCCACGCAGGCAGTCGCACAACAACCGCAGAAGCCTAATGTCGTTTTCATTCTCGCCGATAACGTCGGGTACGGCGATTTGGGCTCATACGGCGGCGGAGAATCGCGCGGCGCGCCAACGCCACGTCTCGACCAATTGGCCCGAGAAGGAGTGCGTCTTACCCAGTTTTTGGTTGAGCCCGCTTGCACGCCGTCGCGAGCAGCCCTGATGACGGGTCAGTACTCAATACGCAATGGCCTATCGCTCATCGCCATAGAGGGTACGCCGTACACGCTCCCCGCTCGCGCCTTCACGATGGGCGAGCTATTCAAGGGCGTGGGTTATGCCACCGCCATCTTCGGCAAGTGGCATCTGGGCGGCGCGCCCCAGAGTTTGCCGACTGTACATGGCTTTGATGAGTTCTACGGCATCCCACCTGACATTTCCTGGGATGCGGCGACTTACGTCAGCACAATCGAACTTACGCACTCAATAGCTGCTCCTCCGGCTGCGCTTCTGGCTCGCGGCCCACAAATCGTCGAAGCGACATTGGGCGGACCACTGAGGACAGTAAAACCATTTACGCCTGAAGTGCGTGCCAATATCGATAATGAGTTAGTGAACAAATCAATCGACTTCATGCGGCGCCAAAAGGCGACCGGAAGGCCATTCTTTCTTTATTTGCCGTTTTCCATGGGGCACGCGCCGAACCTGCCTTCGGCACAGTTCAAGGGTAAGTCGCGGATTGGTAACTACGGCGACAAGATCATGGAAGGAGACAACCACGTTGGCCGAATCCTCGACACGCTGAAGGAGCTTGGCATTGACGACAATACCATCGTCGTCTTCGCCTCCGATAATGGACCGTATGGCGAGGCTGCGCGGGAATTTGGCAACGACGGAACGCCGGACATGGGCAATTCTGGCCCTTTCCGAGGCGAACTCGGCGAAGTGACCGAGGGCTCGATACGGACAGCCGCACTTATCCGCTGGCCGGGCAAGGTCAAATCGAACACCACGTCATACGCAATGTTCTCGATCATGGATTTCTTGCCCACCTTCGCCCGCATCATTGACGGCAAGTTGCCAACAGACCGACCGATTGATGGCGTAGATCAGTCCGCCGTGCTGCTAGGCAACAGCACAATGGGGCGCCGGGAGAGCCTTTTGAGTTTCATCGGTGGCGAGTTGGTTGCCGCGCGATGGAAACAAAGGCGCATCTACTTCACCGACATCCATCCCACTGGCAGTGGGCCGCAGCGGCAGCCCGGTATTTTTTCAGCTAGCGCTCCGACGGCGGGCTACCCGAAGGTCTACAACATCGAAATGGACCCGCACGAGGACCTTGTCGTCGGAGGGCTGTTTGGTTGGGTATCTGGACCCGCACTCAAGGTCGTCGAAGAGTATCTCGCGTCGGTCAAAAAGTATCCAAATCCGCCCGCGCCCAACATCACGCAATTCCGATAGCTCGTGGCAGTCTGAGTTTAAAAGATCGTAGGAGGTCGAAGATGAAATCCGACCATTCACCATCCAACATCAACCGCCGCGTTCTGATTTCAAGTCTGGCATTATTACCAGCCTTGTCCGGGATGCCGCTCTCGGCGCTTGCCCAGAGCCAAGCAACGCAAGACAGCCCATTAGGCTCGTGGAACGAAGGTCCAGCCAAGCAGGCGATCCTCGAATTCGTACGGGCCACAACGGAACAGGGCAGCACGAAATTCGTGCCACCGGAAGACCGGATCGCCACTTTCGACCAGGACTGCACGCTGTGGGTCGAACATCCGATCTATTCGCAAGTGGTGTATTGCCTGGACCGCGTGCCCGCAGTTGTGGAAAAGGACCCGAAACTCAGGAATGTCGAGCCGTTCAAGACAGTGCTCTCGGGCAACCGCGAGGCAATCGCCAAGTTGTCGCTGCGTGATCTCGAGAAAATTCTCATTGCAACACTTACCGGCATGTCGGTGGAAGACTTCGAGGCCGAAGCAAAGAAATGGTTAGCAAGCGCCAAAGATCCGCGTTGGAAGCGGCCCTACACGGATCTCATCTATCAACCGATGGTCGAAGCCATGCAGTATCTGCGCAGCAATGGCTTCAAAACCTACATCGTCACCGGTGGCGGCCAGGGTTTCGTGCGTACCTATGCTCAGCAAGTGTACGGCATACCGCCCGAGCAGGTCGTGGGCACCGCCGGTGGTACAAAGTTTGGATACCACAAGGACGGCAAGCCGTTCCTGACCAAGGAGCCGAGACTACTCCTGAACGACGACAAGGCCGGCAAGCCGGAGGGCATCCACCTGATGATCGGCCGGCGGCCTTACGCGGCGTTCGGCAATTCGGACGGCGACCGGCAAATGCTTGAATACACCGGCGCCGGCAATGGTGCGCGGCTGATGATGTTGGTGTTGCATGACGATGCGAAACGCGAATACGCCTACGGCCCCGCCCAGGGTCTCCCGGCGAGCAAAGTCGGCACATTCACCCAGGCGCTTTACGACGAAGCAAAGAAGAAAGGCTGGAGCGTTATCAGCATGAAGAACGACTGGAAGCGTATCTTTGCCTTCGAACAAACCGCCTAATGTCCGCTTTTTGGCCTTTAACGGCCTACTGCCGAATGCAATCGGCCACGGCACGCAATGTTTGCTCCGTAATAGTTGTTCTTTCGAGACGGTCTGCCGATTTGTAATGCTTTAAATACACACGAGATGGTGCATAAAATTTCTTGAGAAGAATTGGCGGCACCGCTTCGGCAAGGTAACTTTCCATCTCATACCCAACATCATCAGGCGCGGTGGTAATTTCGGATCGATGCGGCTAAAATTGGTCTTTCAAAAGTAATCTGGAAGAGAAGTTCGCCATTCTCGAATTCGAACTGCGTTGAGGACCAATCGCTTGCCCGGCGATTTGGTCGGGAAGTCGGCCTGATACATAGGCGGCGAGAATAGATTCAAATGCGGATCCAAAAATACCGAGCAGAATGCCCGACGGCCGAGGATCTGATTTTGACCTTAGTTCACGAGCCGCCGCAAAACGTCATGTCTGCTTTACCCTCGAAAGCGGACATGTGCACTGCACTAGCCCAAGTCTGCTTTGGGCGGCCAGAAGCGGACTCACGCAGCGGATGCAAGGCCATTCTTGTCAGCGTTTGCGCTTCACCGCTTCGTACGCGAGCCGCTTGAACTCGACCCCAACCGGGTGAGCAAAGGCCATCTCACGCTGTGCCATTATCAAGCCTGCAGTATTCTTTTTAGGCGAAATCCACCATTGGGTGCCTGCACGACCGCCCCAAAAGAGTTCGCCTCTCGCGTCCTGATGATCAAACGCAGAGGGCTCCAATATCAGCGCTCCCGCGAGCCCGTGCCCCCTGCCTCGAAGTTCTCCGAAAGCAGCAAATCGTATCCACACATCCTCAGGCAATTGGTTGGTCATCATCAGCTCAATAGTATCCGGCTTGAGCAAGGTCGGCCCACCCGGAAGCAGGCTTCGAATTAACGCCACCATATCCGGCAACGTCGAAACCAAGCCGCTGCCGCCGCTCTGCCCTCGGGAAGGGACGCAAATAAGCACCCCGGTATGGAGCGTTATCTATGCGAGTAAGTCCCGGCTTCATCGGGTCGACCAGGTCGGCGCCGGCGTAATAAGCGACGAGACGATTGCGATCTGACACCACAAATCCAGTGTCCACCATACCAAGCGGGCCTAGAATTCGTGACTGAATAAACGCATCGAAGTGCTGACCGCTTATCACTTCAACAAGACGCGCCAAGACGTCAGTGGCTACCGAGTAATCCCATGACATTCCGGGATGAAAGACCAGCGGCAGGTCGGCCAACGCGTCCATCATCTCCGCAAGCGCGGTCGCTGGATTGAGTATTTTTCGCTCGTTGTACGCTTTAAAAATCAATGTGCCCGGGTCAAGGAGACCGTAGCTTAGCCCCGAACTGTGACTCATCAGATGGCGAATGGTGATCGGCCTAACAGCAGGCTCGGTTTGGTCCAAAGACGTCGCATCGGGGCGCAGCACACGACGGTTCGCGAGCTGCGGAATAAACTGCTCAATCGGATCATCCAGTTGGAGGCGGCCTTCTTCGAATAAAAGAAGAGCGGCATAGGATGTAACTAGCTTCGTATTTGAGAAGACACGGAATATGTGGTCGACCTGCAATGGGGTCTGCGCTTCTTTGTCGGCCCATCCAATGCATTTCACATCTACCAAATCTCTACCCACGAGCACTGCTGAAGAGAATCCAGAAAGAAGATTTTCATCTACGTACCGCTGCATGGCAGCGTGCGCAGGCCGAAAGTCGTACCCGGTGGTCGTGACATTCATGCCTTCCATGATTGGCCTCGTGCTTCAACAACATGCTTCTTTCAGTGAAAAAAGCGCGCGACAAGTCTCTGCCGCTCGCGTGTGGGATCAAGTATTCGAGAGATAGCCCGTCAGAGAGGCGGCAAACTTTCGGAAACTTTTGATTTTTGTTTGATTTTCTATTGCGCTGGATCTCAGGCGGGCCCTAGGTCCGCTTTGGGCCAAAAGCGGACATCACCCTTACTGCGGTTTCCGAACTTGCTATGCTTACTGCGGTTTCCGAGCTTGCTATGCTACAATCGTAAATAGGAGTCGTACTGACCTGGGGGTTGGTCACGTGCGCCGACGAGATTTCATAAAAGGTATTGCTGGTTCGACAGTCGTATGGCCGCTGTCGGCGCGCGCGCAGCGCGAGCAAATGAAGAGCATCGGCATACTCTTGCCTGGAACCGCCGACGATCCTGTATTTCAGGCCCGCCTCGCAGCGTTCTATCAGGAGTTGGCGCTATTGGGCTGGACCATTGGCCGCAATGTGCGCATCGAGCCGCGCTGGGCCACGGCCAATGCTGACGAGCTTCGTCGGCACGCGGGCGAATTGGCGGCTCTTGCTCCCAACGTCATTTTGGCGACCGGTGATTCGACTATTCCGCCGTTGCTGCAAGCGACCCGCACCATCCCAGTCGTGTTTCCACTGGCCGCCGATCCGGTCGGGGCCGGTTTCGTTGATAGCCTGGCGCGCCCAGGCGGCAATGCTACCGGCTTCATGATTTTCGACTACACGATGGGTGGGAAATGGCTGGAGTTGCTCAAAGAGATTGCGCCAAACGTGACGCGGGTGGCCGTCCTCCGGGATCCCGCCAATCCCTCACAAACTGCTCAGTTCGGCGCGATACAAGCCGTCGCGCCGTCGCTCAGGGTCGAGGTGATCCCGGTCAATATGCGCGAGGCCAGTGAGATCGAGCGGGCCGTTGCGGATTTCGCGCGCTCGGCGAATGGTAGTCTGATTCCCACATCGAGTGCTGTGGCCTTGCGTCATCGCGATCTGATCATCACGCTGGCGGCCCGGCACAAGCTGCCAGCGATCTACTGGGAACGTTTCTTCGTCACCAGCGGCGGCTTGATGTCGTATGGGCCTGATCTCATCGACAACTACCGTCGCGCGGCTGGCTACGTCCATCGCATCCTGAAGGGCGAGAAGCCTGCTGATCTACCGGTGCAGACGCCGACTAAGTACGAGATGGTCATCAACCTGAAGACCGCCAAGACACTCGGTCTATCGGTACCCTTGCTTCTGCAGCAGCGCGCCAATGAATTGATCGAATGAATACCGGAATGTCCGCTTTGGGCCCATAGCAGACGTAGGCCATTGCAATGCAAATGTCCGTTTTCGGTGGTAAAGCGGACATGAAGATTGCACGACGAAATATCAGCTTTTGACCCAAAGCGGATGCGTCCTTCAAGTCGCCCCGTCAGAGCTGACACCCCCGCCGCGACGAGACAGATCACCGAGCTGGCAGCCGCCGACCGAAATCGCCAAACTGGGTCATCCGCGGCACCATCCGCGGAATTTGCGTTGAAGAAAGCACTCGCACTAGCGACAAACAGACCGCCGAAGAGATCAGAGCAAAGAGCGAGGCCGAACTGCTCGCACAATCAGTCTATGGTCGTCGTGCCACTGCAACATTTGCCGAGGCGGCCTTGAACTACATGGAACAGGGCGCGGTAGCCGTCGCTTCCTTGAGCCAGTGATCCGCCATTTTGGGACACAACCCGAACCGGCACCCGCGAACAGCACGTAGAGCCAATTGTTGGTGTTCCATGCAAAGCAGCGCAAAGCTTTCATTAGAAACCGATGCCAGTCCGATCGTGGAAACGATGCACTCATTGAACGCGGCGCGATTGGGAAGATCGGTCAGCGCATCGTGATGCGACCCAGCCGCCGCCAGGCATCGGCTGGTTGACGACCGCGATGGTACGGCCGTCCTTCAAGTCGACATTCAGCGCGAACGCCCTGCCTTGCATACGCGCGGCGCGCAGGTCGGCGTCGTAGCGTTCCGGATCAAGCGAAAAGGTCCCGGCTTTCAGGCGCGCCGCGAGAAGATCCGGGACACTGCATCTGCGATCGCTCGTTCCAGATGGCAATTCGAACCTGCGCATCGAACATGCACAGGCCGTGATTCATATTGTCGAGGGCGACGTCAAGCCGAGCGGCCGCAGGAATGAAAAATCGCAGCCTTGATCGGCACCCAGGATTTCCTGCGAATAGAGACGCGCGTACCCGCGCACCGGCGGGCGGGAGGCGGCTTTCGACGCTGCCGCGCGCCGCTTGAGCTCGGCATCCTCCACCATCAGATCGATGCGGCGTTGCTTGACCGAGAGCCGGATGCGGTCGCCGGTTCGCGCAAGCCCCAGCGGCCCGCCGGATGCACTGTCCGGCGTCACATGCAGCACGATCGTGCCAAAAGCCGTGCCGCTCATGCGGGCGTCCGAAATGCGCACCATGTCCTTGACGCCATTGGCCGCAAGCTTCTTCGGAATTGGCAGATAGCCGGCTTCGGGCATCGCCGACGCCGAATGCGGTCCGGCGTTCTGCAGGACAAGGATATCCCTAGCGTCAACCTCGAGACCCGGATCGTCGACGCGGGCGGCAAGGTCTTCCAGTGACGAGAACACCACTGCTCGCCCTTCATGCTCGAACAGATTGGCATCGGCGGCCGAGCGTTTCAGGATCGCGCCCTGCGGCGCCAAGTTACCGAACAGAGCCACCAACCCGCCTTCTGCTTCGAGCGGCTTCTTCCGCTCGGCAATGATGCTGCGGTCAATCCATTCGTCACCGGCATGCGCGAGCCTTTCGCCGAGCGTTTCGCCGCTCACAGTCATGCAGTCGAGATGGAGCAGGTCTTTCAATTCGCGCAGCAGTGCGCCCATGCCGCCGGCGGCAAAGAAATCCTCCATGTAGCCATTGCCGACCGGCTTCAGATTTACAAGCACCGGCGTCGTATCGGACAATTCATTGAGGCGCTGCAGCGATACCGGGATTCCGGCGCGGCCGGCGATCGCGGTCAGATGAATGATCGCATTGGTCGAACCGCCGACTGCCAACAAGACTCTCAGCGCATTTTCGACCGAGTTCCGATTGACGATGCGCTCGGGGGTCAGCTGCGACCCGATCAGCTTGACCGCGGTCGCTCCTGTTGCCTCCGCTGCACGCAATCGATCGGCATGCACGGCGGGGATCGCAGCCGTGCCGGGAAGGATCATGCCGAGTGCTTCCGCAATGCAGGCCATGGTCGAAGCGGTGCCCATCACCGCGCACGTGCCGGCGGTGGTGGCAAGCTTGCCTTCGACTTCGGAAATCTCGTGATCGTCGATCTTGCCTGCGCGGTATTGCGCCCAGAAGCGGCGGCAATCGGTGCATGCGCCCAGCCGTTCGCCGCGATAGCGTCCGGTCATCATCGGGCCTGCGACCAGCATGATGGTGGGCTTCCCGGCAGACACCGCGCCCATCAGCTGCGCGGGCACGGTTTTATCGCACCCGCCCATCAGCACGACCGCATCCATAGGCTGTGCGCGCACCATCTCTTCGGTGTCCATTGACATCAGGTTGCGGAACTTCAGGCTGGTCGGGTTCAGAAACACTTCGCCCAGCGAGATGGTGGGAAATTCAACCGGCAAGGCGCCGGCCGTCAGAACGCCGCCTTTCA
Organism: Pseudolabrys sp.; assembly: GCA_036505835.1. GTDB lineage: Bacteria > Pseudomonadota > Alphaproteobacteria > Rhizobiales > Xanthobacteraceae > Pseudolabrys. The sequence goes on along the minus strand of DASXST010000144.1, from coordinate 10,568 downwards.
CGGCCTGGAGCAGCTCCGGAAAGTGCCGATGGCAGTTGTTGAAACCGGATGCCGTATAGGCAATGCCGACGACAGGCTTCGCCAGCATCGCCCGCGAATAGCCCATCGATTGCGCGAAGGAGCGCCGCAGATAAAGAGAGAAGTCGCGGTCGCCATAGTTCGTAAGGCCGTTGGCGATGCCGGCCGGTTTGTCGGTCATGCTGACACTTTTTGCAGCCGGTTGAGCCCCGATGCAAGCCGTCGCGACCACGGATGTACGCCAAGCCGGCTGCTCAAAACCGGGTAGTGGCGCTTCGCGAGATCAGCAGCGCAAACAGCTTGCGCCATCCTGAGCCGACGTTGTCCTCCTGCAGTGCCGTCATCGCATGTTGTCCGGGGTGCGCAATTCGCACTTGCCTAGCATGTCGATTTGGCTCAAATCCATGCCGCTCAAGGCAAAATCCTGTCTGGTAAGGCGTCGCGTCGTGATCCGTCTCGGCATTGTGGGCACCAACTACGGGCGAACCGTGCAGCTGCCTGCATTCCGCGCCGATTCACGCTGCGAGGTGATTGCGCTGGCCGGCAGCAATTCCGCGCGCACGGCCGAGCTTGCGCAAGCCGCCGGCGTGGTGAAGGCCTATGGCGACTGGCGTGGGCTGGTCGAGGACAAGGACGTGCAGGTTGTCGCGATCGCCACGCTGCCAAGCCTGCAGGCCCAGATCGCAATTCACGCCCTGCAGCTAGGAAAACCGGTGTTCGCCGAAAAGCCTCTTGCGAGCGATCTTGGCGCAGCGCGGGCCATGTTCAGACAGGCTTCCGTGAGCCGCAAGCCGACGATGGTCGATTTCAATTTTCATCAGATCGTCGCCTGGCAGCGAGCCAAGGCCATGCTTGACGCCGGCGCTACCGGCTCGCTGCGCCACGTCACCGTGCAGTGGCATGTCGAGAGCCGCGCCATCCAGATGCGCATGCGCAACTGGAAAACCGTGGGCGACGATGGCGGCGGAGTACTGGGCAACTTCATTTCCCACTGCTTCCACTATCTGGAGTGGTTCTGCGGGCCGATCGAGGGCCTGTCCGCGCGCGTGTCGGGCTTGCCCGGCGATAGTGAGCTGGAAACTACGGTGGGCATGGCTCTGCAACTTGCCGCCGGCCACTTGGTGACTCTCTCGATGAGCTGTGCATCGTATCTCGGCATCGGACACCGCATCGAATTTTTCGGCGAGGACGGCACGCTGGTGCTGCACAATCCGGGCGCCGACTACATGCGCGGTTTTGAGCTGTGGCACGCCAGGCGCGACGCGCCGCTCGTTCGTGTGGCGACCGACGATCCGATCGACGCACAGTACCCCGATGGGCGCATCGCGCCGGTATCTCGGTTGGCGAAGATATTTTTCGACGCCATCGAATCCGGCAGCACCGCGAGCCCCGGTTTTGCGGAAGGCTATCGCGTCCAGCAATTCATCGATGCGGCACGACGATCGCATCAGCACGGCACGTGGATCGATTTAGCCCGCGAAACCAGAAAAGAGGAGATGCGAGCGTGAGCCGCCTCCTCGTGACCGGAGGCAGTGGCTTCATAGGCTCTGGACTGGTGAAAGCGCTGTCAAAAAAGGCCATCGTGTGCGCGCGCTGGACGACAATTCGCGCGGGAATGCGCGCCGGCTCGCCGAGGTTGTCAACGATATCGAGTTCATCGCCGGCGACATTCGGGATCCGGGAGCAGTCGACCGCGCAGCGCAAGGCTTGGACGAAATCCATCACCTCGCCTACGTCAATGGCTCACAGTTTTTCTACACCCAGCCGGATCTTGTCCTCGACGTTGGCGTGCGCGGCATGGTCAATGTGATCGACGCCTGCCGCAAACACGGCATTGGAAAGCTGGTGCTCGCATCGAGCTCGGAGGTCTATCAGACGCCGCCGCTAATCCCCACGGACGAGAGTGCTCCGTTAACGATTCCCGATCCTCTTGGCAGCATGATCGATTGTTCGTGGCTCAAGGCTTTCCTGGTGCGTGCCGGCAACTTCACGCTCCATCGCATCGCCCGAGTGCCGATGCACGATGCCAGCAATGGTTTTCGCCTTTTCTCGCGCCGCACCGTCGATGAAGTCACAATCGAGTCCGACCGCGGCTTCTGCTACAGCATCGAGCTGCTTGTTGAAGTGTCACCGCCTCGGCTGGCGCATAGGAGAGGTGCCGGCGCACTGGTTTCAGAGCGCGCACGGAGACAGTCGATTTCAGTGATAAGATGGTTGGCCACTATCTGCGCTGGTACGCTTACGCGTTCGCGACAACGTATCTGATGCGGCCGGCAGAAAGCGTGACCCGCAGGCACAGAGTTTAGCATGGATTGGCGAACATGACCTGGCCGAAGATTATCAGCCGCAGCACGACGCGAATGTCTCCGTGGGTGGACATCATTGAGCGTGAAGTTCAATTCATCCCGGGCGCGGCGACTGAATCTTATCATGCCGTCGGGCAGGACGATTACATCGCCATCGTGGCCCGAACGCCGGATGGGAGGCTTCCCATCATTCGTCAATATCGGCCTGCACTGGAACGGTTCACATGGGAATTCCCCGCTGGCATGGTGGACAAGGGAGAGACGCCTGCGGATTGCTGCCGACGCGAACTGCGTGAGGAAACCGGTTTTCCGGCCCGGGCGGTGCATGCGCTTGGCAGCTACGCCGCGTGCTCGGCGCGCCTTTCCAACCGCATACATTCGTTCTTTGTCGAAACGGGGCCGCGCGACGAGAACCCTGCGGTCGAGCCGGGTATCGAATTGAACCTGGCGACGCCGCAAGAACTGATTGCACTCATCCTAACCGAAATTCGAACTGCAACTGCATATCGGCGCGCTGCTCCTCGCCGGCATACGCGGATATGTGGACCTTGCGTCGTTTCGATAGGACTTAGGTATTAACTGCGATCAATGCGTAATCCGACAGTTGCGACGAGTCTCGTCTCGACAAGTACCCTGGAACCCTTCTAATCACGGGTTATTTTGCGTCTGCCCTCGACCGGTTGCGGCACGAACGGCGTTACAGGGTTTTCGCGGACCTCGAGCGCATTGCCGGGCGGTTTCCACATGCTATCTGGCATTCACCGCAGGGTCCGCGCGACGTCGTGATCTGGTGTTCAAACGACTACCTCGGGATGGCGCAGCACCCGAAGGTGATCGGCGCCATGGTCGATGTTGCCGCGCGCATGGGCACAGGCGCAGGCGGCACCCGAAACATCGCTGGCACCAACCATCCGCTGGTCGAGCTGGAGCGCGAACTCGCCGACCTGCACGGCAAGCCGGCTGCACTGGTTTTCACGTCGGGATACGTCTCGAACGAAACCGGCGTTGCCACGATCGCCGGGTTGTTGCCGAGCTGCCTGTTGTTGTCCGACGCGCTCAACCACAATTCGATGATTGAAGGCGTGCGCCGGTCCGGCTGTGAAAAGCAGATTTGGCGTCATAACGATCTCGGTCATCTCGAAGAGCTGCTCAAGGCTGCGGACCCAGCGCGTGCGAAGCTGATCGTGTTCGAAAGCCTTTATTCCATGGACGGAGACATCGCGCCCGTTCACGCAATCTGCGACCTTGCCGAGCGGTACGGGGCGATGACCTATTGCGACGAAGTGCATGCCGTCGGCATGTATGGCCCGCGTGGCGGCGGCATCTGCGATCGCGTATCGAGGGCACCCTGGCGAAGGCGTTCGGCTGTCTGGGCGGCTACATCGCGGCAAGCGAGGAGGTGGTGGACGCCGTGCGCTCCTATGCGCCCGGTTTCATCTTCGCGACTGCGCTGCCGCCGGCAATCTGCGCCGCGGCTACGGCGGCCATCCGCCACCTGAAAACGTCGAGCTGGGAGCGCGAGCGCCACCAGGAACGGGCGGCGCGGGTCAAAGCGATGCTCGACGCGGGCGGCTGCGGCCGAGTAGCTACGCATCACTAACGCCTCAGTCCTGAAACGGGGGCCGCTTGAGCAGCGGCTTGGACTCGCTTTTGATCTTGAGAGAGCGCGCCGTTCGGCGCGCCACAAGGGGCATCGTCAACGACACAAAGAAAATGCGCGTGAGATGATGCGCTCCGACGTAGACCGGGTCGAGGTTGAGCGCGAGCGCGAGCAGCATCATTGCGTCGACGGAGCCGGGCGCAAACGCGATCATGACTTCGGCAACGCGCAGCGACAATACGCTGATCAGCATAGCTGCAAATACGGCGGCTATCGTCACGGCAGCCGCGAACGAACCGAATGCGGCGCCGATGAAATTCAGCAACAGCCGTGGCGGCGTATTGGCGAAGCGTGAGCCGGTAATTGCGCCCATTGCGACCATCGCAGCATTTGCAACCCACCACGGCATGACCGCTTGAATGAGACCGCTTCCGTGCAGCACCGCTGAGGTGAGCATGGCTCCAAAGAGCAGGCCGCCCGGAAAGCGGACCCTATACGCAATGATCGCGACAACGCTTGAAACCAATATCAGGATCGCGAGCTCATCGATCACGGCGATGCTGAGAGCCCCGGAGACTCTCGGCCCAGCGTGACCAACCAGGCCGAGCGCCGACAATCCGGCCGGCAGGCCCACGGCAATCACCACCACTCGTATGCTTTGCACGATCGCAATGGCGCGCAGATCGCCGCCGAGCTCGGCGCCCAACGCCAGCACCTGTGACATTCCTCCCGGTGCGGCGGCCAGATATGCGTCGACTTTGCCCCAGTTATGCACCAGCCTCAGATAGGCCGCACCGCAGACGGAGATAACGATCATCGCTACAAGCAGGACGCCGATGCTCAGCGGGTAGGTAGCCATGCCGTGCAATGTCTCGGGCGTGACCACGGCGCCGAGCGATATCCCGATCAGGATAAAGATCGCGCGCATCAATAATGTGGGCACATGCATTGGCCGGCCCGCCAGCGATGCGCCGGCAACCGCCAGGATAGAACCCGACAGCCAGCCGGCAGGAACGCCGACGAGGCCCAACGCAGCACCACCGGCCGCCGCGAACGCCAGGGTCTCGCCGAGATGGCGCGATGCAACGATTCGGTCGTGAGTGGTAGGTGCGGACAATGCTCAGGGCTTTCGGGGCAACCGAGCGGACGTGTGGCTTCGGCCCGGCGCGGGCGATCAATGCCGCGTGGAGATCCCCGCGTCAAATGCAGAGATTGCAATGCAGACCTTACGTCGCCAGTTCTGGCGACGACGAAAATCGGCCTCTGCTGCCGCTGAGGACGATGCGCACGAGATCGGCGGCATTGCGTGCCCCGATTTTATCCATGATGCGGGGACGATGGACCTCCACGGTACGCGGGCTGATGCCAAGCCGCCGGCCAGCTTCCTTGTTGGAAGCACCGCCGGCGATTTCTGCGAGCACTTCGCATTCACGCGGGGTCAGACTTCGACCCGGAAAATCGACGAACGCACCGTTTCTGTTGTTGGCATTTTCAAATCGATCGGAGAAAGCCTCTATGGCGCCGTTGACGCGCGACAAAGAAAACGATGACTCGATAGCCGGCCAGCGTGAAAACGACCGAGAGTGCATCGTGCATCATCGGATTGTCATCACGATGAGAAGGTTGCGGGTTCCCGGGGTCTCCGAAGCCATAACCGCTTCCTTACAAATCAGCGTCAGATCCATTTTGCAGCGACAGAGGCACGAGGTGAAGTCAAAAATGCTGGTATAACAATAGTTTAATGTATGATTGGAGGGGCGATTCGTAAGTCGGCGCGGTGGGCCGCATCGGTAGACCGCGCCGGCATTCTGTGTTGATTTAGCCACAATCCTGGTCATGTCGGGCCTGGTCCCGGATCCGGAGAGTTCATGCTGCAGGGTTGGGTCGTAATCGCCGTTGCGCTCTCGTATATCGGGTTGCTGTTCCTGATAGCGAGCTATGGCGACCGCACTCGCGGTCTCGGTCGCGAGGGTCGCGCACGCTTGTTGATCTATCCATTATCGCTGGCGATCTATTGCACCTCGTGGACATTTTTCGGTTCAGTCGGGCTGGCTTCACGCACGGGATTTGATTTCCTGACGATCTATGTCGGGCCCGTGCTGATGATCGCGCTGTTTGGCTCGCTGCTTATGCGGGTCGTGCGGCTTGCCAAGACGCAGAACATCACCTCGATCGCCGATTTCATCGGCGCGCGCTACGGCAAGGGCCAGGCGGTTGCCGCGACAGTCGCCCTGATCGCCATCATCGGCACGATTCCGTATATCGCATTGCAGCTGAAGGCAGTATCAGCGTCGCTTGAAACGATCCTTGCCCATATCACTTCAAGCACCGAGGTTACCCGCCCGCTTCTCGGGGACATTGCGCTCTTCGTAGCGCTCTCGATGGCGACTTTCGCCGTCCTGTTCGGCACCCGTCACATCGACGCCACCGAACACCAGGATGGGCTCATGCTAGCCATTGCGACAGAATCGATCGTCAAGCTTCTTGCATTCTTGGCAGTCGGAATCTTCGTCACGTTCTGGATGTTTGATGGCCCGGTAGCGCTGTTCAACGAGGCGATGCAACGGCCTGCGACCGCCGCGATCTTTACCCGAGAACCACGCATCGACACTCTGCTTGCTATGACGCTGCTGTCGTTTGTGGCGTTCATCCTGCTGCCGCGGCAATTCCACGTCGCCGTGGTCGAAAACAACGACGAAAAAGAGATCAAGCGCGCTGTCTGGCTGTACCCTCTGTATCTCGTCCTGATCAACCTGTTTGTGGTGCCAATCGCGCTTGCAGGTCTGTTGACTTTTCCGGCTGGAAAAATCGACAGCGACATGTTTGTGCTCGCCCTGCCGCTCGAAAGCGGCTCCAATTTGTTCACCATTGCGGCGTTTGTAGGCGGCCTGTCGGCAGCGACCGCCATGGTGATTGTCGAATCGGTCGCTCTCTCCATCATGGTTTCGAATGATCTGGTCATGCCCTTCGTGCTGCAACGGCGTGGGGCGCTGATCAGGGGCCGTGAAAACATCGGTTCGCTGCTTCTGACCGTGCGGCGACTGGCGATTTTTGCGATTCTCCTTCTCGCCTACGTGTACTACCGCTCGGCAGGCGAAGCGCAGCTGGCTTCGATCGGCCTTCTCTCGTTCGCGGCCATTGCACAACTGGCGCCTGCTTTCTTCGGCGGACTTTTGTGGCGACGCGCGACAGCGGCCGGAGCTATCGCTGGGATGACGGCCGGTTTTTTGGTGTGGGGCTATACTCTTTTTCTCCCAACCCTGTCCGACATCGGCGTAATCGGTGAGCGCATCCTCACCCACGGGCCGGCGGGCCTCAGCATGCTGCGGCCACAGCACCTGTTCGGACTCGATTCGCCTCCATTGGTGCACGGTGTCACCTGGAGCCTTCTGCTGAATATCATTTTCTACGTCGGTTTCTCGCTGCGGCGGAAGCCTTCGCCGATAGAGCGCCTACAAGCCAACACCTTTGTGCCGTCCGATTTCACGCCGATCGCGCCGAGCTTCCGTTTGTGGCGATCCTCGGTGACGGTAGAGGAACTCACGAGCACCGTTGCGCGCTATCTTGGCGAAGAACGCACTCGCTCCGCTTTTGACAGCTTTGCGAGCGCGCAACGGATCAGCATGGAGCCGAAAGACGACGCCGACTTCCGGTTGATTCGCTATGCCGAGCATACGCTTGCCTCCGCGATCGGCGGCGCTTCCTCGAGGCTTGTCTTGTCGCTGCTTTTGCGCAAGCGCACGGTTTCGACCAAGGCCGCATTGAAATTACTGGACGATGCCAATGCGGCAATCCAGTACAACCGCGAGATTCTGCAGACCGCGCTCGATCACGTGCGTCAGGGGATCGCGGTATTCGATAAGGAATTGCAGCTGATCTGCTGGAACCGGCAGTTCGGGGAAATTCTGGATCTGCCGCCCAGCCTGACCCGGGTCGGTATCGGGCTGGCCGACATCCTGCGCTTCAACGGCAAGCGAGCCGACATCCCTCCGGACGCTGTCGAGGCATTCGTTCGCGAGCGAATTGATCACTACGTTTCGGGCAGCGAACCGTTCCTGGAACGCTTCGCACAGGGTCTCGTGATCGAGGTGCGCGCCAATCGCATGCCGGATGGCGGCATCGTGACAACCTTCACCGACATTACGGCGAGCGTAGAAGCGGCGGAGGCGCTGGAGCGCGCCAACGAAACGCTGGAACGGCGAGTTCGCGAACGCACTGAGGAACTGACCCGGCTCAACGCGGCGCTCGAATTGGCAAAAGGCGAGGCCGACGCCGCCAACATTTCCAAGACCAAGTTCCTGGCGGCGGCGAGTCACGACATCCTGCAGCCACTCAATGCCGCCCGACTGTACGTCACCAGCCTGATTGAACGCGGCGGCCGCGAGGACCGGCGGCTGGTTGACAATATCGACGCGTCACTCGAGGCAGTCGAGGAGATTTTCGGAGCCTTGCTCGATATCTCGCGGCTTGACACGGGTGCCTTGCGTCCTGAGTTCGCCAGCTTCCGTATCGATGACCTGATGCGTCAGATCGAGGTGGAATTCGCCCCGCTCGCCTCCGCCAAGGGGCTGGGCCTTACTTTCGTGCCATGCGGGCTCGTGGTGCGATCCGATCGTCGCCTGTTGCGGCGACTGACCCAGAATCTTGTTTCCAACGCCATCAAGTATACGCCGGAGGGGCGCGTTCTCATTGGATGCCGCCGGCGCGGCGACCATCTGCGGATTGACGTTTACGACACCGGCGTCGGCATTCCGCAATCCAGGTGGCGTGACGTGTTTGTCGAATTCCATCGGCTCGATCAGGGGGCAAAGATCGCGCGCGGGCTGGGACTCGGCCTGTCTATTGTCGAGCGCCTGGCTCGAGTGCTGGACTGCACGATCGATCTCGAATCGGAGACAGGGCGCGGCTCGCATTTCATGGTGACCGTGGCGCGTTCGAAGGGGTCGCCGGTCGAGCTGCCGGCACGCGAGGAAACCCGCATCGATCCTGGACAGCTTGCCGGCATTACCGCGCTTTGCATCGACAACGAGCCAGCGGTGCTTGACGGCATGGAAACCCTGCTCCGCGGCTGGGGCTGCGAAGTCATCAAGGCGCCCGACCTAGGGCTCGCGATCGAGTCAATTTCCAAGAGCCATCTGATGCCTAATGGATTGCTGGTCGATTACCATCTCGATCAGGGCAATGGCATCGAGGCGATTGTTCAGCTTCGCCGCCGGTATGGCGACCTCCCCGCAATCCTGATCACCGCCGATCGCTCTCCCGCGGTACGAGAGCAGGCGCGCGCGCAGGGCGTTCAGGTCTTGCACAAGCCGATAAAGCCAGCTGCCCTGCGCGCGCTGCTGGCACAATGGCGCATGATGCTGGCGACCGCAGCGGCGGAATAGCGATCAGCCTTCGGCAGCGATGCCTTGTGGCCATTGGCCGGCTTCGATTTTGGCTGCGGCAATGACGGCCTGAGTTCGGCTCTCGACGCCGAGCTTCTGCAGGATTGCGGACACGTGTGCTTTAACTGTCGCCTCCGACACACCGAGCTGAAAGGCAATCTGCTTGTTCAAAAGTCCTTCCGACAGCATCATCAGCACGCGCACCTGTTGTGGCGTAAGCGTCGCCATTCGTGCCATCAACTCGGCCGAAGCTGCATCCGCTTCTCCGGTAAGATCGACATCGGGTGGCGTCCAAACATCACCGCCGAGAATGCGTGAGATGGCTGTGCGCATCGCATCGACGCCGAGTGTCTTCGGAATGAATCCGGAAGCCCCGAAGTCCATGCACCGGCGGATCGCTGCCGGATCGTCATTGGCAGACACGACGATCACCGGCACACCCGGATATTGAGCACGCATGTACATGAGGCCGGAAAACCCGCGAACGCCGGGCATCGCGAGATCAAGCAAGACAAGATCGACATCGCCGTTACGCTCCAGCAGCTCGACGAGTTCGTCGTAGGTGCCGGCCTCGGCAATATCCACCTGCTCCAACAGGCCCGCGACCGCTTCGCGTAAGGCGCCACGAAACAACGGGTGATCGTCGGCAATGACCAGCCGATACTGCAACGCTTCAGTCAAACCGGCACCTTCCCTCGGATTTATTGGCGGCGCGGCCATGCGCCGCATCATTTCGCACGATACCTGGGCTCTAAGTATGTTCCTCGCCTCCTTCTTCGAGTGCAAGCCTTTCACCACGCGATGAAAATTGCCCCGGTGGTTGCAGGTTGCAGTGCAAAAAACCTCTGAAAAATCCGCCCTTTAGGCTGCGAGATTCGTCGAAAGTCGAATAGGGGTGCTGAAGCCACCGGACTAGAGTTTTCATAACCACCGCCAGCGGGGGGCGCAGGATCGGTCGGTTGGTCGACAAGACTGCGTCGTCGTCAACACGCTTTGCGATACGGAGGAGGGTAATATGGCTGGGCCTCAAGTCCCTAAGAATTTTCGACAGGTGATCGTCGCCGCAGCGGTCGGCAACGTCATCGAGTGGTATGACTTCTACATCTTCGGCAGCTTGGCCGCGGTGCTGTCGGTGAAGTTCTTTGAGAAAACCCATCCGGTCGCGGCACTCTTAAGCACGATCGCACTGTTCACGGCGGGGTTCCTGATCCGCCCGCTGGGCGCGTTCCTGTTCGGATGGATGGGCGACAGGATTGGCCG
>DASXST010000143.1:0-47802 GCA_036505835.1 Pseudolabrys sp. | reverse complement strand
GTAAGCGACGCGAGTTTGAACCTCTGCCTCTGCCGCGCTCACTGGCTGCGCAGGCAGTTGAAGCACCGTTGCTTCCTGACCCTCGCGCAGGAGCGTCAGCAATTCGGTCCGCCCATCCGGAAACTCGAGCGCATCGTGATGATGTGCCCGCTTGTCCTTGTTGATCTGTCGAAAGATTGCCGTTTTGTGGTTGATTGTCCTCATCCTCCACCCGAGTAGGCCACCCGGCCAGCACCGAACTTCCTGGGCGAAGGCCAGTTCTGTTCCCGGCATCACACACACCGCCAGTCGGGGATCATCGGCGGCGGCGAAGCCGCGTGTCCCCGGTGCCGAAGTGACAGGTCACGAGCTTATCGCCGACCTTTGCAGGCCGCGACCTGACGAGTTCAAGGCTGTAGTCACACATTGTGGAAACTCCCTATCGGGAAGCCCCCAGCTCTACCAACATTAGCGCGCTGTCGATCCGCCCGCATGTAAAGATCGCGGAAACAAAAGAAGGGGCCATCAGTCGGTAGCTAAGAATCTAACCACCGCCACCAGGACGTACCGATTGCGCCTAACCGGTCGAAGCCCTTTGCATTTCGGAAAATTGGATGCCTAATTGCGCAACCTGCATTTCGATGAATTATTGGAGCATGAGACGCAAAAAGCCGCTGCACTATAACGACCGCATTGTCCTGCGCGCCGCATTAGCTGCACTGAAGGGACGTGATCTTCGCGGCCGTGCTGTTGCCCTGCGCACGCTTCTACGGCTCGCACGCGATTACCCACGCTTGAACATCGAAGCTGCTAACCAAGGGAGGGACCAGTCGGACTAAGGGATAAGACTAACTCGACCCCCGCGTGGTCCCTCGCATTACGGGCGTGATTACCCGCTTGACCGTAGATCGTCGATCTGATCGGCGATTCCCTCGCAAGCAGCCGCTAGTTCCAAGAGTTCTTGCTTTGTGGCTGCATCTTTGGCCATTTCGGCAAGCTCCCGATATTTAGCTGCTTCTTCTCGGTAGAAATCAGAATTGTGCTGCATGCGACGATGCTCGACGGTCGTTCTGCACAGCTAACATAGCACAAGGTCACGGCCGGGTAGCATCGCTCGCCACCCGGCCGCTGCGCACATTGGACTCCCGTTCGCTGAAAAAAATCAATAAGCTTGACGGCGTGGTCTGGGGGACCAACAAATGAGAACACATGTGATGCCCGTTTGGGCGATGCTGGTGTTCGCCTGCGCCAGTTTGCTTTCCGGTGAAGCCTCGGCAAAATTCGCACAGCTCCAAAAGTATGATGCTGCCGCGATAAAATCTCGCTGCGATAGTGTCGGAGGGAAATTCTCCAGTACGTATTTCACCTACCGCTGCAAAACTTCAACGGGTACTGTGAAGTGCAGTACCATGAGCCATAACTGCAAAGGCTATTGTGACAAGTGCGGCACAAAGGGCAGCGAGAAACTCGGTATTCAGGATGTTCTGGCACCGACTAACCAGTCCCAATGCCCCGCTAACCTTGGCCGGCGGATTTTGCACATGAGCAGTTGCCTACCCCGGTAAAAACCAAAAATCGTCGGAAACCCGAAGCCACGCCCCCTAAGCCACCTTTTAACTTTTCCCTCAAACATTAAAAATCTTCCTCTGATTTTTCCAACAATCGCCGGTAATAATTTGAATCGAAATCTTCGGCCGTGACAGCCGAAGGCAACTTGAATTGAGACGACACCGCGTCGTCCGATGAATAATGCGCGTATAAAGTAACGGTACGGCCATCATCACCGAGAAAAGCAGCACAGTCCCGCAACGCCGCGTTCGCAGCAATCTGAACTTTCGGACTTTGAAAAACAGTTAAATCAAGAGTTCCCTATCTTGGGCCAGGTTTTTTCGAGGAAGTTTTACACAAAGCAGAAGGCGAGGCGCGATCTCGAATTAAACCGACAGAAAAATGACGAGGCTGACAAATGAAGGGCCACATTCAACAGCGCGGCAAGAATTCCTACCGACTAAAGTTCGACGCAGGACGCGATGAAAACGGCCGGCGCAAAATTCAGTACGCCACCTTTCGCGGCACCAAGCGCGAGGCGCAAGCGCAACTAAACCAGCTTCTCGCCGCAGTCAGTGCGGGCGCCTATGTCGAGCCGACCAGGACGACCGTGGGCGACTTCGTGGCTTCTCGTATTGACCAATGGGAGTCATCGGGCGCTATCTCTGCCAGATCGGCCGCACGGTACCGAGAGATTCTAGCCAACCAAATCACGCCACACCTCGGCACAAAGCCATTGCAAAAATTGCGGCCACTCGATATTGAGCGCTGGCACACCGCGCTACGCAGTGGCGGCCGTGCGAATGGCAAGGGTCTGACTGCCCGCAGCATCGGACAGGCGCACCGGGTTTTGTTCAAGGCGCTCAACGATGCGATGCGAAATGAACTCATCACCAAGAACGTGGCGAAGGTTCAGGGCCCGAAAGTCGAGCCGATGGAAATCTTTATCGTGCAGGACATTCTCGCCTTCATCGAAAAGCTGAAGACTGCGGGCCGACTCTACGTTCCCGCGATGGTGTCGTTATTCACCGGGATGCGCTTGGGCGAAGTGCTGGCACTGCGCTGGTCACGGGTCGATAGCACTTTCTCGACGCAGATCTGCAAGCCCTGGTTTGTCGGCGTGTGACACGGTGAGCTCGATTGGCTGGTACGCCGCAGCGACCTCAAGCAGGTCTGGTTTCCCGGTCACAGCGATGTGGGCGGCGGCTATCCGGAAGCCGAGAGCGGCCTGCGGGCCTTCTTGTCAGTCCTGGCCGGATGGACCTCGTGCTCAGAAAAAACCGGCGCCTACGCCGCCCCCGACGCCAATGCGATGATGCACGAGTCGCTGACGCGACTTTGGTGGCTCGCCGAAATTCTCTGGAAACGACGTTACAACTGGATGAAGCGTCAATATGGACGCCGGGGCCAATCTCGGACGCCGGCGCACAATTCCTGCTGGCTCGTTCATCCATGAGTCGGCTTACAAACGTGGTGGCGACTATGCGAAACGCCTTCCACCTGACGCGATTCCGACTGGTTGATAGAGTGCTGGAATTGGGCAGGCCGTCGTGGGCCTCAAGGGCGGAATCCGTGAGGTGAGTCTGGCGACTCTCACTCGATTACTGTGCGAACGCGCTGTAATATCGATAGGAATTGGCCACTTGCGCCGTCCGCCAGCCTTCCGTGGGGGAAGCATGCATAGCGTTGATCCGGATTCAACTTTAGGTCGCATCCTCAATTTCATTGGGCAAAATCTCAAGGTCGATAAACTCTTCATCGACATGGGTTTTGATCCCAATCACTTCACCTGGGACGCAGTATTCCATCGCGTGGTGGAAATCGTCTGGGCCAACATCAACGTCGCTAATTCGCTCGCGCTGGTGGGCGCTATTTTCTACGTCGCCACGCTGATGATGCGCACGATCGTGCCGCTTCGCGTCATCGGCATCATCAGCATCGCTTTTTTTATCGCGTACGGCATCGTCGCCGGCGCTGTGTCGACCTTCCTGCTTTACCTGCTCTCGCTGCCTATCAACGTCATTCGCCTCCGCCAGATGCTTACGCTTGTCAAAAAGGCACGGACGTCCGCGCAAGGCGATTTGTCGATGGATTGGCTCAGGCCGTACATGACGCCGAGAAAGTATCGCAAGGGCGACGTGCTGTTCCGCAAGGGGGACGTGGCGAACGAAATGTTCCTGACGATCACCGGAAAATTCCTGGTGACGGAAATCAATATCGAGGTTCCTCCCGGGCGCATCATGGGCGAGCTTGGTTTCGTTGCGCCGAAAAATCGGCGAACGCAGACAGTGAGCTGCATTGAAAGCGGGGACGTCCTCACCATCACCTATGAGACGCTGCTTGAGCTGTACTTTCAAAATCCGGAGTTTGGTTATTATCTCCTAAGCCTGACCAGCGAACGTCTTTTGCAAAATGTGTCGCGCCTCGAGGGCATGGTCGAGGAATACAAGAAGAAGTTGGATCAATATGAAATTCGGCAGGCCGGCGCGCCTGTCCCGGTGCCGCGCTAGCGCTTCGGCGGATTGTTTCTGATCGTCTCGGTCACGCAATCTCTGAGAAATGCCCGGCGTGATATAAAGCCGATTTTCTTGGCTTTAGCCTCGGCTTTGCAGGAAGCGATCGCGCTTTTAATGGCTGTGTCGTCAGCCTCCGACAGCTTGGGCGCCGCGGTGGCTGCAGACAGGAACGCGAAAGCGATCACGACGGAAAAAACAATGGCGTATAAGTCCGTGTTGAAATGAAGCATCAGGTTTCCTTTGAGTCCTTTCGCGGCAATATGCCGTATCGGGGAACCGCGTTGCAACCCAAGTGCGATTGCCAGCGCGCCAGCACTGGCACAGATGCGCGATGCGACTTGTCGCGGCACAATGGTGTGCGACAAATTGCCGTTCTCGGCAGGCAATAGCCGTGAGCGCGCCTTCGTGCAACGCCAAGCCACCCTCAAGGGGACGCAAACCTGGACCGGCAGCGGCGAAACAGCCACCCTGCTGCGGGATCATCAAGTGGCCACTGCGGGCCTTGCTGCCGCGCTAGCAGCACCCTGAAACCGTCACGATATCGCACTATACGGACCCGGCCCGGACAAGCATCCTAGCCGGGAACCAGAACTACCCCTTTCACCGTTTATCGATGGGGGACTTTCCTTCATCTTCGACACTAACTTTGAAGGGACAAGCTCTTGCGACGCACATTCAATAATCCATTCAGGCTTTTGCTAGCGGGCATTCTCGGCTGCAGTTTGCTTTCCCTGGTGTCATTCTATATCCCGTTACCGTCCGCACTCGCGCAGGCAGGTCCATTCGCCGAATTCGCCGGCAGCTGGTCGGGATCAGGATCGCTCAAGCCGGAGAACGGGACCGCGGAGCGAATCCGTTGCAACGCGACCTATCGTCCCGGAAGGAGCCCACGTGATGTCGAGCTGCAACTTCGCTGCGCAAGCGACAGCTACAATTTCGATCTGATCGGCCAGTTCACGGCTGACGAACAAAATCAGGTCAGTGGTCGCTGGACCGAACGCACCCGCAGCACGGGCGGCACAGCGATCGGCAATGCGCGTGGCGACCGTCTCCAGCTCCACATCGAAAGCGCCGGCTTCGCGGCCGATCTCGTCATGGTGACGCGCAACCGGCGGCAGAACGTGGACATCGACTCGCACGGTGCCGGGCAGATCGTGAAGGCCTCCATTACGCTGAACCGGAGTTGATCGGCCCGCGCGATCCTCGCTGGTCGCGCGGACCTTGCAATTCACTAGTGCCAGCGCAGCTTGAGCGACGACATGCCGGCGACTACGTTCACGGCAGCGGATCCCTGAAGCGAAAGCGGCTGCAGCGCGATGGTGCGGTTCGAGCCGCCGAGCAGGACATTCGCGCCTGCGGCCGACGCCCACATCCGCCGAAACGCCCACGTATTCTCCGGCCAAAGCGCCGGCCGGCACACCGGTTGTCGGCGCAAATACCGCCCAGCCCAGCACGCTGCCGGCGCTGAAGCCCATACTCAAGCTGACCGTGTTGAGAGCACCGTCGTAGGATTGAGGCGGCACCTAGGGCAGCGCACCAGGGGCTTGAGTATAGACACACTGCATTGGCTGATGGCCGACGATTATAAATCCGATGTTCGGATCAACTCTGCAGGACAATGTGCCGATTTGCGTCCAGGCCTGCGCGGCGGCGGGCACGGAAATGGTCGCGCTCAGGCAAAGCGTGGCAAGCAGCAAACAAATACGAAGCATGTTAGTCGCCTTTCTTGATGAAAGCCGTTCGTCGGTTCGTCCTCAACCGTCAGCGGGCGCCGCTGCGAGGCAACGTGCCGAACATCGCCGGATCGCTTCGAGGCTAATTGGCAAGCATCTTATGGGAGTTGGAACGCGATTCGCGATCCACGCACTCGATTGCCGAATGGCGCGATTGAGCAATTGCTGCTGCGCAGGACGCAATAACACAATTGCCACGACACAAATTCGCGACACGAATGCCCCCCAACCGCGAATGACCATGATCGTGATTATTCGCAGCCAAATCAGCTTAGTGGAAAGCCTCTATGGGCGGAAGAAAACTTGACTTTGCGAGGCCGCCTGGGCCTACATCAGTACCGCCTGCCATCGCATGGGTTGCCGTTTTGTTGCCTCACGGCTGTTCGCCTATACTGGCTGCAGGTTCGGGGATGTAGCGTAGATGTTCAGCAGAATCGCGACCGCCGGCTGGCGCATGTGCAGCCTGCAAAGCGCCAGCTTGCTTGTGTTGGTCGCCTCAGTGGGCGTGGGGATTGGCGGTTGTTCATCGCTCGAGCGCCTTCCGGCGGTGACGTACGCGCAAGCGAAGCAGGCCGACATTCTGGATATTCCGGACGCCCGCTTTTACGTAGCTGAAACAAAACAGATTCTCGACCTCGCGGTAAAAGCCAATCAGCGACGCAACATGACTCGCGGCGTTTCCGCGACACGTCACTTTCTGGCGATTTCCGGCGGCGGCGACGACGGAGCCTTCGGCGCTGGATTGCTGGTCGGATGGAGTGATCGTGGCAATAGACCCGAATTCGACGTAGTGACCGGCGTCAGCACAGGAGCATTGTCGGCGCCGTTTGCCTTTCTTGGCCGCGCCTACGATCCTCAGCTGAAGGCCGTCTACACGGAAACGAGTGCAGGCGATATTTTCGAAAAGCGCGCGCCGTTGCTTGGCGCCATTGCAGGTGATGCGCTGACGGACAACGCGCCGTTGCGCGCCATGATTTCGCGCCAGCTCGATGAAACCATGGTTCGCAGGATTGCCGAAGAATACAAAAAAGGCCGGCTCCTGTTCATCTTGACGACCAACCTCGACCAGGGCCGACCCGTGATCTGGAATATTGGAGCGATCGCCTCCAGCAACCATCCCAAGGCGCGCGAGCTCATCGTCGAGGTGCTGTTGGCTTCGACCTCGATCCCCGTCGTTTTTCCACCGGTGATGCTGGACGTTACTATCGCTGGCGAGAGATACCAGGAAATGCATGTCGATGGCGGCACCATCGCGCAGGCTTTTCTTTACCCGCCCTCGATCTCGCTCAGAACTGCGGCGGCACGCGTCGGGATCAGCGAGAAAACGTTACGAACCGAACGAAGGCGCGTTGCCTATGTGATCCGCAATGGCCGGTTTACGCGGCCGGAGGAAAGCGTGAAGCTGCAAACCGTTGCGATCGCCAAGGAGGCGCTGTCGACGATGATTGCCTCGAGCGGCGTGAACGACACCTACCGAATGTTTCTGCTCGCACGACGGGATGGCGTCGATTTCAACCTTGCATCGATCAACAACGACTTCGACGTCCCGTACAAAGGCCCCTTCGACAAAGGCTACATGCAGACGCTGTTTGAATACGGATATCAAAAGGGTCGCGCCGGATATCCGTGGCAAAAAGCTCCGCCTGGTTACGTGAACTAGGTTGTAGCCACTGGTGCGACCTTGGAGATGTGCGCTGGCCGGTGTTACGGTCGTCAGTATTACGAAAGGTAGGGAGACGATGATGTTTGGTTTTTCTCGTGCAGTGAAGTGCGGTGCCGCGATGTTGGCGGCAGGCTTTATGCTGATCGCAACGGCATGGCCGTCATACGCCGATTCAGGAACGGTGCGCTTTCGCGTGACCAAGGCCGGCTTCATCGTTGGCGCTGGCGGCGGCACAGGCACATTGGTTTTCCATGGTCGATCCTATCCGCTGAGCGTGGGCGGAATGAGCATCGGCACGATCGGCGCGGCCAGTGCCGACGTGGTCGGCCGCGCATATAATCTGCGGCGCCCGCAGGACATCGCCGGTACCTACACCGCTGTCGGCGCCGGGGTAGCGGTCGCGGGCGGGGGGACGGCTGCGCGCCTGCAGAATGCCAACGGCGTGGTCATGGAGCTGCGCGGTCGGCAGGTGGGGCTTGAGGCCTCCCTTAATCTAAGCGGCATAACCGTCTCGATGCGCTAGGCAACGTAGCGGTCTTCTCAAAATGACCATCTGACAAGCCCGCCGGGCCCACAGACGGGTCCGGCGGGATTCGCGAGAACGGCGGCCCAACATCAAAGCTGCCAGCGCGGGGGAAGGGGGGATCAGGCCGGCAGTCCCTTGGTCCCGCTCGCACTTGTGAATCGGGGGTCGGCGGAAAATATCAACGCTGTTCGTGGGTTAGGACGAGGCGGCCTGGGATGGATTCGTCGTGCTGCCCACGAGAATACCCGCCTTGGCCGACGGGATTTTTTTATCGGTTGTGAAGCCTCTCACAGATTCTTCCGGAGCCTGGACCGATACTTGAGCATAGGGAGCGTCCGACAGAGGAGGCTCACATGCGACGAGCGCTGCTCATTCTGGTTTTTGCCGCTCTGATCCTGCTCGGAAGTGTCGTTGCCGGGCCCGGAAAACCCCGCGGTAATATCGCGCTGCCGGCCAACCCCATGCAGTATCCCGTCCCGGCATATGTGGACATTTCAGCGATTTTCCTCCGCCACTAGCGGAGCGGTGCACAGGTAGGTAGCCGGAATTCGTGAAATTGGTGACGGGCATCACAGTGACGCCGCCCGCCTTGCCCTAGTTTACCGAAAAGAAATTGAGTTGCCTGGAGTGGAGTGAAGGCAAAAATGCAAAAAATGTCCTCAATGCTCGCCTACGTGGTGTCTGACGGCAGGGTCTGTGCGCTCAAGCCGTCTGAGTGGTCTATTTTGCTCGCCGGCGTGGTGATTTGCGGCTTCGCCACCATGCTTTTCCTGGCCAGCCAGGTATAGATCCCAATAATCGTTGCATGAGCTCAAAGCTATTGCGCTGAGTCTTCGGCCTTGCCGCACATAGTCTCCACGCCGCTTTTCGTCCCGACCACGATGGGGCGCCGCCAGGCGTGCAAGTCGGGGTCAGCGCCTGATCGCGGGGAGGGCGCAAAACGCCCCATCGGCCTCCAATGGATGCCGTCATGCTCGCGGACCACGCGCCCTCCGGCCCGGACGAGCGCGATGCCTCCGGCCACGTCCAAGATGTGAGGCGAGGCGAAGCGCGCCACCTCCAACAGCCCGGAGGCAACCAGGGCGCATTCGAGCGCAGCCGAGCCGGTCTTGCGCGTCTCCCAACCAGCTTCGTCCGCATCGGCAGCAATAGGCACGCCCGCAAGACGGCGCAGGACGTCGGCATTGACTTTCGGCGTGACGTCGTCGCCTTCGAACCGCAATTTGCCGCCGGCCGCGGCGTGATAAACGCCCGCGCGCAGTGCGTGGCTGACTGAACACCACACAGCGCCGGCAACAGGGACCCCACTGTGGAGCACGCCGATCGATGCCGCGAACATCGGGAAGCCATTCACGAAATTAGTCGTGCCGTCGATAGGATCCACGGCCCACACGCAATCCTGGCCGCGGCCCGGACGCTCATCCATCTCCTCGCCGATGATGTCGTGAGATGGAAACCGCTCTGCGAGACGCGTGCGAAAGAGCTTCTCGACATGACGGTCGACCTCCGAGACCGGATCGCGCACGCTGAGTTTCCCCGCGTCACCGGTCTTGTAGCGCACGGTGAAAATGCCGCCGAAAGTCCTGACGATCTCGGCGCCTGCCAGCGTCGCGAGCTGGACTGCCATGTCCTCTATGTCGTCCAGATCATGGACCTGTTCAAGAATTTCCACGCTGGTCGCCTGCTGGCTCATGATCAACTGCCATTCGTGCTCTTGCGGACAGCCGGGTGCTGAGCGGGCACAAGAATGCGCAAGGGTTCCGCGTCGCAGGACAGCGTCACCTCCTGCCAATCCGATTTTGCCTTTACGAGCTTGTCGTCGATGCGGCTTTCCACATCCCGCCACCGGATCTCAATCTTCTTGCCTTGTGTGGCAATGACCGGCGGGGCCCGATCCTGCGGTGTCTTGATCCATTCAACAAAATCCTCGCCCTCGTCGCGCCCGACACCCACCGGGTCCAGCAGCTGATCGCTTGGATCGGCATCGTGGGCGAGGGGCAAGGCCGGGCCTGTGAACGGAATAGTGAGAACCTCGACCCCGAGCAGATCGCTTTTCCAGGGCTTCCCGTCGACATTCACCTCGATATCGAGTGGCTCGGCGTCGGCGAGAATTTCACTCAAGGCGCGCCGGCCGCGCCGTATATCGTCAGCGCCGTCGGCTTT
Source organism: Pseudolabrys sp. (assembly GCA_036505835.1). Taxonomy (GTDB): domain Bacteria; phylum Pseudomonadota; class Alphaproteobacteria; order Rhizobiales; family Xanthobacteraceae; genus Pseudolabrys. The sequence goes on along the minus strand of DASXST010000143.1, from coordinate 37,674 downwards.
CTTTCCTTTGGCGCGACGTTCAATCAGCGTAGCCATAAGACCCACGCCAAAGGCTTCGGTGCACAGTCTGTCTTCTTCTCGGAGGCCTTTCGCCACCATCAGGTAGAACGGACGGATATGCCCGATGCGCCACTGCTCGGCCAATTCCTGCGGCGTGCCGGCAATGCCAAGAGAGCGCGAAATATTATTGGCGCTGCCGAGCGGCATCAGGCCAATCGGTATCGAGCGGTCGCGAAAGTGGGCGAAGACATAGGCAACCGTGCCGTCGCCGCCGGCAGCCACCACCAGATCGTACTTTTCCTTCAGCGCATTTTTGACTTTATCTTCCTTGGTCGACACATAGTCGACCTTGAAATCCGCAAGGCGCAGGGCATCGACAATGCTGTCCTTGTCGTAGCCTTTCGTCCCTGCCGTTGGATTGTGCACCAGAAGCGCCCGCATGGGGCAATAACGGCCTCGCTTTACACTGGTTCCGGCCACGTGGGCCGCGGAATGAAGCGGCAATTGCCTATCCCGTTCGTCCCGCGCAAGCCGGGACCCCGGGGGGCGAGTCCGATAGGTATTTTTGGATTCCCGATTTCGCGGGAATGAAAGAGGTAGTTGATATAGCAATTGCCCATTCAGTTCGTACCCTCACAAGCGGGGCGAAGCCGACTCGTTGTTATGCGTTCCCGCTTGTGCGGAAATGAACGGGTTACGTGATGACTGCTTTCGGTCTCAGGAAGCGACACGAAGCTGTGCAAGGTAGCGCTCGCCTTCCTTGCGCAGCAGGTGCGTTTGGTCAGCCAACTCGCCCGCCGCGGTCAGCACCGTGCGCTGTTCGACACCTCGGTAATGTTCTCGGAGCGCGCAATCTCCTGGGTTACAGCATCCTGTTGGCCATCGCGACAGCGACATCGTTTGCAACTTGCGCGAGCATGGTTGATGAATTGTTAAAAGCTGCCCGCTTGCGCCGGGTTTTATGCAATATCGGCAAGGGCGCAGAAACTACACCCCGCCGCTCGGGCGAGCCCGGCGGGTCAAAGGCCTAAACGCTCTTCGGTCGGCGCGACTAGGCGGCGATCCGGTTTTTCACCGGGGCGACGATCGCGGTCAATTGCGCCAGCAATGCCGCCGCCGGCGAACTGCCCGATCAGGGCGCCGATAGTTCACGTCTTGATGTCGGCCGGCAATTTGCCGCCATTGGCGGCAAGTTTCGCCATGACCTGCTTGTGCAACCAGACATTCATTTTGGCAGTGTCACTGGTGTCGCCGGTATAGTTCAGTTCTTTCGCGAGTTCTTTTCGCGCACTCAGGCTGCTGTCGAGATCGAGCGCCTTCATCAAATCGACAATCGAGGTTCGCCAGGCAAGTTTCTCGCCCTTTGCCGCCGCGGCCTTGTCGACGATCGCAGCAACGTCGACCGTTTGGGGCGGAGGCACATTTGCCGGAGTAACGCTGGGCGATGACGTGGTGCCAGGCGCTGACGTGGGCGATGCATTCGCTGCCTGCGCGGACCCGTGTCCGAAAATTGCGCCCATGATTTTTCCGAAAACACTCATGTTTTTCCTCCCGTCTATCTGCAACGGAACCAGTCACAAGGGCAGTGGAACTCTTGGAATACCGTCACGCCCATGGCCGCCGAAAGATGCCATTCCAAAGCCGAACTTGGATATGGGACCTAGGTCCATCTCGACCGTCGCGAGCAAGCGTCGAAAATGATCCGGCAATGTTCGTCGTGGCAAGCGCTACTTCGGTACCGCAGCGCTTAAGTACTTGTAATGGCTTCACCGCACGACGAGCATTCACGGGTAAAATTCACGCGAGCGAGCAACGGGCAGAAATGTGCGCCATGTTCTCGTCATCGCATACTCTTAGCGTCAGGAATAATTTCTCGTTCAATGGAGGCGATACATGGGCCTGATTAATGTCCTCAACGGGATGCAGAATGGACCGCATGGACAACGCGACCCCAGCGCCAATCCAAGCGCCGGCAGCGGCGGGATGTCGCCTATCACCATGGCGATTCTCGGTCTGCTTGCCTACAAGGCGGTCAAAAGCTTCACCGGCTCGCAGCAACCATCTCCCGCTCCGGCGAATACTCGCGCGCAGCCAGGAGCAAAGCCCACGACCGTCAACGCCCCAGAAAGCAGTGGCGGACTGAGCGATCTGATGAAAGGCGGCTTGGGCGGGCTGCTTGCAGGCGGGGCTGCCGGTAGCGTCTTGAGCGGCGGCTTGAACGATCTCCTCAAGCAATTTCAGCAGAACGGTCAGGGCGACGCTGTCGATTCTTGGGTCGGGACAGGTCCCAACAAGGCGATAGCGCCCAAAGATCTGGCTAACGCTCTCGGAGCGGACAAGGTCAGCACCCTGTCCTCGCAGACCGGCATGTCGCGCGACGACTTGCTGGATGCGCTGAGCCAATATTTGCCTCAAGCCGTCGATCGTCTGACGCCTCAAGGACGATTGCCTACCGAGCAAGAGGCACAGCGCATGTTTTGATGCATGCGCGCTGTTGTATGCGCCGCTTAACGGCCGACGGAACTAGCCGTTGGCCGGAAAGCGGCTTGGCCGTTAGATCCAGGAGGGGCGCATGGGAATTCTATGGATTATTTTGATTGGATTTGTCGCCGGGCTGATTGCGCGGTGGCTTTCCCCGGGTCCGAATACGCCTTCGGGATTCATACTCACAACGGTCCTCGGCATCGTAGGCGCCTTCCTCGCGACCTGGCTTGGTCAAGCAATTGGCTGGTATCGGCCTGATCAGGGCGCAGGATTTATCGGTGCGACTGTCGGCGCGGTGCTTGTGCTGTTTATCTGGAATCGGCTTGTCGCTGCGCGCGTCATATCCGATCCCGGCGCGGGACCCCGAGTCTAGGGTCTTGCGCATTTCATCGGCAGGCTCGTCTTGGGGATATGCCATCGGCTAAAGTGCCCGCTCTTTAATTCTATTTGTTCAGGGGCTCGCATGACGATATCGAAACCGCATTTCCGAAATATTGTCTTTGCCATTCTTGCCGGACTGACTGTCGCCGGCTGCGGCTACAACACCATCCCCACTCTCGAGGAGCAGGCCAAGGCGAAGTGGGGCGACGTGCAGAACAATTATCAGCGCCGGGCCGATCTCATTCCGAACCTGGTCGCCACCGTTCAGGGATATGCCAAGCAGGAGAGGGATGTCCTTACCTCGGTGATCGAGGCGCGGGCCAAGGCAACCCAGATCAAGGTCGATGCCTCGCAACTTACCGATCCTGAGAAGGTGAAGCAGTTTCAGGATGCGCAGAACCAGCTGAGCGGTGCGCTGGGGCGGCTTATTGCTGTCAGCGAAAACTATCCCGATCTCAAGTCCAACCAGAACTTCCTTGCACTGCAATCGCAACTCGAGGGCACGGAGAATCGTATTGCGGTCGCGCGACGCGATTACATCGAGGCCGTGCGTCGTTACAACACGGAACTGCGAACATTCCCTGGCATCCTTTGGGCCAATACTTTCTTCCGCGGCAACAAGCCGATGGCCGAATTCACCGCGGGTGAAGGCGCGGAAAAGCCGCCGCAGGTAAAATTCTGACGGGCGCCGCGCTATAAAGGCATCAAAATGATCCTCGGCCGAATCCCTTCTGCCTTTGGTAGAAGAGAGTCGTGTGCTCTGATCGTCATTGTGGCGCTGTCAATCGCGACCGCCACCGGGTTTGCCCTTAATTTTCCGGCTCTGACGGGCCGTGTCGTCGACCAAGCGAACATCATTCAGCCTACAACGCGGACGGCGATTGAACAGAAGCTTGCCGATCTCGAAGCAAAATCCGGCATCCAAATTGCGGTGGCCAATTGATCTTTGTTTCGCTCGCCAAGCGTTATGCGCGCATCATTGTGGGCACCGAAATCGCCGCGCGCGTCCTCCAAGGCAGGTGGCAGGCCGCAGTCGATGCTCTGATTGCCCATATGCGAAACGGCCTGATTGCGGATGGTTTATTGCCGCCATTGAAATGTGCGGGCAGGAGTTGGCCAAGTACTTTCCCCCCAGCGCTGCAGATCGCAACGAGCTTCCCGATCGGATTTATCTGATCTAGGCGTCGCTCCCTTTGGGAACCCGGCACGCTTGCCAGCATTATCAAAGGCTCCCAACGAGAGAGGGATTGATGGTCAAAATGGTGGCAACACGGACGAAACGAGTGATCAAGCACGTGGCGCAACGCAGCATCGAAGGGGCGCGGTCGGTGGCGGGCGAGGCCCTTGGTGCAGCGGCGACAGCCGCGGCGGACGTTGTCCTCGAATCAACAGCCAATGCGCTGGACGCCGGGCGGGCGAGGATTAATCAATCGACGCCTGCGGTAAAACGGGCGGTCGGAAGAGCAGCCACGAGAACGGTGAGCAGACCCGCTCGAAGAAAGCCTAAGGCGACCGGCAGACGGAAAGCTGGCAGCAGAAAGCTGCGAGCGAGGACGAAGCGTCGGCGTCGAAAATAGCCGGAAGATCGCGCCTTATTTCACAGCGATCGGATAGCCGATTGGCTCGGCCGAAATGAATTGTTGCTGCGCAAGCCGGGCAAATCGGCCGCCGGCACTCACAAGCTCGTCGAATGTTCCCTTCTCGACAATTTTTCCTCTATCGAAGACAAGAATGCGGGACGCCTTGCGCACCGTCGACAGTCTGTGCGCAATAACAAAGGTGGTGCGGCCCTTCATCACCTCGTCAAGTGCAAGCATGACCTTGGCCTCGGTGTCGGTATCGAGTGCGCTGGTGGCCTCGTCAAGAATGAGAATCGGCGGATCTTTGAGGAGCGCACGCGCAATCGACAATCGCTGACGCTCGCCCCCGGACAGTGACCGGCCGCGCTCGCCCACATTGTCCTCGAAGCCTTGAAACTTGCGCTCGATGAATTCCAAGGCCTGCGCGCGCTCGACCGCGCTGCGCATGTCCGCTTCCGTCGCATCGGGTTTTCCTACCTGCAGGTTTTCTGCGATTGAACGGTTGAACAGGAGCGTTTCCTGGAACACCACCCCGATATTGCGGCGTAACGCCGAAAGCTTGAAATTGCGAATGTCGGTGCCGTCGATTTCGATGTGCCCGGCCTGCGGGTCGAATGCGCGATGAAGCAGCGCGATCGCCGTGGATTTGCCGGCGCCCGTCGCACCGACCAAGGCAACTGTCTCGCCAGGCATGGCCTTGAAATTCAGGTCCTCAACGGCTAGGCGCTTGCCGTCGTACGAAAACGAAACGTGCTTGAATTCGACCTCGCCACGCAGGCGCCCGGGATCGATCGCGTTTGGCTCGTCGCGAATGGACGGGACGGTATCCCAAACCTGGAAAAATTCGCGCAGGCTCGCCGCTTCCGACACGACGGTATTCAGAAAGCTTACACTATGCTCCAGCCGCGCGATGATCAGGCCGGCAAAATTCATAAACGTGACCATTTCGCCGACAGTCGCCTGACCCTTCATGGTGAGCAGGGTGCCCACGATGATAATCGAAAGGACAGTCAGGGTGGTGGCGGTCCGCGTCAGCACATTGGCGAGCGCCCACCAGGAAAGGACCGGCATCTGTGCAGACAGCAGACGTTCGACCACCAGCCGCAGCTCGGATACTTCCGCCTCAAGTCGTGAAAAGCTTTGAACCAGCGCGATGTTGCCCAATGCGTCGGATGCGCGTTCGGCAAGATCGGAGTAGTGACGCTCGACCGAACTCTGCATCGTTTCTGTCTTGCGCACGATCATTGCTGTGAGTGCCGCGAACACGACACACAGCACAATCAGGAGCAAAGCGAGCCGCCAATTCACAAAGAGCGAGATCGGCAGCAGCACCAGCAAAGAAATCAGTGAGGCGAGGTTGTCACGAAAGAACCCGACCCAGAGACTCCAGAGCGCCTCGGTGCCGCTGAGCATCATCTTCATCAACCGGCCCGAATGCGTGTTCCCGTGATAGGAAAGGGGAAGTTGAAGAACGTGCTCGAAATAGCCTGTCGAAACGACGTGACGGCGTCGGTGCGCCAGACGGTCCGCGTAAAGTGCGATCAGCGTCCCGCAGACGATCGTGAAAATCCCGAAGCCCGCCCATGCGCCCAGCAGCATTGCCAGTCTTGGCCACTCCTGCATCGCCCCGCGCGTCTGGGCCCCCGTCAGGGTGTCGATGATCCGCCCGAGCAGTACCGGTTCGGCAAACTGCGCAGTGGCCAGCGCCAGATTCGCCAGCGCCAAAAACCACGCCAGCTTGCCCTCGGAACCGAGCAGCGACAAAACACGCGCGTAGAGACGGAGAAGGTTCATGGTTGCATCGAAGGTGGATTCAAAACCGCCACGGAAAATATCACACCATCATGCTGCTCGCCTGTCCTTCCTGACCCGCCAACCAATGGATTTGTTGACCAGCCTGCAGGCGGCTAAAATCGCTGCGAGATGTTTCTAAATTCTTGGCGATGGAGGCGGCAATGGGTGGTTGGCAGCGAGAAGCGGAGAGCTCGATAAAAGCCGGGAAGGCCACAATTGCGGGAGGATTATTGTTTCTTTTGCCGTTGGTGTTGGTCGTGCTCCTCCTCAGCCATGCGCTGCGGTTCGCCGCAAAAGCAGTACGCCCAATTTCCGAATTCTTGACATTGGACAAGGTGTTCGGGCCTGCGGCGGAAGGAATCCTCGCAGTGCTGATGCTGGTGCGCACCTCGGTGGCAGCCCGGCTCATTGCTCGCACGCGCTTTGGCCGCAATGTCATGCGTTGGACGGAAAATTCATTTCTCGGCGGGCTGCCGCAATTCCGGCTGGTCAAAACTGTGGCCGATGGTTTTGCCCAGATTGAAAATGCCGAAAATTTAAAACCCGTTCTCGTAAGCATCGAGGAAGGGTGGCAGATCGGGTATTTGCTGGAATCACTTCAGATCGGCTACCGTCTTCGTCCCACAGGCAAATGTCGAGCAATGTAATGTATCTGCCAGAAAACGCGTGCGGCCTCTGGCCATCTCAATGGTAGAGGCCATGTCACATCGGGTCCGGCCTTTGCCGTGGAGGCCTTGCGGTTTTTACCGCGCATTGATCTCGATCAATTCATCTGACCTAATTGCTCGATAGAGGCATGGGTGCCAAGGCATTCGACAGTGGGGTAGGCCATGTTCCGACTGATTGCGTTGCTCCTGACTTTGTTGTTTGCGTCCGGCGCTTACGCGCAGAGCGAAATACCGTCCGACAGCCGCCTGAAGGCGATTGCCAGCACAAAAGTGATCAAGGTCGCTTATAGGCGGGATGCGCGGCCGTTTTCGTTCGTGAATGACAGTAACGAACCGATCGGTTTCGCAATCGATATCTGCAAACTTGTCGCGGCTTCTATCGGACGGCAGTTAGGCGTCGGCGATCTTAAGATAGATTGGGTGCCGGCGACGCTTCAGACTCGCTTTTCGACCGTGGCCAGCGGCAAGGCCGACATGGAATGCGGATCAAGCACGGCGACCCTCGGCCGGATGAAAGAAGTCGATTTTTCCAATTTCTACTTTGTCGAAAGCACCGGCATCGTTGTTACGAAGGCATCCAACATCCGCACGTTTGCCGACATGGTGGGCAAGAAGATCGCTGTCGCGCGCGGTACCACTAATGAACAAGCCATCATTGCGCAGTTGAAGCAGCAAAAAATCGAGGCGACGCTTATTTCGGTGAAAGACGGCACTGAGGCCGTCGCGATGCTGGAAAGCGGTAATGCCGATGGCTATGCCAGCGACAAGCTTCTGCTGGTCGGCGCTCGCCTGAGCAATCCGCAAGCGCTCGTGATGTTGCCCGACGACCTGTCCGTCGAACCTTATGGAATTGTATTGCCGCGCGGCGATTGGGCATTCAGGCTGGCAGTCAATACAGGTCTGGCGGAAATCTACCGCGACGGGCGCATCGTGGGTGTGTTCAAGGCCTGGTTTGATCAAATAGGTCTGCAGATGAGCCCGGTGCTGAGGATCATATACGGATTGGGCGCACTGTCCGATTGATCCCAACAGTGGATGAGAATCCGGAGGCTCACCAATTTCGCGCGGCGAAAATTTCAGGCTCATGGGGACCATACTATTGTTCTTTCGCAGTCCGAAACAGGCAGACTGCAACCCAGAATTCCCTGCGGGCGGGAAGGTATGATCTGACCTTCGTGGGCACTTCGTTTATTCGAGGCATTTTGGAGGTCGGCCTGAGCCGAGTGGGAATGGATAGCGCGCAGGAGCGCGACAATTAAAACCGCTGCGCCCATGGCAGCTAATAGAAGCTTCAATTTGCGGGCTATCAATTCAAACCTCGCGTGATTCCCTTGCTACCGCAGCTTTTTCGCGCGCGGAGAACTAGTGGGATTCGGACGGAGGTTTGAAGGAGAATGTCGGCCGAGCAGTATGCAGATCATTTATGGGTCGATGCTTCCTCCGGCATGCGTCCATATTTTTCGCTGCGCTTAATTCCATAACGTTTTCGTGAAGTGTGAGCCAAACGCGTGACTTCACCTCAAATTAGAGGCATAGCAGCGCCACGCACGGGGCGCGCTCGCGAGGGGCGGCCTGGCGCTGCGGTCCGACCACACTTCACAGCGGGAGAATTAGCCGATCGCGCGCGTGGGCAATTCTGCAATTGCTGATAAGTCCGCCTCGATTCGTCCACAATCAATTCGTGAAGCAGGACGTTATGGGCTCTGTGAGGCCCATCACAGTCGAAGCCGATTTTTGTGCGCTACAAAAAGAACAGGCGATCAGAAAGGTGACTTGCCGAAGAACAGCTTGAGCATGCGATAGCGCGTCAGGGGGCGAGGCTATGCAGTACTTTGGAGCATTGGAAAGGAACGAGGCCGCCTCACAAGTGAGGGATGGCCCGGCGTTCCGTTTTGCCAATTTTGAAATCGATGTTGCGCGTCAGGAGCTACGACGAGCGGGCGATCTGATCCCAGTCGAGCCCCAGGTTTTCGATTTGCTTGTTCATCTCATTCGCTACCGCAATCGAATTGTTAGCAGGGAAGAGTTGATAGACGCCGTATGGAAGGGTCGCGTCATCTCGGAGGCGACGCTGAGTTCCCGCGTGAGCGCCGTTCGTCGAGTGATCGGGGACAACGGTACGGACCAGTCGCTGATTCGCACGCACCACAAGCGCGGCTTCCGTTTCGTCGGCCGCGTGGACGACGCGAACCGGCCGTGCGAAGTGCCTGACGCCAAATCCATGCAGCAACAGTCCGTGATGGACAATCAGGCGAGCCGGACGCAACGAGCCGCAACGTTGCGGCCTGCGCTCGCCTTGCCCGACAAGCCATCGATTGCGGTGCTGCCATTTCAAAATCGGAGCGGCGATCCTGTACAGGAATACTTCGCCGACGGCCTCACCGAGGACATCATCACGGGTCTGTCGCGCCAGCGGTGGTTCTTTGTCATCGCCCGCAATTCGAGCTTTGCGTTCAAGGCTGATGCCGCTGATGTCCGTAAAGTCGCCAATGAACTCGGCGTGCGCTATGTGCTCGAGGGCAGCGTTCGCAAAGCGAGCGGCCGGGTGCGCGTGACCGCGCAACTAATTGATGCCAGTAAGGGCGTCAATTTATGGGCTGATCGGTATGATCGCGATTTGGCCAACATTTTCGAACTGCAGGACGAGATTACCAACCGGGTCATAGATTCGGTCGGCTCGCAGATCATCGTGGCCGAAGCGGCTCGCGTCCAGCGCAAGTCGCCGCAGAACATCGAGGCATGGGACCTAGTCATGCAGGCGTTGCCGCACATGTGGCGCATGACGGTCGACGAACAGCGCCTGGCTCAGGACCTGTTGCAGCAGGCCGTCGGGCTTGATGCTGACTATGCCCACGCGCATGCGCTGCTTGGATGGACACACCTGTGCATGTTCAACCTCAATACGCGCATGCCGATCGGTGAATTCACCGAGAAAGCTCTCGCCTGTGGGGGGCGCGCGTTAGCACTCGACGAGCAGGATCATTGGGGCCACCTCGTGGTGGGACTTGGTCACACGCGCCGGCGGCGTCCAGATCCGGCCGTGATGCATCTTTCCAAAGCTCTCGAATTGAATCCGAACTTTGCCCTCGGTTATGCAGGGCTGGGATATGCCTATGCCTGCGGCGGGCAGCCTGAGCGCGGGCTGGAATCGCTTGAGGAGGCGCAGCGACTCAGCCCCTGCGACCCATTTCTGGCGATATATGCGCCGGTGGCGCGCTACATGGCTCTTTTCGGTTTGAAAAAGTATGAGGAAACAATTGCCGTTTGTCGTGCCTACGCAGCGCTGCACCCGCACCATGCCGGCGCCTGGCGATTGATGACCACCTCGCTTGGCTTGCTCGGAAAAATCGACGAAGCCAAGGAAGCCCTTGCGCGCACGCTTACGCTTCAGCCTGATCTGTCCAGCGCTCATGTTGCGAACAACACGGTGTTCGCGAATCCCGACGACCGGGCTCGATTCCTGTTAGGGCTGCAAAAGGCGGGTTTGAGAGACTAGGGAGGCCTGTTATTCCAGGCCCGCGCGGCGAAAGCCTTCGAGATAGTGGTTTCGGTCGGCGTCATGCTGGAATGGCATCTGGTTTGCGAGCCACGCCATCGAGATATTCGGCTGCGCGCGCCGCAACTCATTCAGTGCTGCAGAAGCAACATCGTCCCTTCCAGCCATGCCCGCTGCGGCGGTCAACACTCTGTGGCCGCCGACAAAATCGCTGCGCTGACGGATCGATTCCCTCGCGAGCCGCATGGCCTCATCATAGTTATGTCCGCTGAACTGCGCATATGAAGCGATGCCATAGAACAGCGCTGAAAACGGGTCGCGCGGACTGAGGCGCAGCGCTCGGCGTGCAGCGAGATCGGCCTCCTTCCAGCGTCCGCAGTAGGACAAGGTCAGGCCATAATATGCCTGCGCCAGCGAGAAGTTCGGATTAAGCTGCAACGCGAGTTCGAATTCGGCCAGCGAGTCGTCAAATCGTCGCCTGAACAAGTAGACGTTTCCCAACGCATGGTGCGCCCAAGGGTCTTCGCTGTCTGCTCTTATGGCCGCAAGCGCTGCTCGCTCGGCTATCGGGACTGCCGTCGCCATGTCTGCCCAGCCCATGTGAGCGCCGAAAGTGTGGCTGGCGGCGAGTACGCCGAGCGCTTGGCCGTAGTTGGGGTCAATCGCTATAGCTTTCTCCAGCAAGGCCTGGGCGACCACGTTATCCTGTCGCGTGATCCGCCAATAATACGATAGTCCCCGCATCACGAGATCCCACGCATCCATACTGTCGGGCGGCTTGCGTTGCGCGCGGAAATTCTCCGCCGCATAAAGTTGCGGTTCGATCGCGGCGACAATCGCTTCGGTGATCTCATCCTGCACCGCGAACACATCGGCTATGTCGCGATCGTATCGCTCGGCCCAGATGTGGCTGCCCGTTGTCACATCATTCAGCTGCGCCGTTATACGCACGCGGCCACCGTCCTTGCGAACGCTGCCCTCGACCACGTAGCGGACGCCAAGCTCTTCTGCGATCTGCTTTAAGTGGACGGCCTTGCCCTTGTAGGTGAATGATGAGTTGCGGGCGATCACGAAAAACCAGCGCAGCTTGGAAAGTGCGGTGATGATGTCCTCGCTGATGCCGTCGGAAAAATAATCCTGCTCCGGCTCGCCGCTCATATTCACAAAAGGGAGCACTGCAATGGCAGGGCGATCGGGCAGAGGCAAAGCAGCGAAGCTGTCGTGGAATTCTGATTGGGACCGAGCTCCGTCGGGATGTAGTCCGAGCCCCAAGGACTGTATTTGCACATCGCCGACAAAGCGAAGTCCTTTTCGGGCAACAGTGCGAATCAATTTCTGATCCTGACCGCTGTCGCCCAACGCCTTGCGTGCGGCATTGATGCGGCTGGTAAGGGTCGAATCCGATACCGCCCGGCCGCCCCAAATTGCATCAATGAGATCGTCTTTGCTGACAACGCGATCGCGGTTTCGGATCAGGTAAATTAGTAGGTCGAAGACCTGCGGCTCGACGGCAATTGTCTCTGCGCCACGGCGCAACTCGCGGCGCTCGTCGTCAAGCATATGATCGCCAAAGAGAATTTGCACTTCGCTGGCCCCGCGCCGAAACCTCGGTCTCAGGAAATAATCAAGCCCGCCTCAAGGACAAATCAAGCTTTGGGCAAAGTCTTTTGGGCGCGGCGAGCGTACTCAAATTTCAATCACATTGGAAATTCGAGAGGAGATTTCGATGCGGGCTGCAACATTAACCGCATTAAAGCCCGACAAGCAGGAGGCGAGCGGATCGCCGGATCTCGTGGCCATAAAGACCCGACAACAGGCTGCATGGTCCTCCGGCGACTACGCAGTTGTAGGCACAACCCTGCAAATCGTGGGTGAAGAGCTTTGCGAGGCTCTCGACCTTCGGTCGGGCAGAAAGGTACTCGACGTCGCCGCCGGCAATGGAATGGTCAGCCTTGCTGCCGCGCGGCGATGGTGTGATGTCACGTCCACGGATTATGTGGCGAGCCTGCTGGAGCGTGGTCGCGCCCGCGCGTCGGCCGAAGGCCTCAATATCGACTTCAAGGTGGCTGATGCCGAGGAGCTCCCGTTCGCGGACGCTTCGTTCGATACCGTGATCTCGACCTTCGGGGTCATGTTCACTCCAAACCAGGAACGTGCCGCCGCCGAACTGATGCGCGTCTGCAAATACGGCGGTCAAATCGGTCTCACGAACTGGAGTCCCGACGGGTTCATCGGCCAGCTCTTCAAGACGCTTGGCAAATATCTGCCGCCGCCGCCGGCAGCCAAATCTCCAATGCTATGGGGTACACGCGCCCGGCTGACTGAATTATTCGGATCCGCGGCGACCTGGATCAAGGCCGAGCCGCGCATCTTCAATTTCCGCTATCGCTCGGACCGACATTTCGTCGAGGTCTTCAAGACCTACTACGGTCCTGTGCTCAAGGCATTCTCCGCGCTCGATGTGCCTCAGCGGACACGCCTGGAGAAGGATTTGTACGAACTCATCGCGCGCATGAACAAAGCCGAGGACGGCACGATGGTCGTGCCCAGTGAGTACCTGGAAGTTGTCCTGATGAAGCGGTGAGGCTCGTCGTCCAACGCCGAGATGGGTGCCAAGGCATTTGTCAAAGCTCAGTGTTCAAGAAGGAAGAGATCCGATGGATGCTGTGACGTTCGGGGACGTTCGCGCCCCCACCCCCACTGTTGTGGAAATTAAGCCTCGCAAGTCTTTCTTCGCTCGTTTCGTGGACGCGCTTAAGGAATCGCGACGCCTGGAGGCTCGCCGATTCATTGAAAGGCACGCGGACCTGTTGCCACCAGATCAATCCTGAAGCTTAGAGTACGGAAATCCCGACCGTCATCAATCCCATGACTTCATATTCGGATTGACGGTGGCAAACGAGGCGAACGTGAGTGAAACCCTGTGGGATAATCCGTGGTTTTTTGCAGCCGGTAAGGCCGCGGTCGAGCCGTCGCTGCACTGTCCGATCACCGGCTATCCCTGCGAGGGCGATCTTTCCCATCTTTGCAAGGACTATGGATGCGCCCGAAAGGGCGGCCTGTCGCCACGTTCGGACGAAAACTAGTCTCTCTAGGGCTTGAGATCGCCGCGAAGATTCGCGTGGCGGCGGATAATTCTATCAGACTCGCATCGTCTCGATTCCCCATCGCAGGCATGAACCGCGCAATGAACTCCTTCGAAGTTTCGTTGATCGCGCGGGCAAAAGAACCGGCTGCGCGGGCAAGGAATGCCCGTTGACGGTCATTTGGACATGGATTGGGGGGCTGCAATACGTTGCAAATCGGCAAGCGTGAATATTCATTGCCAATCGATGGTAGCGAGGTGTGTTTGCTTACGATCATACATCCGGCACGCGCGAGATTTGGTATTGCGGCTTCCGGACGCGTTGACCTCAACTGATGCGAGGCGATTTACAGCAAATAGATGATCAACGAGAGGTGATCTGGCGGAGGAAAATTTTACGGCAGAACGAGAGCAGATGTTTCTGCCGAAAGTTTTTCTTTCTCTGATTTATTTCGGGCCAACGATTTTTTGCCGCTGCTCACCGAGCTTGTCGATGCCAAGCGTGACTACGTCGCCCGCTTTGAGAAATACCGGCGCGGGCTTCATGCCAAGGCCGACGCCGGGTGGCGTGCCGGTGATGATAATGTCGCCGGGCTCCATCACGAAGAACTGCGAGCAATACCAGACCAGGTGCTCGCAGCCGAAGATCATGGTCTTGGTGTTTCCCCGCTGCCGCTTCTCGCCGTTGACGTCGAGCCACATGTCCAAATTCTGCGGATCCTTGATTTCGTCCTTGGTGACGAACCATGGCCCAATCGGCCCAAAGGTCTCGCAGCCTTTGCCCTTATTCCACTGGCCACCGCTTCGCTCGATCTGGAAGACGCGTTCGGATACATCGTTGCTAAGGAAATAGCCCGCGATGGCGTCTTTTGCCTTGTCCTGCGTGAGATAGCGAGCTCGCTTTCCGATCACGATGCCAAGCTCGACCTCCCAGTCAAGCTTGCTGGAGTCGCGCGGGATGATGGTGTCGTCATTCGGTCCGCAAATGCATGTCGGGGCCTTGTTGAAGATGATCGGCTCCTTCGGGATCGGCATACCGGCTTCCGCCGCGTGGTCGGAATAGTTCAGCCCGATGGCGATGAAGTTACGCACTTTGCCGATGCAAGGCCCAAGCCGGGGTTTGCCGGAAACGGGTTTCATCCGCTTGAGGTTTGTTCTTTTGATTTTGGCAAGGCCGCCCAAGACGAGCATGGCGCCGTCGATGTCCTCCACGATGCGTGACAGGTCGCGAACCTTGCCGTCCTCACCGATGATGCCTGGTTTCTCGCGGCCGGGCGCGCCGTAGCGGACAAGCTTCATTTTTAGCGTTCTCCTCGAGCGTTCTGTTTGGAACGGTTGCAGACGGATCGGCAGCCATCATGCATGGCCGGGGGCAGGGGGCAACCCTGTCGCGGGCAAGGCGAGAAGGCGGTGTGCTCTCCAGCGTGATTTGTGCGGACTCGCAATGGATCGTTCGCGGCAGCTTATACCCTCGTGCTTTGATGATTAATGCGCGGTTCAAAAAGGCCTTAAGCAACGAAACGCGGGTTACTGCGGTGCAGCAGCGATCTGTGTCATGGACGCAACAGGCAGGCGATTTTTGCGTAGGACCGCTCAAACTCAGGGAATTTTGCGGTTGTGGCTATTGTCGACTCCGCAACCTCCGGTCACGATGACGCAAGCGGGAAGAGCGCGAACGGACTTGGGGACAGCATGTCAATTCGGGGATTGGCCGGCGTCTTGCGCGCGGGAAGCGCGCTCGGACTTTTGGTCGTAGCAACAGCTCAGGCAAATGCCGGCGGCTTCGCGCTCCGCGAGCAAAGCACGTATGGGCAGGGAACATCGTTCGCCGGTATTGCAGCCGGCGGCGCTTTGTCGTCGATGTTCTGGAATCCGGCAACAATGACGCAATTTGCGGATAAAGGCATCGAAGTCGGGGCGTCGGCGATCTTCCCCTTTGCCAACAACACTCCCATCGCGGGTACACTCGTAGGACCTCCATTTAACTTTGGTGGCACCACCGACACGGGTTCGGATGCCTTGGTCCCGAATTCCTATTTCACCTACCAATTCAACTCGAACCTGTGGCTCGGGCTGGCCGTGAACTCGCCGTTCGGTCTCACCGCGCATTTCCCGGACCTTTGGGCTGGACGCAACTACGGAGCGAATATCAGCAAACTGACGACCTACAATGCAGCGCCGAGTTTAGCTTACCGGTTCAACGATTGGATCAGCGTTGGCATCGGCGCGCAAATCCAGTTCGCCAGGGTTACGCTCAACCAAGGTCTTCTTGTGCCTACCCAGCAAGGCGTTTTTTTCCCCGATGCGACGCTCCATGGTGACGATTGGGCTTTCGGTCTTACCGCGGGTGTCACCATCACGCCCACACCGACGACTACCATTGGGATCGGTTACCGGTCGGGCCTCAATCAAAAAATCGACGGCAGCTTGGTGCTGACTAGCGTCCTCGGGCCTTTTAGCAATGGCTCGGTTCACACAACGGTCGATCTTCCTGACGTGGTCTCTCTTGGAGTGCGACAGCGTGTAACTCCGCAGCTGACA
Source organism: Pseudolabrys sp. (assembly GCA_036505835.1). Taxonomy (GTDB): domain Bacteria; phylum Pseudomonadota; class Alphaproteobacteria; order Rhizobiales; family Xanthobacteraceae; genus Pseudolabrys. Next base: position 21,645 of record DASXST010000143.1, on the reverse strand, counting down.
CTGCTTGGCACCGCCGAATGGTCGAATTGGAGCCGGATCGGAACTTCAAACATTCTACAGGCTTCGGGTGCGCCCGCTCTCATCAACGGAAATCCGGTCAAGATTCCGTTTGAGTACAGGGACGGCTGGTTCTTCTCAGGCGGCGCGGAGTATCAGTGGAGCGATAGGCTCACGTTGCGCAGCGGGGTTGCCTACGAAATTTCTCCGGTAACCGATCAGGTTCGTATACCACTCGTTCCTGACAATAATCGGGTCTGGGCTTCAATCGGCGCGAGCTGGCAAGTCTGGAAAGGCTTCTCTTTTGATCTGGCCTATTCGCATATCTGGGTGAAGGATCCTACGATCAACGTTTCGTTAGCATCCGGCAATCCACAATTTACCGGAGTCACATATATCGGCGACAGCAAGGCACATGTCGACATATTGTCGCTCGCGCTCGTGTTTCGCTGGGGCGCACCGGAGCCCGCACCGAGGCCGATTGTCACCAAGTAATCTGCGGGGGCGAGGGATGGTGGGGTGCAAAGGCCGGCAGAAATGCCGGCCTTTGCACTTAAAATGCGCCGTTGAATGTGCCGCCGTCGATCAACAGGTTCTGCCCGGTGATGTAGCCGGCATGCACGGAGCAAAGAAATGCGCATGCCGCACCGAATTCGTCCGGGTTGCCAAAACGCCTGGCTGGAATCGTCGCCATGCGCTCGGCGGCGACCTCGCTCGCGCTTTTGCCTTTTTGCTCGGCAGTCTTGCTCAACGTGCCACGCAACCGGTCGGTATCGAAGGCGCCGGGTAAGATATTGTTGATGGTGACGTTCTTGTCCGCCACCGTGCGCGCGACACCCGCGAGGAATGCGGTCAAGCCGGCACGCGCACCCGACGACAGGTCTAGGCCGGCCAAGGGCATCTTCACCGAACTGGATGTGATATTCACGATCCGGCCGAACTTTCGTTCGCACATCGGGTTGATCACTTTCTGGATCAATTCAATCGCGACGGCCATGTTTGCGATAACCCCGTCGATGATCTGTTGCCGCGTGAGCTCGCGGAAATCGCGCATGGGCGGGCCGCCATTGTTGTTGACCAGGATGTCAGGCTGCGGACAGGCGGCGAGCAGAACCTTCTGACCTTCGGGCGTCGCCACGTCGGCGGCAACCGGAATCACCTTCACGCCCGCGACGCTTGAGAGCTCGGCGGCGGTAATTTCCAGCTTCTTGGCGTCACGTCCATTGATGACAACTTCGCACCCGGCTTCCGCCAGGGCCCGCGCACAGGCTTTGCCAAGCCCGCGGCTCGATGCGCAAACAATGGCCTTCCGGCCGGCAATTCCGAGATTCATGATTTCTCCCTTGTGTCGGGCGAGTATTCGAGCCCGACACAGGGCCTCAAGAGGACGCACAGGTCAAGCCGGTGAGAGGCGAGTGTCGCCGTTCTGTAGCAATCGATTGATATCCGGTCGGCCGGAACGGTCCATTGATTCGGGGGAACGATGTTGCGCGATCCTGATAGCCACGTGGTGCAACAAGCCTATGCGCGGTGGGCACCGGTCTATGATGCGTTGTGCGGTCCTGTTTTCTTGAACGGTCGGCGCGCCGCTGCCACGGCCGCACGAAATGTTGGCGGGCGCATCCTCGAAATCGGCGTTGGCACCGGGCTGTCGTTCGAGGACTACGATGCGACGACAGAGATTGTCGGCATCGATATTTCCGAGCCGATGATCGCGCGCGCCCGGGAGCGGATCAAAGGCGGACGCTATCCATTCGTCAAGGAATTGGCGGTGATGGACGCGCACGAACTGGCCTTCAAAGATGGCTCATTCGATTGCGCGGTCGGCCAATTCGTGATCACTCTGGTTGAAGATCCGGAACGCGTGCTATCGGAATGCGCGCGCGTGGTTCGGCCCGGTGGTCAAATCATCCTCGTCAATCATCTGTATTCAGAACGTGGCTTGATTGCCGCGGTCGAACGCTTGCTGGCGCAGCGGGCGCGCAAGCTGGGCCTACGCCCGGAATTCCCCTTTCAGCGGCTGGCAGCATGGGCGCAGACCCACGGCGGAGCCGACCTGATCGAGCGGCGGAAGATCAAGCCTTTCGGTGCCTACACGCTCGTTCGTTTTCGCCGCGCCGGTGCGCACGGCCCACCGCGGGCACTCGAAAAGGTGTGAAATAGGTAAACAACGCTGTCACATAACTGAAACAGGTCGTTGGTATATGTCCCGCATGATCATTACGCTGGGGATCGTCGGGTTGTGACGGACAGCGCCACGCGACGGTTTCGCTCGCTTTTCATTTCCGATGTGCACCTGGGTACGCGCGGCTGTCAGGCTGACAAGCTTCTGGACTTTCTGCGTCATCACGAAGCCGAAACGATTTATCTGGTCGGCGACATCGTCGATGGCTGGGCGCTGCGCTCGTCCTGGTACTGGCCGCAGATGCATAACGACGTGGTGCAAAAGATATTGCGCCAGGCACGCAAAGGTGCACGCGTTATCTACATTCCAGGGAATCACGATGAGTTTCTGCGCGGCTATTACGGCACGCATTTCGGCGGCATCGAAGTCTTGGAGAGTGCCGTTCACGATGGCCTCGATGGACGACGTTACCTGGTCGTCCACGGCGACATATTCGACCTTGTCGTGACACAGGCGCGCTGGCTCGCGCTTCTCGGCGACAAGGCCTATGAATTCGCGCTCACGGCTAACCGGATTTTCAACGCGTTCCGCCGCGTGCTAGGCGCGCCATACTGGTCGCTTTCGAAATGGGCCAAGCTCAAAGTCAAGAACGCGGTCAATTATATCGGCGCATTCGAGAAAGCCCTCACAGCCGAGGCGAAGCGCCACCAGGCCGATGGCGTGATCTGCGGCCACATTCACACCCCGGCGATGCACCACGATTATGGGCTGCGTTACATTAACTGCGGCGACTGGGTGGAAAGCTGCACGGCGGTGGGTGAGGGGCACGATGGCCGCTTCGAAATCATCACCTGGACGCATACGGGCCGTGACGTCGAGCCCGCGATATCGCTCCCGTCGCCGGCAAAAGCGGCATGAGAATGCGCTTCGGCAAATTGCGATCATCCCCAAGCATCCGGGGATCCATCCCTTTACTTAAAAGAAATGGATTCCTGCGCGCGCGGGAATGAGCGGTTTCGAATGAAAATCCTCGTCGCGACCGACGCTTGGCATCCGCAGGTCAATGGCGTCGTGCGAACCCTTAGCCACGTCGCGCGCGAAGCAAGCGCGCTCGGCGTCAAGCTTGAGTTGCTCAGTCCGGACCAGTTCCGCACTTTGCCGATTCCGAGCTATCCGGAAATCCGTCTTGCGCTGGCCGGCGTGCGAAGCGTCGAGCGCCGGCTTGAGCAAACCCAGCCAAATGCGATTCACATCGCTACCGAAGGGCCTCTCGGCCATACCTTGCGGAAGATTTGTTTGCGGAGGGGCTGGCCGTTCACGACCAGTTTCCACACGCGCTTTCCAGACTATCTTGCCGAACGGCTGCCGCTCCCGGAATGCTGGACGAAGGAGATGACATGGACCTGGCTGCGTCGTTTCCATGCGCCCGCGGCCGCCGTGCTTGCCGCGACGCCCACGCTTTCCTCCGAGCTCAAAACGCGCGGCTTCAAGAACGTCAAGCTATGGCCGCGTGGCGTCGACGCCGACTTGTTTTGCCCGCGTTCGCAAAGCGACCTGCGCTTGTCGCGGCCGATTTTCCTGACCGTGGGGAGGCTGGCGGTAGAGAAGAATCTGGAAGCGTTCTTGAAGCTCGATCTGCCGGGCACCAAGGTTGTCGTTGGAGACGGCCCGGCGCGGAACGCTCTCACGCGAAAATTTCCTGATGCCGTATTCCTAGGACCGATGCACGGCCAGGCTCTGGCCGAAATCTACTCCACTGCTGACGTGTTTGTCTTTCCCAGCCGCACCGACACTTTCGGTCTGGTGTTGCTGGAAGCGCTGGCAAGCGGCGTGCCGGTCGCTGCATTCCCTGCCACCGCGCCGAGGGATGTTATTGGCGAAGCACCGGTCGGCGTTCTCGACGACGATTTGCGGCGCGCATGTCTCGACGCACTCAATTACTCGCGGGATGAATGCCGCGACTTCGCGCTTGGCATGACCTGGGCCAAGAGCGCGCGGATATTCCTCGACCATGTGACAGAAGCGGCTCGCTGCGGAGACAGGGTCACAGCTCTTGGCACCGGCCTGTCCGTGAACGTAACGGCTGCGACAGAACTCTGAACTCCCGCGCGGGTCACACGCCAAAGCCGTGCATGACAGGACGCCTGCATCCGGGGTACCTTTCGGATCATGGGCGCTGTAGACAATACCATTCTACCAACCGCGACCGATATCGAAGCGGCAAGGAAACGCCTCGCTGGCGTTGCGGTAAGGACACCGTTGGTCAATTTCCCTGTGCTTGATGACGCGGTCGGCGCGCGCGTCTTCTTGAAGGCAGAAACTCTGCAGCGGACCGGTTCATTCAAGTTCCGCGGGGCGTACAACAAGATTTTTTCAATTCCGGCCGATCGACACGCCGCAGGTGTGGTCGCCTATTCGAGCGGCAACCATGCGCAGGGCGTGGCGGCTGCAGCGCGCCTGCTTGGGATGCGCGCGACAATCGTTATGCCGGCCGATGCGCCGAAGGCAAAACGCGAACGGACGCTTGCGCTCGGTGCCGAGGTCGTTCCCTACGACCGCAATAATGAGGATCGCGCGGCAATCGCTGAGAAAATTGTGGAGGACCGGGGGGCTACTCTGGTGCCGCCCTACGACGATCCGCTGATCATTGCAGGTCAGGGCACCATCGGGGCCGAAATCGTCGAGGATCTGGCGTTGCTTGCGCTTAAGCCGGAGGTGGTTGTGGTGGGCGCCTCTGGGGGCGGTCTGGCCGCAGGCATTTCACTCGGCGTGAAGGCAAAGGTGCCATCTGCGAAGCTCTACGTTGTCGAGCCGGAAGGCTTTGACGATACGCTGCGCTCCTTCGCCAGTGGAAAGCGCGAAGCAAACGCGCGCATGAGCGGCACGATCTGCGATGCCCTTATGAGCAACACGCCGGGTGAACTGACCTTTCCGATTAACCGTGAGCTGATTGGGCAGGGCACGACCGTAAACGATGCCGAAGTTGGATACGCAGTCCGGTTTGCGTTCAGGGAGCTTAAGCTCGTCGTCGAACCGGGCGGAGCCATTGGGCTTGCCGCATTGCTGGCTGGCAAGTTCAAAGTCGACGGCAAGATCGTCGTTGCTATCCTGTCCGGCGCCAACGTGGATGTAGATCTGTTCGACCGCCTGATCGCCGGCTGATGCAAGGTCTCAGTTAAACAACGCGAGGCGCTCTTCTTCGCTTAAGGCCTTGATGGATTGAAGCGGATCGGCTGATGGAGCCAACCGGGATCCTGGCTGACTGTCCGCGGCTCGTCGACGCTCGGGGCGGCTGAGTCTGGCGAATAATTCTCGTTCGTCGCAATTGGTTTCGCCCGCGGTTCGATAAATGCCACCTCCTCAATGATGGCTTCGCTTCGAACCAGAGCGATTGACGAAGGCTGTGGAGCGGCGGGAGTGGGAATAGGCAATTCCGGCTGCTCGGGTACCGGCACCACGGCGAGATGCGCCCGTTCGCTACCCTCAACAACCTCATCGTCCGGTTCCGATATGGGCGGAATGTCGGCTTTTGGAACCGGCTGCCTGTCCAGCGAAGAGAGGATGTTTGAGATGCGCTGTTCGACCAGCATGGCGAGCTCCGTGAACTTTGCCGCCTTGATGGCAAGCACGCTTGCGTCAAGCTCGGTCTGTATTGCGTTGATCTCGACGAGCAGTGAGCGCAGCTCCCGCTTGAGTGTTTCGGATTGTCCTGCCGCAGTGCCCGGCAGCAGCGACTGCAGCTTGTCGATCGCCGCGAGCAATTTTTCGCCGTGAGCTTTCCGATTTCGCCTGGCATATTCAGCGAGGAAGTCTCGCCCGCGCGCGCTCGCTGAGAGCGCTCCGTAGAACGCCTGGTAATTGCGCTCGCTTGGCACACCAGACAGCGGGCCGGCGCGGGCAGTCATCTCGCTCGGCATGTGCAATCCTCGACGTTTACGCTTATCAATTATCGCGTTGATTCGGCCAGTATATTTCCGCCCGGCGGCCGTCTGCAGGCGCAGGTCAACGCGATGCGGCAATATCCGACCCGGGCTGAGGCGGGGCAATGCGGCCTGTTGTTCGAATGTCTTGGGGGTTCATACCGCGGTTGGCAACTCTGTATGCCGCCCTGTTCCTGCTGTCCGGCGTCCAGATGCCGTTCTTTCCGATCTGGCTTCAGGCCAAGAATGTGGACGCGAAGGTGATCGGCATCATCCTCGCCGTGCCAATGATCGCCCGGGTGCTCGCAATTCCGCTTGTTACACGTGAGGCTGACCGACGCGATGCTGTTCGCGACGCGTTGGTTATCGCGAGTCTTGCAAGCGTGGCGGGGTACGTGCTCGTCGGGCTTTCAGGCGGCGGCACGGCGATCCTGATCACCTACACCCTAACGGCGCTCTTCTCGACGCCATTGATGCCGCTTGCTGAAACCTACGCGCTCAACGGGCTTCTCGCGCTCGGTCGCGCCTACGGACCTGTGAGGCTATGGGGTTCGCTTGCTTTCATCGTCGGCAATTTCGCCGCAGGCTTTGCCGCCGATGAAATTCCGGCGCGGCATCTGATTTGGCTCATGGTTGCGGGAAGTGCGCTGATAGGTGTTGCTGCCTGGCAGTTGGTACCCCTCGCAGGGAATCCGCCGCAGCAAAAAACCGAAGCGCCTCAACGGCACGGACCGCTATGGGACCATGCTTTCGTCGCGGTGCTTGCCGGCGCGAGCCTTATCCAGGCGAGTCATGCCCTGTTCTACGGGTTTTCCGCTGTTCAATGGCACGGTGCCGGTCTTGATGGCACCTTCATCGCCGCGCTGTGGGCCCTTGGTGTCGCCGCCGAGATCGCATTGTTCGCAGTGCAAGGGCGGCTGCCGCCATTCCTTACGCCCACGGCGATGCTGATGATCGGCGCCTTCGCCGGCACGTTGCGCTGGCTGAGCATGGCGCTCGATCCTCCGGCTCTCGTGCTGCCCTGGCTGCAAATACTGCATGCATTGTCGTTCGGGGCGACTCATCTGGGAGCGCTGATGTTTCTTGCGCAGCATGCGCCGACGGGTAAGGCAGCGACGGCGCAGGGTCATCTTGCGATTGCCGCCGGCCTGGCAATGGCCGTGGCAACGGGCATTTCAGGCGTGCTTTTTGCCGATTTTGGCAGCGGCGCCTATATCGCGATGGCGCTAGCGGCGGTCGCTGGCGGCGCTTGCGGATTCGTAGCGCACCGGATTCGGCGTGAGTCGGCGCGCTGACCGCACCTGCTCGCGACCGTCGCGATCGCAGCTTGCCACGATGCCGTTGAGGTCCTGGCCTTGCATGAAGATCATCTTGCGGGAGAGACCGCCGTGCTGGCTGATCCACCGCCGAACCGAAGCTGGGTAAATGCTCCACAAAGCTTGTGTGCCCAGTGGACTTGTCACCGGTCTTCCATCGCGATCCGGCATCCAGGCCGCGTGAAAGCCGAAGCGCGCCCGCTGCGTGGCGCAGATACGCTCGCGCGGAACGACGCCGAGCACCAGCGTACAAGCGGACAAGCAATTTCCGTCAACGACGACACGGTCGCCCGATGAGCGCACCGTTGCGAACGCTTCCAGATAGCGACCGATCTGACCGCCGCGGTCCTCTGAGATCCGCATGGTCGCGGACGCCGATGTCATGCTGAGCGCCAAAGCGGCGGCGCCGAAAACCAGGCCCCGAATTTTCATTTCCCCGTCCCGTTATCGTCGCCCCTGCCTAGGCGGCGGAGCGATCTTAGAATCAAGTCTATGCCAACCCGGGCGCCGACGGGAAGCTTTGATTTTCAAAAACAATCGAAGAACGTTAAGCCCATGGCACATTTCATGAACGAAATCAGGCGGCGTGCTGGCGCGAGGATGTTTTTGCACTGTAGAGAGCGGCAGGGCGGAGCGGGACCGCCTGGTGAGTTCCACGGCCTGACCCTCAGCCCCAAAGCACGGGCGAGGGCGGAAATACCATGCTGTCTGCGTAACGCAGGCCATTGGGGCGATCTCGGCTGAGCAGGAGCGGCCCGTCGAGGTCGATAAACCGTGCTTGTTGCGCAATCAATATGGCCGGCGCCATCGAAAGCGAAGTGGCGACCATGCACCCAACCATGATGGTGAACCCTTGCCGCCGAGCCTCGGCTACCATCGCGAGGGCTTCGGTCAATCCGCCGGCCTTGTCGAGCTTGATGTTAACGGCATCGTACCGGCCGGAGAGGGCGGATAGCGAGGACCGGTCGTGCACGCTCTCGTCCGCGCATACGGGTATGGGCCGCCGCATGTGCGCGAGGGCCTGATCCTGTCCCTCAGGCAACGGTTGCTCGATCAGAACAACGCCTGCCTCGGCACACGCCGCGACATGGGCCGCAACATTGGACTCATTCCAGCCCTCGTTAGCATCGACGATAAGGGCCGCCTGCGGCGCAGCGGCGCGAACCGCGGCAATGCGCGCGCTGTCGCCCTCGGCGCCCAGTTTGATCTTAAGCAGAGAGCGGCCGGCTGCTCCTTTCGCCGTTTCTGCCATTGCCTCCGGAGCGGCAAGGGAAATCGTGTAAGCGGTCGTCAGCGCGAGCGGAGCAGGGATTTCGGCAAGTTCATGTACCGGCCGCTTGGTGCGCTTTGCCTCCAAATCCCAAAATGCGCAATCAAGCGCATTGCGTGCCGCGCCCGGTGGCATTGCTGTCTGCAAACCCCTGCGATCGATGCCCGCTCCAAGCTGCGGCCGCATGGCTTCGATTTGAGCCCTGACGCTGTCCACGCTCTCGCCATACCGCGCATAGGGGACGCACTCGCCGCGGCCACGTGCGACACCATCGCTGAGTTCCGCAACAACGGTTAGTGCTTCGGTTTTGCTGCCTCGGCTGATGGCAAAGGAGCCGGCGATGGGCCAGCGCTCAACTGCAAGCGCAAGGGTCAACGGCGGGCTCACCGGGCAATCCGGAAATCCAGTAGCGCAGCCACAATTTCACCGTCCGCGATATCCGGCGAAGGTCAGTCGAATCGCCCTGCGGCGTGCGCAAGCATGGTGTAAACCTTGCCGGTCTCCGAGGTGAGATAGGTCCGTGCTACCACCTGGCCGCGATCGTCGCGAGACACTTCGTCGAGCAAACGCTCGAACTCGGTGATGTAACGATCCACCGTTTGCTTGAATTCGCGATCCGCCCGGTATTTCTTACGAATATCGTCGAACGCCTGCTGGCCCTGCAAGGTATAGAGCCGCCGCGTAAAGACGTTGCGCTCTCCGCGCTTGTAACGATCCCACAGGTCCGCGGCGGCGTCATGATCTATCATTCGCGCGATATCGACTGACAACGAGTCGAGCGATTCGATGGTATGCCTCGGGGTTCGCTCGCTTGCCCGGGAAGAAGCAGGCTCTCGTGCGCTGTCGCGCGCCGGCTCCCGCAGTGGTTCGCGCTGCGGACTGCCCTCATCGCGTGAGGCGCGATTGAGCAGATCGGTCAACCAGCCACGGCCGGGCGTCATTGGAGCAGGGGTGAGGGAGGGCGCATCCGAATTCCGGCGCAGCGGAAAACCGCTTGATTCGGGGCGTTGCGCGGGACGCGACGGGACTTCACTGCGCGGAGGAATTTCACCGCGAGGCGGCCCCTCGTCGCGCGCAGGGGCTTCATTGCGCGGGGGCGCATCGCTGCGGGTCGTAACGTCATTGCGGCCGCCGACTACAGCGAGCGTCGGGCGCACGGGCTCGACCGCATCGAGATTTCGTCCATGGCGGGCGACAATGCGGTTAAGTTCGGCCAACGCCTCGATCTGGTCCACGATGACACGACGCATCTGCGAAGCGCTTTCAGCCGCTTCTTGCGGCAGTTCGAATACTCCGCGCCGCAGTTCGCTGCGCGTGGATTCAAGTTCGCGATGCATTTCCGCGGCCATCTGCTTCATGCCTTGCACGGTTTCGGCAAAGCGCTCATTTGCCTCGTGGAAGAGCGACTGAGTGTCGCCGGCAGTCTGCGCGTAGATTGTCCGTAACGCTTCGGACGAGCGTTGGCGCTCTTCCTCGGCGCTCTCACGCACGCGTTCGTATTGCTCGCTGATAGCACGCGTCCCCTCTGCACTGGCGTCCGACACCACGCGCGCAACTTCGCGTGCGCGTGCGGACGCAGCTTCGAGCGACTCGTCGAGCAGGCCGGAGAAACGGCTTAGCCGCTGCTCGAGATCATCGGTGCGGATATCGAGAGTGGCGATTAGGGAATCAAGCTGAACACGACGTTCATTGACGCTGGCTTCAGTGCGCTGATTGCTGTAGCCGATCATTTCGACCGCCTTGGCCAATTCGTGGCCGTGAACATCGAATTGACGCGCAAGCTGGCCGAGATCGCCAATGATCTGGGCCATGAGATCGCGGAAATTGGCGATATTCGTCTCAACGCGGCCTGTAGCATCGCCGGTCGATGCTGTGATCTCTTTCATGGCGCCGACAAATTCGGAAACCCGCACCATCAGCGTGTTTTCCAACCCACTCATGTTCTCGTGAGCGCCGCTGAGCACTTCCTGCAGCATGATGTTGGCTTCGCGGAGCCGCTCGAACAGGGCGGTTGTATCGGAGCGCAGCATCGTGTGTGTTTCAAGCATTTCCTTGACCGTCGATGTCGCGGTCTCCTTGGAATGCGTGATCGCATTCTGCGTGACTTCGTTGAGCTCCTTCAACGTGCGGGATACCGTGCTGGTAGCGGCTTCGCCCGCAGCATTGATCATCCGCGCCATCTCGCTGCTGTTGTCCATCATGGTGCGCGAAAAGGCGAAACCCCTCTCTTCAATCGCCTTCACTGCCTGGTCGGTTGCGCTGGTCACTTCGCGCGTAAACTGCTCGCCTTTTCCGGAGAGCGCAGCGAGGACACCGCCGCTTTTTTCCGACAGAAGGGTGGTCATTTCGTTGGTACGGTGGCTGACGGTTTTGGCGATCTCATCGGCCTTGCCGACGAAGCTGCGGGCGGCCTCTTCGCTCACCCCGACCAAAGTGCGTTCTGCATCGGCGGCGCTGGCGCGAATTGCCTCGGTGGTTGAAAGCGCAAGCTGGCCGAGCGAGCGCTCCGCCTCGGCAGAATTGACCTTGATGGCCTGGCTCAGCTGTTCCAGCCTGGCATTGAGCGCATCGGCGGCCGCTTTGCTGCGTGTCTCGATTTGGCTGGTGACTGTTTCTGCACGACCGACCAACAGCTCCTCAAACCGGCCGATGCGGCTGTCGAGATTGTCGGCGACCTCGAGAGCACGTGCGCCCAACGTTTTGTCCAGCTCTCCGATCCTGACGCCGATCGCGTCGGCCACCTCGGTTCCTCGTGAATTGATTGTGCCGGCCACTTCACCAATGCGCTGATCCAGGGCACTGACGACATCCTTCCCGCCTTCGGCCAGTGTCTTTGCCAGCTCGGAAACCCGAGAGCCCAACAGTGCTTCGAATTGGGCGATCCGCTGGTCCAGCGTGCTCGAAATTTCGCCCGTCCGGCCTGTCACACGCTGATCAAAGGTATCGACGTATTTGCGCAGGGCCTCGGCCACATCCTGGGTGCGCTGACCAAGTCGTCCGACCAACTCCCCGCCATAATTCTGTACCGTGTGGTCGAACTCGGTGATGTGACGGGTGATCAGGTTTCCAAGGTTGCTGGAATCACGAGAGATTTTCTCGGTCAGCTCGGCGCCGCTCTGGCTGAACATGCTCTCGAAGGCCTCGAGCCGCGCGGCCAACATGTCCTTGACGACCTCGCCACGGTTATTGAGCGCGGCGGCCAGGGAGTCGGCGCTCTGGCTGAATGTGTCGGCGACGGCCTTGCTTCGATCGGCGATTGCTTCGGTGATGCGGGCGCTTGTTTGCTCAAGCTTCGACACGACGTCGCCACCCCGAAGGGAGAGGTCGAGAACAAGCGAATCTCCCGTCGAACGCAGCGCGGCGTTGACCTCATCAGCGCGTGCGGCAATTGACGCGGCCAGCCGGTCGCCGGTCTCCGTAATCGCGTCGGTGAACTGGTGCGAACGGGCCGCCATTGAATCGATGGTGACGGACGATTTCTGGGCAAAGCTTTGCGCGACCTGATCCAGACGGGCGGTCATCATCTGCTGCAGGCGGGCAGCGAGTTCGGCGAACTCATTGTGCACGTGCTCGGTCTTGAAATTGAGGCTGCCGGAAAGCCGGTCGCTGGCTGACGAGATGGCCGTGCTCGCCTTGTCACTGGTCGTTTCGAGCCGGTCGAGCAACGTTGATCCACGCTCGCTGAGGGCGTCGATCATGGAATCCCCAGCGTGTCCCAGGGCCAAGGTTATATGTTCACCTTTTTCCGTGAGCGACCGTGTGACCCTTTGAGCCACCTCGTTGACCTTGTCTGCAACCAGGTCTCCAACCGAGGTGACATCGTGCGCGAGGTCGAGATGAACGCTGGCAATGGCGTTTCGCACGTGTTCGGCCTGGTTGACCAGATTTTCGCGTTGATTGCCCAACTCGGTCAGAAGGTCCCGAACCCGGACTTCATTGTCATTGTAGGCACGCTCAAGCGCGGAGACTTCGTTGTGCACGAGCGCTTCCAGCTCCGCGGCACGGGCAAGGGCGCGTTCCACGCCATCTCCCATGGCTGCGACCTCGCGGCGAATGGCCTGTCCGACCGTAACAATCGATTCTCGCGCGACAGCCTCGGGCTGCGCGAAGCGCATCGCCACCTCGGCCATGGATTCGGCAACGATTCGCATGTCCTGCGCGCGGTTGAACATATGCGCGAGAACGAAGAAAAATATCACCGGCACCGCAATCAGCGCCGCGAGTGCAACTGTGGCGGCAGATCCGAACCCGGGCGCCGCGAAACGTATTTCCGAGCCATATAGCGACGCAATCGCGAGCCAGCCGGCGATCCAAATGAAGCCACTCACACCTGCGGCAATGTATGGACCGCGCGCCGGGCGGTGGCGCAGGGCTTGCAAGATCTGACCGATGCCCTCGCGATCATCATTGGCGGCATTGCGTGGTGTGGCTTCGCCAAGCGGCCAACCGGCCTGCGATGCTTCATGGGGGAACAGATCAGTGGTCCGGGAGGTCGGTGAAGCGTCTGGCTCGCTCTCGGGAGCCGGCTCGGAAGGCGTTTCGGTTCGTGTTTCAGGCGGACGAACGTTAAGGACCTCCTGAATGGCGGAGAGAGCCTCCTCCGTAGCGTCTTTTGATTTCTGTGGAATATTCGCCATATCGGTTGTCGCCCTGTCATTTACGCCGGGCTTTTCACCGCGGCCCAACTGTAACGATAGGCAGGGTTATGCCGTCAGCACGGCCTGTTGCGGGCCATTAGAGACCGCAATCTCCCCGCCTTATCCCCCCGTAGGGGCATCCTATCGCCTTGTCATTACGAAAGAAACCACGCTGGTAAGGTCTTTTTCATCATCGTTAACTGTTTGCTAACCATAGAAAACGTGGCGTTACGCATACCTGCGGCCAGACAATGGCCGTCGAATTATGGCCGCCGAATTGAGGCCGCGATGCGGCCAAATGATCGACGCGCTCAAGGAGCTAAATCGAATTACGCCGCCTCAACCACCCGCTCGCCTTGGCACCGAAATCGGCGCTTCGGGGAGCTTATTTACCTGAATTTGGTGTGGTTAGGCCAAGTTCCTGGCAACGAGAAAAGGAACGGCACGCCAGAATGCTCCAGCTCGCAGACAAGACACAGGAGGTGGTGGCATCCGAAAGCGCCGTTCTTGATCGCGCCCACCTGGCACGCATGACCTTCAATGACCCCGGGCTTGAGCGGGAAATCCTGCAGCTCTTCCACCGCCAAGCTGAGCTTCTGTTGAATCGCATGGGTCGAAGCGAGCCGCCCTCTATAGCCACCCTTGCCCACACACTGAAAGGGTCGGCCGTCGGCATTGGGGCCGATCGTGTCGCGCGGGCCGCCGCAGCAACGGAAGCGGCTGCACGCGCGACGCCACGCGAGTGCATTGAGGCGATGGATCAGCTCGCAAGAGCGGTCGATGAGGTGCGGATCGAGATTGCGGGACTGCTGCGCACCGGCTGAGAAGGGATGGCGCCTCGGTTCGAATGACTATATAGAGGCCGCGCACCAACCCTGACTAATCCCCGCTATTCTTCCAAATGCCTAGGATCACGTATACCGACTTCAGCGGCACAGCTCGCACGGTCGAAGGCGAGGTTGGCTCGACTGTGATGGAAACCGCAATTCGTAATAATATTCCGGGCATCGAAGCGGAATGTGGAGGCGCCTGCGCTTGCGCCACTTGCCACGTCTATATTGATGAGGCCTGGCGGGAAAAAGTCGGCGGCCCGTCTCCGATGGAAGAGGACATGCTCGATTTCGGTTATGACGTGCGCCCGAATTCACGGCTGTCATGCCAGATCAAGGTCACGGAAGATCTCGACGGTCTGGCCGTGACGGTTCCGGAAAAGCAGGCATAGCTTGCGCTGATAGAATTGAGGTTCTTGTCAGTTTAACGCAGGATCGTCTGTGGCCTCGACCAAGACCACCTGCTGCATCGTCGGTGGAGGACCGGCGGGCATGATGCTCGCGTTCCTGCTCGCGCGCGCTGGTATTCCAATTATCGTAATGGAAAAACACGCGGATTTCCTGCGCGACTTTCGCGGGGATACCGTCCACCCCTCGACGCTTGAAATGATGCACGAGCTCGGCTTGCTTGAGGAATTTCTGAAGTTGCCGCATTCAGTCGTCAGGCAGATTTCCTTGCAGATCGGAAAGGATCGAGTGGTGATCGGACATTTCGAACACCTGCCGGTTCATTGCAAATTTATCGCATTGATGCCGCAATGGGATTTCCTCAATTTCCTTGCCGATCACGGCAGACGCTATCCGACCTTCGCTCTGCGCATGCAGACGGAAGCAGTCGATTTGATCGAGGAGAACGGTCGCGTTGTCGGCGTTCATGCAAGGACGACACGGGGTGAAGTCGAAATCCATGCCGACCTGGTGGTCGGTTGCGACGGCCGCCACTCCACCATACGCGCGAAGGCGGGCCTCAAGAGCGATGACTATGGCGCGCCTATGGATGTGATGTGGTTTCGCCTGTCGCGGAAGCTGGGTGATTCAGAAGAAACTTTCGGCCATATCGAGGATGGCCGCATGATGGTGATGCTGAACCGTACAGATTACTGGCAATGCGCCTACGTAATACCGAAAGGCACTGCGGGCGAAGTGAAGCGGGCGGGGCTGGACAAGTTTCGCCAGACGGTCGCCGAAATGTCGCTCTTCGCACGCGACCGCGTCGACGAGATCGAAAGCTGGGAAATGGTGAAGCTGTTGACCGTTGCGGTGGATCGCCTTCGTCGATGGTATCGTCCGGGCTTGCTCTGCATCGGTGACGCGGCGCACGCGATGTCGCCGGTCGGCGGCGTCGGCATCAATCTGGCGGTGCAGGACGCGGTAGCCGCTGCCAATATCCTCGCGGAGCCGTTGCGCCGGCGCGCGGTAACGATCGAGACCCTTCGCGATGTTCAGCGGCGCCGCGAGTTTCCGACGCAATTTACCCAGCGTCTACAGATCCTGGTGCAAAACAACATCATCGGTCCCGCGCTGAGGGGCAGGCGGCCGAAAGCGCCTCGTTTTATGAAGATGCTGCAATGGCCGCTGTTGCGGCGCATTCCCGGACGGCTGCTAGCGCTAGGCATCAGGCCGGAACACATCCGCACGCCCGAAGTCAAGCCTCCCACGCGCGCGCCTGCGAGCTAGGGCTTCATTCCCGCCGGGGCGACCTGCGAAGACGTAAGGCCCATTTCGTCCAGGGCCCTTCGCACCAGGCCGGAGGCTTTCGCCTGCTCGATGAAATCGCTCACCAGCGCGAGCGCCGCCGGCTTGCCCTTGGGCACACAAACGGCGGTGCTTGAATTGAGGAATGCATCATCGAGAATGCGCGAGCCCGGAATTTTTGTCACCAAACCGGATAGCGATTCGCGCGAGAGCGCAATGGCATCGATCCTGCCCTCGCGCATGGCTGCAACTGCGGCGTCGACCCCCGCAAATTCAACGTGGGTCGCGTTTGAAGTGGCTTTCTTGGCGGCGCGGAAGGTCGCCGTATTTGCAACGCCGCCGATACCCATTCCCTTTGCGTCGGCATCTTTAACCGACTGTATTTTCGACCCGGCGGGGACAAGAAACGTACTCTGCAGCAAATGATATGCATTGCCGAAGTCGACGAACTTCTTGCGTTCTTCATCGACCGGAAGAAAGGCAACATCCCAGCGATTGGCCGAGGCCGAATTCTGTATTTCGCCGGAAGCCTGATGGGGGATAATCTCGAGCGGCACGCCGAGCGGTTCGGCGAGCGCCCGGCCAAGGGTGACGGCCACCCCGCGGTAACTGTCCCCGTCCTTGACGGCGAATTGCGCCGACGGCGACGGGGCGACCGCAATAGCAAGCCGAAGCTTTCCGGTTGGCACGAGTTCTTTTAACGCGGCGGCATCGGCCATATGACGCTCCAAAAAACAGGGCGGCGATGCGGCCCCGCGCACCGATACCATTTGCCGCCTAAGGTTTCATCCCTGGAGGAGCGACTTGCGCACTCTGCAGGTTCATGGCGTCGAACGCTCTTCGTACCAGTCCGCTCGACTTCGCTTCCTCGACAAATTGGCTGACGAAAACGAGCGCTTCCGGCTTGCCTTTCGGCACCGCGACCGCCGTCGACGAATTCAGAAATCCGCCGTCCAGGATACGTGAGCCGGGGATTTTCGGAGCCAGGCCGGAGAGAGATTCGCGCGACAGCGCGATGCAATCGATTTCCCCGTCCTTCATGGCGGCGACTGCAGCGTCCACGCCGGGCAGGGCGACGAACGTGGCTTTCGGAGCGGTACGCTGTGCGGCCCGGAAAGTCGCCGTGTTTGCAACACCGCCGATGCGAACCCCCGATGCGTTCGCGTCATCGACGTTTGCAAGCTTGGCCCCGCGCGCGACAAGGTATGTGCTTTGCAGCAGATGATAGGCGTTGCCGAAATCGACAAATTTTTTTCGCTCCTCGTCGACAGGCATGAAGGTAACATCCCATTTCTCGCTAGCCGCCGAGTTCTGTATTTCGCCCGAGGCAAGGTGCGGCACGAACTCGACCGGAACGCCGAGCTTTCTTGCCATCGCCGACCCAAGCTCCACGGTCACCCCACGATATTGGCCGGTCGCATCGTCCTTGATTGCATAAAGCGCGGACGGCGCGGGCGCGACCGCAATAGCAACGCGCAGTTTGCCAGTGGGAGCGAGCTCCTTCATGACATCGGCCTTGGTTGGCATCACGAAGGCAAACGTTAGGGTTGCAAGCCCGACACATATCTTAATGGCGATCGTCATCGCTGCAGACCATTTCACAGAGTGCAAAAGACGGCGAATGCCGCCGTCTTTCATCCAAGTAGCACGCCGGCCTTATGTTTTCATCAGCCCGGCGCGACGAGACGTTCAGGACCAGACAATAGGCAGACGGCTTCCGGGTGAGATGGAAAAGTGCCAATATTCACGCCAGTTCGGGAGCGTTGGGTAGCCCCGGATAGGCGAAATGACCCCACTGGGAGGATACATGTCATACAAAGCGAAATTGCTCGCGGTACTGTCGCTTTCGCTCGCGCTTTCCTCAGGCGCGCTGGCGCAAGGCACGCTCAAGATCGGCGCGCCCCAGCCGATGACGGGGCCGGATGCTCCGTTCGGAGACAAATTCCAGAAGGCCTACTCGATGGCCGTGGAAGAAATTAATGCAAAGGGCGGCGTCAACGGTCGCAATATCGAAGTCATTATCGAGGACCACCAGGCGAAGAACCCGCTCGCGGCGACTGTGGCCGAGAAACTGATCACGCAGCAGCAGGTGCTCGTGCTGACTGGCGGTCGCGCCTCCGGACAAGCGGTCGAGATTGCTTCGGTTGCACAGCGGCTGAAGACCCCCTACATGGTCGACCACCCGTCCGCAGACATCGTCACGGCAAAAGGATTCGAGTGGGTGTTCCGCAACAACCCCACCGGCTCGATCTATCCGGAAGCATTCAATAAGTTCATCAGTGAGGTGCCGAATGCTCTGCCAAAATCGGCAGCGGTGGTTTACGACAACACGGTGTTCGGCAAGACCATCGCCAATTCTGCGATGACGTTCCTCAAATCGAAGAACGTGCCGATCGTCAACGACGAGGCCTATCCGGTCAACACGCTCGACTTCAAGCCAATCATGACCAAGGTCAAGGCAAGCAATCCCGACTACGTTCTGCTGGTCGCAGTGTCGACCACCGATGCGATCCTGATGACCCGTCATGCCAAGGAAATTGGCATTACGCCTCGCGCTTTCGTCGGCTTCGGCGGTGGCTTCGGCGTCGTCGACTTTGCCAAACAGCTCGGTCCATTGGCGGAAAATGTCTTCTCGTCCGCGGCGTGGTCGGGCAATCCCAACGAACCGGCGACCAAGGAGTTCTACGACAAGTTCAAGGCTAAATACGGCTTCCTGCCGAAGGAGCATGAGGTGGAAGGGTATGCTGCCATCTACATCATCGCGGACGCGCTCAAGCGCGCCAAGCTCACTGGTAACCTGGATGCCGACCGCGAGGCCGTGCGCCAGTCACTGCTGCAGACCGACATGACCACCGTATTCGGCAAAATCAAATTCGCCAACTGGGAGGGCCCGCTCGGCGACAAGTACACGAACCAGAACGCGTACTCGCGCGACCACTCCGTGCTCGCGCAGTGGAATGCCAAGGGCGAACTGCTCAACGTATGGCCGAAGGCCAACGCCGAAACGGCCTATGTCTTCCCCGACAAGGCGCTGGTGCGCTGAACGGCATTATCTGATCCCCGCTCGTGAACTGGGCGGGGATTTTTCTTGAATCCAAAATGGAAATCTTTGCCCAGAGCGTCGTCAGCGGCGTCCTAACCGGCTCGCTTTACGCAATGATCGCCGTCGGGCTGACCATTGTGTTTGGCGTCATGCGCATCATCAATCTGGCGCACGGCGAGATGGTGATGCTCGGAATGTTCGGCGCCTATTGGTCCTACACACTGCTGGGCATCGATCCGTTTCTTTCGGTCGTCATCTGGGCACCGGCAATGTTTGCCGGCGGCATGTTGATCCACCGTTTTCTGCTCAAGGACGTGATCCCAAAAGGCGAGCTCAATACACTGCTGTATACTGCCGGCCTCTCGCTATTGCTCGCCAATCTCGCGTTATTTTTCTTTACCGGTGACTATCGCACCCTCAATCTTCCTTATGCGCTGATGCCGGCGCGGCCTTTCGGAATCGCGGTTCCCATCCCGCTCGCGATTGCCTTCGTCATGGCGATCGCGATCACGCTCGGGCTCTATCTGCTGCTTTCGCGCACCGACGTTGGACGGGCGATCCGCGCCACCGCGCAGAATCCCCAATCCGCGGCGCTGATGGGGGTCAATGTTCTCCGAATTGACATGATCACGTTTGGGCTCGGCACAGCGCTCGCCGCTGCGGCTGGCGTGCTCCTGGTGCCCTCGCTTTATCTTTATCCGACTGTCGGCGAAATCCTCATCGTCAAATGTTTCGTCATTGTTGTGCTGGGTGGGCTCGGCTCGGTGCCCGGCGCTATCGCCGGCGGCATCCTGCTCGGCTTGGTGGAATCACTTGGCGCCGTCTATGTTTCGGTCGCGTACAAAGACACCATCGGTTTTGTGCTGTTCTTGCTCGTCCTCTTGTTCCGGCCATCCGGACTGTTCGGGGTTGGCCGGTCATGAAGCGCCTGCTCGTTGTGGCTGGGATCGCCTTCCTGCTGGTCGCACCGTTGCTCACCAGCAATGCGTTCTTCCAACATCTCATGATCATGGTGCTGTTCTGGACGCTGCTCGGGGCATCCTGGAATCTGCTCGGCGGCTTTGCCGGGCAAGTCTCGTTTGGCCACGCCACCTTCCTAGGCATCGGCGCCTATACGACGATGCTGTTCTATCTAAGTCTGCAGCTATCGCCCTGGCTGGGCATGCTTGCCGGCGGCGTCTTTGGCGCGCTCTTTGCGCTTCCGATCGGGCTCATTTGCTTTCGCTTGCGGGGGCCCTATTTTTCACTCGCGACGCTGGCGGTCGCCGAAATTGCCCGCCTGGTGGCGCTCAATTGGGAACAGCTCACCGCCGGGCCGGTCGGGCTGCTCATCACCACCCTGCCGCAGGTTTCAATCGCGGGCCATGCGATCAATTGGGAGAGCAAAATCCCGTTCTGCTACCTCGCGGCCGGACTCACTTTGTTCGCGATGGGCCTGACTTACGCCGTCTCGCGGTCGCGGCTTGGGGCCTATCTCACGGCGGTGCGGGAAGATATCGACAGTGCCGAGGCGATTGGCATCGACACTGTGCGCACGCGCGTCATTGCTTTGGCCCTCTCGGCTTTTGTCGTCGGTCTCGCCGGCAGCTTCTATGCGCTTTATTTTCGTTACATCGATCCCGATGCTGTGTTTGCGATTTCGCTGTCCGTGGAGATGGTGTTCATCGCGGTGGTCGGCGGGCTTGCAACGACCGCGGGGCCGATCGTTGGCGCGATCGTTCTTGTCACCATCAGTGAAATTTTTCGCGACCGTTTTGCCGCCGGTCATCTGATTTTTTATGGGCTCTTCATGATGTTGGTGATCCGTTATCTGCCCGAGGGCATTTGGGGCCGGTTGCGCCTGTTGCTGCGGCTCACGCGCGGGTGAATGCCATGGCGCTGCTCAAGATATCCGCCTTACGAAAGGATTTTGGCGGCCTGCGCGCTGTTTCCGATCTGTCCTTCGAACTCCGAAAAGGCGAAATCCTCGGGTTGATCGGGCCAAACGGCGCCGGCAAGACAACCGTCTTCAATCTGATCACCGGCTTCATTCCGCCGACTGAAGGGCAGGTGCTGCTTGAAGGCCAAAGCCTGATCGGCTTGAGGCCTTATGCCATTGTCAAAAAAGGCATCGCTCGCACCTTCCAGATCGTCAAACCGTTTCGCAACCTTTCGGTGCTGGAAAATGTCACGCTTGCCACTTTCCTGCATGAGCCAAGTCGATCGAAAGCCGAAACCAAGGCGATGGTGACGCTCCGACGCGTCGCGCTCGCTGAAAAGCATGCCGTGAACGCATCCGATTTGACACTGGGCGAACAGAAGCGGCTTGAAATTGCCCGCGCGCTTGCGACCGACCCGAAGATTTTATTTCTCGACGAGCCGATGGGCGGCCTCAACCCCACTGAAGTAGAGAGCGCCTGCGCGCTGGTCCAGCGGATCAGGCAGGACGGCATCACCGTTATTTTGGTCGAACACCACATGAAGGCGATCATGGCAGTTTCTGATCGCGTCATCGTCCTTAATTACGGGGTCAAGATCGCCGACGGCGCTCCACAGGACGTCGTGCGCAATCGCGACGTGATCAGTGCCTATCTCGGTGAACAGGGGCCGTGATGCTGACGATCACCTGCTAATTGAAGCTAAGTAATTGATGTTGCCAACAAATGATTGACGGGCGACGGCTGGGGTAACACCCGGGGTAACAAAAGGCTCTATATGGCCAGCGGTTATTTCTAGAGCTGTGGAAGGCGCGCCATAGCTTGCTTGCTCCGGGTTCGGATCAGGCCAATATGGCTTCGCTGGCAATCTCGCCCTGCCAGTTGTGCTCTTGCCA
>DASXST010000142.1:0-22975 GCA_036505835.1 Pseudolabrys sp. | reverse complement strand
CAAGGGCTGGAAGAGTCTCGTTGCCCGCGACAAGGAGAAGGTCAAGCAGCACCGCCACGAGATCCAGCAGCTTGCATCCCTCACCGGGCTTGAGATCGGCGAATTCCGCAAGATCGTGCACAGCGTGCAGAAGGGCGAGCGCGAGGCGCGCCAGGCCAAGAAGGAAATGGTCGAGGCCAATTTGCGCCTCGTCATCTCGATCGCGAAGAAATACACCAACCGCGGCCTGCAGTTCCTCGACCTGATCCAGGAAGGCAACGTCGGCTTGATGGCGGCGGTCGACAAGTTCGAATACCGCCGCGGCTACAAGTTCGCGACCTATGCGACGTGGTGGATCCGGCAGGCGATCACGCGCTCGATCGCCGACCAGGCGCGCACCATCCGCATTCCCGTGCACATGATCGAGACCATCAACAAGATCGTGCGCACGAGCCGCCAGATGCTGAACGAGATCGGCCGCGAACCGACCCCGGAAGAGCTCGCCGAAAAGCTCGGCATGCCCTTGGAGAAAGTTCGGAAAGTTCTCAAGATCGCCAAAGAGCCGCTCTCGCTCGAAACGCCCGTCGGTGACGAGGAAGATTCGCACCTCGGCGATTTCATCGAGGACAAGAACGCGATCCTGCCGATCGACGCCGCGATCCAGTCCAACCTGCGCGAGACCACGACCCGCGTGCTGGCGTCGCTCACGCCGCGCGAGGAGCGCGTGCTGCGCATGCGCTTCGGCATTGGCATGAACACCGACCACACGCTGGAAGAAGTCGGCCAGCAGTTCTCGGTAACCCGCGAACGCATCCGTCAGATCGAGGCGAAGGCGCTGCGAAAATTGAAGCATCCGAGCCGGTCGCGGAAATTGCGCAGTTTCTTGGATAACTGAATTAGTTTCCGTTCGTCCCCGCGAAGGCGGGGACCCAGCAACACCTAAAAATTGTCATCGCCGGGCTTGTCCCGGCGATCTCGTTTGTGAGCGCAGGTGCGCATTGTGAATCGAGATGGCCGGGACAAGACCGGCCCTGAATGGAAAAAGCGGGCTGGCTTTTACTGCCTGCCGAAGCTCGTTCAATCCACCTTCGTGGCTTCCGCTACGGTCACCGGCTCATCGCGCCACACATCCGGAAACGCCTTCTTCAAATTCTCGACCTTCGGCGCGTCGTTGAAAACGATGTACGGCTGATTGGGATGCTTGATCGCGTAATCCTGGTGATAGGCCTCGGCGGGGAAGAACGTTGCATTCATCGTGCCGGTCTTGGTTACGATCGGGCGCCGGAAAGTCTTCGCCGCATCGAGTTGCGCGATGTAATCCTTCGCGACCTTCGCCTGCGCCTCGCTCTGCGGGAAAATCTCCGAGCGATATTGCGGGCCGGTGTCCGGGCCCTGGCGGTTGAGCTGCGTCGGGTCGTGCGCGACCGAGAAGAAGATCTGCAGGATCTTCCCGTAGGATATTTGCTTCGGATCGAAGGTCACCTGCACGGCCTCGGCGTGGCCGGTGCGGCCCGAGCTGACGGTTTCGTAAGTGGCATCCATCAGCGTGCCGCCGGCATAGCCGGACACCGCGTTCTTCACCCCCTTCACGTGCTGGTAGACGGCCTGGATGCCCCAGAAGCAGCCGCCCGCGAGCACCGCGGCCTCGAGTCCGGGGCCTTGCGCGGGCGCGTCCGCCGCGGGCGGCGGGATCTTCACGGCGGATTCCGCCTGCGCCGCAAGCGGCGCAGCGGCAAGCGCAAAAGCGAGGAGAAGAGTGCTGCGGTTGATCATGGTGAAGGTCCCGGCTGGTTCGATTGGCCTCGATATACGCGCGAGAGCGGCTGCGCGCATCACACAATGTTACACGTTGGCGTGAGAGGTTGGTGTCCGGTCCGCTCGCACTCGCTCACTTCCGCGATGGGAATCCAACGCTGGGTCCCCGCTTTCGCGGGGACGAACGGCACACTCAAGCCTCCCGAGCCGTGGGTTCCGCTCATCAAAGGTTGCGTCCGCGTGCGAAGTGCCTATGTTTGGCATCGCGTGGTGCGTTTCGAGTCGCGCGCGCTGTGCCAACAAGAAAAGGTTTTCGGCAGGGGATGACCACTTCAGAAGAGTTCAATCTGCGGCCGCGATTCCTGATGTGCCGGCCGCAGCATTTCGCCGTCACCTACAGCATCAATCCGTGGATGGATCCGGCCGCCTGGCGCGAAAGCGGCGAGGCGCTGCACGCGACCGCCACGCGCCAGTGGCAGGGCTTGTTCCGCGCGCTCGGCACGAACGGCGCGAGCGTCGAGACGATCGAGCCGCGCGACGGCTTGCCCGATCTCGTCTTCACGGCAAATTCCGCCGTGGTGCTCGACGGCAAGGCGCTGCTCGCGCGCTTCCGCTATCCGCAGCGGCAGGGCGAGCAGCCAGTCTTTGCGGCGGCGTTTCATGCCTTGCGGGCGCGGGGGCTGATCGACGACGTGGTTACGCTGCCGCAGGGCGTCGCGCTCGAAGGCGCCGGCGACTGCCTTTGGGATCCGCACCGCCGGATGTTCTGGATGGGCAACGGCTTTCGCACCGAGGCGGCCGCGCGCGAGCTCGTCGCCGAGCAGTTTGGCGTGCCCTGCATTGCGCTCGCGCTTGCCGATCCGTCCTACTATCACCTCGATACGGCGTTCAGTCCGCTGCCCTGCGGAGCCGTGATGTATTATCCAGGAGCCTTCACGCCGGAGGCGCTAGCCAAGATCCATGCGCGCGCGGGCGCCGAGCAATGCATCGAGTTGTCGCCGGCGGATGCCGCGCGCTTTGCCGCGAATGCGGTGAGCTTCGGGCGCACCATCCTGCTGTCGAGCTGCAGCGAGGCGCTGCGCGGACGGCTCAACGACCGCGGCTACAAGGTGGTGAAGACGCCGCTCGCCGCGTTCCTGCGCAGCGGCGGTTCTGCCTGCTGCCTGACGCTACGGCTCGACCATCGCTCGGCGGCGGTGCGGGCCACGACGGTGAAGGCCGCGCGCGGGCGCTGAGCATCAACTCTTCTTGCGCGGCAGGCCCTTGCGCTTGGTTTGGGCAAACTCCTCGAGCTGCTTTTCGCTCATCGATTGAGCCATTTGGCGTGAGGCGCCTTTGAGACTGGAGATCGGGCGTTCGCCGCGTTTCGCGGCCAATGCGGCGCCTGCCGCCATCTGCTGCTTTTTCGATCTCGCCGGCATGACGTTCTCTCCCTGCTCGTTGGCAGGGAACGCGCGCCAGTGCGAACCGTTCCGCCCTGGACTATAATCTTTGGGCCACGTTCCTCCTGAAACCGGAGATGTCGTCATGGCAACGTATCTGTTGTTCGGTAGATATTCGGCGGACGCGCTCAAGGGCATCAGCGCCAAGCGTTCCGACGATGCGAGGGCGCTGATAAAAAAACATGGCGGCGAGCTGAAGGCGGCCTATGCGACGCTCGGCGGCATCGATCTCGTGATGATTGCCGACCTGCCGGATAATTCGCGCGCGATAGCCGCGTCCACCGCGCTTGCGAAACTGACCGGCATTGCATTCACCACCGCGCCCGCGGTCACGATCGAAGAATTCGATAAGCTGGTGGGTTAGGCGAATACAATTTCCCGAGCCGTTCGTCCCCGCGACGCGGCCTACGCTCGCTTCGCGAGCCATGGCGGGTTTGGGTCCGCCGAAGCGCGGAGCGCGTAGGCGGAAGCGGGGACCCAGATGGATTCCCGCTTACGCGGGAATGAACGGGGAGGTCCCGCTTACTCCAATCCCTCGATGATCCGGATGTCCCGCACGGCGCCGTCGCCAAGCGCGCGCAGCGCTTCCTGATAGCCGGGGCTGTCGTGGCCGGCGATCGCCTTGTCGAGGCTGGGAAATTCCGAGACGACGAGGCGCTCCTTCAGTCCGGATTCGTAGGTCGCGTTCGGATTGCCGCGGCACAGATAGCGCACGCCGAACGGCGCGAATGCGAGCGGCATGCCCGGGCCTGTCCCGCCTGCGGGCCGAAGCATCAACGTTAGTTCAACAATAATGTACTCCTTCGGCGGGCGAAGGCCCGGCCATCCACGTCTTCCTTGCTGCGCGACAACGAAGACGTGGATGCGCGGCATAAAGCCGGGCATGACAGTAAGGTCTGGCCGGGACAAGTCCCGCCAAGACAGTGTATGGATCAGCGGGGGCAAAACAGGTCGGTTTCATGATCAGATTATTCGCTCTGGTTATCTCCACGCTCCTCATTGCCGGTCCAGCCTCCGCCGCCCAGTGCGGCGGCGATTTCCAGGCCTTCCTCTCCGCCATGGCGCGCGATGCGCAGTCCGCCGGCGTCACGCGCAGCGTAATCGACCAGGCCTTTGCCGGCGTTACGGTTGATCCGGCAGTGCTCTCCTTCGACCGCCGCCAGCGTGGCACGTTCCGCAAGAGCTTCGAGGAATACGCAAGCACGCGCGTCGTTCCGGCCCGCATCAACCGCGCCAAGCGGCTGATGCAGACCCACGCCTCGCTGCTCTCGCGCGTCGAGCGGCAGTTCGGCGTGCCGCGGGAATTGCTAATGGCGATCTGGACCCTCGAAAGCGACAACGGCACCGGCGACATGGGCAAGCTGCCGGTGGTCCGCACCATCGCGACGCTCGCGCACGACTGCCGCCGCAGCGAGCTGTTCCAGACCGAGCTGATCGCGGCGCTGAAAATCGTCCAGCGCGGCGACCTGCCGTTGCGCGATCTCATTGGCGCCTATGCGGGCGAAATCGGCCAGACGCAGTTCCTGCCGTCGTCCTACATCAAATACGGCGTCGACTATGACGGCAACGGTCATGTCGATCTGCGGCACAGCGTGCCCGACGTGCTCGCGTCCACCGCAAACCTGCTGAAGGTGAACGGCTGGCGTGCTGGCGCGCCGTTCGGCGAGGGCACGGAAAATTTCCAGGTGATGCGCGAGTGGAACAGGTCCGAGGTCTATCGCAAGACGATGTGGCTCTTCTCCGAGCGGCTGAAGCAATAAGCCTCGCACAAACAAGGCGTCACATTCCGTTCGTCCCGCGACCCAGCCTACGCTCGCTTCGCGAGCTACGGCGGGTTTGAGTCCGCCGAAGCGCGGAGCGCGTAGGCGGAAAGCCCCAATCCTAGCCAAGGCTCGTTAAATGGCGGGCAAGGCAGGCACCGATGTTTGACCGATCGCCTTAACCGGCCGGAAGCCATGTAAGACGTGATCCGCACGGGCTTTTGCGGGTCCGCGGACGGAACTCTTTGAATGCCCCCGCTTTAACGCGTGGCGACTTTGCCATTGAGCGTGGGGCGGCGAATGATCAAGGACCTCTGGTACAAAAACTCAATCATCTATTGCCTGTCGGTCGCCACCTACATGGACGCCAACGCCGACGGCATAGGCGATTTCCAGGGCCTCATGCGGCGTCTCGACTATTTGCATGGTCTCGGCATCACCGCAATCTGGCTGATGCCTTTCCAGAAATCGCCGGGCAAGGATGACGGCTATGACATCTCCGATTACTACGCGGTCAATCCGGCTTTTGGATCTATCGGCGATTTCGTCGAATTCACTCACGGCGCCAAGCAGCGTGGCATCCGCGTGCTCATCGATCTCGTCGTCAACCACACGTCCAATGAACATCCGTGGTTTCAGGAGGCGCGCCGCGACGTGAATTCGAAATTTCGCAATTGGTATGTCTGGTCAAAAAAGCGTCCGGCCCACGCCGAGAAGGGCATGGTGTTTCCCGGCGTGCAGAAGTCCACCTGGAGCTACGATTCGGTTGCGAAGCAATGGTATTTCCATCGCTTCTACGATTTCCAGCCAGACCTCAACACGTCGAATCCGGAAGTCCAGGCCGAAATCCTGAAAATCATGGGTTTCTGGATCCAGCTTGGCGTTTCGGGTTTCCGCATGGATGCCGTGCCCTTCATTATCGGCACCAAGGGTGCGGACGTGGAAAAGCCGCGCGAGCAGTACAATATGCTTCGCTCGTTGCGCGAATTCCTGCAGTGGCGTGTCGGCGACTCCATCATTCTCGCCGAAGCAAACGTATTGCCGCACACCGACATGGACTATTTCGGCGATGATGGCGACCGCATGCACATGATGTTTAATTTCCAGGTCAATCAGAACCTGTTCTATGCGATTGCGGCGGCCGATACCCGGCCACTTGCAAGGGCACTGGCCAAGACAAGGGAGAGGCCAGCCAGCGCGCAGTGGGGAATCTTCCTGCGCAATCACGATGAGCTCGACCTCGGCCGCCTTACCGAGAAGCAGCGGCAGCGCGTGTTCGAGGCGTTCGGGCCCAATCCCGAGGACCAGCTTTATGATCGAGGCATCCGACGGCGGCTCGCACCGATGGTCGGAGGGGACAAACGGCGCCTGGAGCTTGCCTACAGCTTGATGTTCACGCTCCCGGGCACGCCCGTCCTGCGCTATGGCGACGAATTGGCAATGGGGGACAACCTGTCATTGCCCGAGCGGACATGTTGCCGCACGCCGATGCAGTGGTCGACCGAGCCGAATGGCGGCTTCACCAAGAGCGACAAACCGGTCGTGCCCGTTATCAGCGGTGGCCCGTATGGCTTCGAGCACGTCAACGCCGCCGATCAGCGGCGTGATCCAAATTCGATGCTGAACTGGACTGAGCGCATCATCCGCATGCGCAAGGAAGTGCCGGAAATCGGCTGGGGCGATTTCGAAGTCCTGAAGACCGGCGACTGGGCGGTGTTCGCCATGCGCTATGACTGGCGCAACAATTCCGTCCTGTTCCTGCATAACCTTGCGCACGAGCCGCGGGAGGTCGAGTTCTCTGCGGGGGTAAAAGGCGACGCCGGCAAGTTGCTCGTCAACCTGTTGGGCCAGGATCACAGCCGTGCCGGCGACAACGGCAGGCATCGAGTGTGTTTGGAAGGTTACGGCTATCGCTGGTATCGGGTGGGCGGCCTGGACTATCTGCTCAAGCGCACGGAGTTCTAGCCGTTTTCTTTCATCAGGATCGTCAGCCCCTCGTTGGGACGCAGGGCAAGATCATCCATGCGTCCGCTGCGATCGAGATACGTGGACACAAGGATCGTCGAACCGCTCAAGGCCTGATCGGAGATCGGCTGCGTCGTGCCGCCGAAATTGAGGCAGACAAGAATTCGCTGATCGCCGGTCGAGCGTTCGAAAACGAGCACGTTTCCCTGCACGCTCACCAGCAGCAAGGCCCCGCTGTTGAGCGCCAGATACTGGCGTCGAAGCAAGAGCAGGCGCCGGTAAAGGCTCAGGATGGACGTGGAATCTTTCCGTAAGGATTCGACGTTGCACGATCGATACTGCGGATCGAGCGGGAGCCACGGCACGCCGTCGCTAAACCCCGCATTCGGCCTGTTATCCCACTGAAACGGCGTGCGCGACGGATCGCGGCTAATTCCCAGCCCCGGCTCATTCTTCTCCCATGGATCCTGCATGACCTCCGGCGGGATCATCACTTTGCCAATCCCGAGTTCGTCGCCGTAGTACATTGTCGGGGTCCCGCGGAGCGTAAGCAGCAGCATGGCGGCAATACGCGCTTGCGCGGCGCTCACGCGGGCCGCGATACGCGGCTGATCGTGATTTCCCAAGACCCAGTTCGGCCAGCCGCCCGACGGCAAGGCGGCTTCATAATCGGTTATCAGCTTGGCGATCGCTGGGGCCGTCCACGCGGTGAGAATGAGCTGGAAATTGAACGGCAGGTGTGCGCCGCCCAGGTCCTTGCCGTAGTAGGTGACGAGCCGCTCGATCGGCAGATAGATCTCGCCGATCAGGACGCGCTCGTCGTATTGATCGAGCACCCTTCGCATCTCGGCGATCACCTCGTGCGTTTCGGGCTGGTCGGCGCTGTAAACAGGAAGAAACCTGTGAATGCCAGGCTCATCCGGCCGATAATTCGGATTGGGCGGGTTGTCGCGCAGTTCGGCATCCTTGATCAGCAGCCAGATGACGTCGACGCGAAATCCATCGACCCCGCGTGCGAGCCAGAATCGCAGCACGTCGTACATCGCGGCACGAACGGCCGGATTGCGCCAATTGAGGTCGGGTTGCTCGTGCAAGAAGCTGTGCAGGTAATACTG
Organism: Pseudolabrys sp.; assembly: GCA_036505835.1. Taxonomy (GTDB): domain Bacteria; phylum Pseudomonadota; class Alphaproteobacteria; order Rhizobiales; family Xanthobacteraceae; genus Pseudolabrys. Next base: position 14,959 of record DASXST010000142.1, on the reverse strand, counting down.
CCCGGTCAATCTATCGAGCGTCCAGGCCGATCCGCCAAATTGCGAAAGCCAGTTGTTCGGCGGTAGCCCGTTGGGCTTACCGTCGCGCCAGATGTACCAGTCTCTTCGTGGACTGGTCCGCGACAAGCTGCTCTGCAGAAACCATGGATGCTGGCTTGAAGTGTGATTGGGAACGAAATCGAGGATGACCTTGATGGCACGCGCGTGCGCCGCCTCAACCAGCCGATCGAATTCATCCAGCGATCCGAACAATGGATCGATATTGCAATAGTCGCTGACGTCGTATCCGAAATCCGCCATCGGAGAGGGGTAGATCGGCGATATCCAGATCGCGTCCACGCCCAGCCATTTCAGATAGTCGAGGCGCTCGGCTATCCCTTTCAGATCGCCGACGCCGTCGCCGTTCGTGTCCTGAAAGGAGCGCGGATACATCTGATAAATGACCCCGCGTTTCCACCAGACGGAATCGGTCATCCTCCCAAGGTCTCTGGTCCGTGCGACGTTCTCAAGTGTCGATGGTCTCTGCACAGCGGACTTAACACTTCAGTGTTTCACTTTTTCTGTCAGATAGGACGCCTTGCCGCTCGCCGGCAATTGGTCAGATAAAAAAACCCCGCCAATTGACCTGGCGGGGTGAAGTGGGAGGAAAACGCCTTCACCCTTCCAGCTTGGATCAAAACGAATCAACCCTCTGTGATCCACCTCACATTTGCGCCACGGCACTGTTGATATTTTCCAGCCTGGCGGTGACGAGAAATAGCCAGAGCGCGCAACAGTCAGTGTGAATTCCATGATCGCCTTCGTGATTGAACATTCCAAGCTCATCATGATTTTCCTGCTGATAGGAATCATTATTGCCTTGGCGTCGCGCCCGTACCCGCATGAAACGCGCGAATGATGGGTGGGTCGTAACGCAAAAAGCACCGAGCAAAAAAGAGGCCCCGCCGAAGCGGGGCCAAGTTCTTTCAAGCCTTTACTGTTGTTTCTGGGCCGGCGGCTGATTGTCAGCCGGTGGCTGGGACTTCTGTGCCGGCGGCTGGCTTGAGCCCTGACCCGACGTCGAAGGCGACGAGCCGTTGCTCTTGTTGCTCGCGCCCGACTGGCCGGACGAAGTGCTGCCGCTCGATGGGCTGCCTTGACCGGTGGTCTGGCTTTGCGACGGAGCCTGGCCGCTCTGGTTCTGCTGAGCGGATGGTGTCCCGCTCTGGCCTTGGCCCGACGTGGACTGGTTCTGAGCCGGCTGGTTCGATTGTCCGGTCGTGCTCTGCTGCCCTGATGGTGCCTGTCCGGAGGTGTTCGACTGACCGGACTGCATTCCGCCCTGGCCCTGCGTCGTAGACGACCGGTCCTGCGCATTGATGCGGCCGGACAGTCCTAAGGCAGTGACCGTCCGTGTATCGATCCTGCCGCTGGCCTCAAAGCCCTGACGGCGTTGGAAGACGATCAGGGCCTGGCGGGTGCGATCGTCAAACCTGCCGGTGATGCGGCCACGCAGGAAGCCTCTGTCGATCAAGGTCTGCTGCAGGATCCGGATTTCCGGCTCGTTAAGGTCTACGACCGTCGTGCTCGATGCACCTCCCGCAAAGCTGGCGCCTCCGGCACGGCTGAACCGCGCCCGTGGCCCGGCCGGTACGACGTCGACGATCTTGTGGCTACGATCCACGATCACGACCTCATCCTCGACCACGAAGAAGCTGTAGTCGCGGTATTGCGGGAAGAACTCAACCAAGACGGGGAATGTCGTTATCGAGGCGAAGCGTACCGACCTCGGCACCACCGCGCCGGTGTGAATGTCAAAGTTCACGCGGTTGACGCGCGGCACATTCCTCGCCGACAGAACAGACTGCTGGATCCGAGTCTGCTGCTGCGCGCTGATTTGAGTTCCAGCCTGCGATTGAATGCTGGCGCCCGATTGCTGCGTCGAACCCTGGCTTTGGGTCTGGGTCGCACCCTGGTTCTGCGGGGTAGAGCCCGTGGTCTGGTTCTGCTTGGAAGCATCAGGACCCTGCTTTTGCGCGTCCTGGTTCATCGAGGGCGATTGGCTCTGCTGCGACTTGGTGTCTGACGGAGCCTGACCTGTGGTGTCTTTCTTCGAACCCGCCTGGCCCTTGTCCGTCATGCCGCCCTTGTCGGCAGTGCCTTGTCCAGTAGTGCCTTTCTCGCCCGATTTAGTCGAGCTCTGGTCTTTGGCTTTTGACTCATCCTTTTGCGAGCTCTTTGCTTTCATTTGATCCTTGTCGGGCTTTTGAGAGCGCTGAGCCTTCATTTGATCCTTGTCGGGCTTTTGGGAGCTCTGAGCCTTCATGTCATCCTTTTCCGACGACCCTTGCCCAGTGGTCGATCTCTGTCCTCGTTCGGACTGAGCCTGCCCGCCCATCCGGTCCTTTCCGGGCTGAGCGCTCTGAGCCTGTCCTCGGCCATGGTCGGCCGCCCCTTCGCCGCGGCTCTCGCTCTTAGCCTTGGTTTCGCCGCCACCCTGCGCCGATCCCTTGGAACCCGGCGATGTCTTTGCGCCGGACGAACCGGACGACATGCCGCTCTCAGGCGCGCTGCCTGAGCCGCCGGCGCCTTCTCGCATCCCTTGTGCCGATGCCAGGCCAACGCCCGCCAACAGCGCAACGGTTCCGAGTAAGAACTTTTTCGTATTGCGTTGCATTGCACGTTCCTCTCTGCTTGGTTCCGTGAAAGCCGGGGCTCCCACTTCAACTCAAAGAGAACCGATGCGGGGCCCAATCCGTTCCCATTGGGAGGCTTGATCAGACACGGAGATTGATGTCCAGGAACTGTTCCGAGCACCGGTCGGATCATCAGGCGGTTGCTGAGAATGCGGTTCCACAGGAACGGAATGCCGGTTCCTATGTTGGCCCTAAGACAGTCAGAGACGACAATGCAGCGGAGTTCGCCAATGGGCCGAGCTGAGCAATATAGACATTTGGCCTCTGATGTTCGCAATCGCGCCGACCGGGAATCAAACCCGATTTTGAAGGCCGAATGGGAAAATCTAGCCGAAACTTATGTCCGGCTGGCAGAGCAGTCGGACGATGAGTGGAGTGCCGATCTCACATACGATCCGATCCAGGACATGCTGGAGCGGACGCGGCATTGATTGGCCTCGATGCGATCAGGAACAATTATTTCGCGGTGCAGCGATCGAGCACAGCGTCGATCTCCGCACCGCCAAGGATGACCATGTTGGATATCCAGATCCAGGTCATGAAGCCGACGGCTGCCCCAAGTGAGCCGTAGGTTGTGTTGTAGCTGCCGAAATTCGCCGCGTACCACGAGAACAAGAGCGAGGCCGCGATCCAGGCGAGGGCGGCCAAGGCGCTGCCCCAGGTGATCCAGTGCCACTGCGCGTGCTCGCGGTCGGGGCCAAAGCGGTAGATGATGGCAAGGGCAAGGACCACCAACATGTAGAGGGCGGGCCAGCGCGCCAGCATGATGATCGTTCCGCCGACGCTCTCGAGGCCGAGATAGTTCATCACCGCCGGCAGCACGACAATCGCGCCCAATGCCAGCAAAAGAACCAGAAGCGCGCCGGCCGTGAAGACGAGCGAGACCGCATTGAGTTTGATAAGGCCGCGGCGTTCCTCCACGTCGTAGACAATGTTCAGAGAGTCGAAGAGCGCTTTCATTCCCGCATTGGCGCTCCACAGCGACAGGGCAAGGGTGAAGAGGAAGGTGACGCCGAGCGTGCTTGTTCCGCCCGATGCGACGCGAGTGAGTTGATCGCCGACGATCTCGATTGCTCCCCCGGGCAGCAATGTCGAGAGTTCGTCGAGATGCAGCCGGATCGTACTTGGATCTGCGAAAAGCCCATAGACCGACACGAGCGCGGCTATCGCCGGGAATATTGCGAGAAGGACAAAGAACGTAACCCCGGCCGCGATCGAGACCACCCGATGCTGGCCAATCGCGCTGTAGAGTAGACGCAGGATTTCGAGCCACGCACGGCGTGCTTTCGCCCGCGCCCCGGACCGGCCTTTGGCCGGCGCCGGGACCGCGACATCTCTTGGGTGCGGATCCGTTGATTGTCGGTGAAATCCTGCCAGCAGCAGGGCACCCCCGATCAGGGCGGACCACAGCCGTCGGCGCCTCTGAGGGCTTAGCGTCCCCCAATGGCCGCCGGCTGTCGCCATTTTAGCTGCTGCGAGCCGCGGCCACCGCCCTGCTGTTGCGGGACCTGCGTTTCCTTCGCCGGCCGCGGGTGCGCGTCTGCGCTCGTGGCGCTGTCAAACCAAGGGTCTTGGAGATGGGCCCGCGGACTTCGGAAAATATCAACCACCCCACGCCGGCAGCGATCAGCATGGAAGCGATCGGATTGTTCCGCGCCTGTTTCGCCAGGATAGGCAGGACATCTTCTGCCCAGTTGCGAGGGTTAACGCCGTTCAACAGGTCGCTCACGACGGTCGTGGGAGAGACGTGATAGCGCAGGTCGTTGATTCGGTCGGAAAGTCGCTCGCGCGCCCGTTCCGCTTTGCGTTCAAGCTGTGCTGACGTAGGCATACAAATCACCTCATGTTTGCGATGGACGAATCTTTTTGCAGTTGATCGAGGGTCTTCGAGGGTGCGAGCCGGGCCAGGCTCAGGCGATTGATGCCCAGCCAAATGAGACCTGCCCCAGTGATGAGAGTGGCCGTAGCCACCATGAGCGTCGCAATTGGCCAGGAGAAGCCGTACGCCACGAGGCCGGTGACGGCGGCTTGCAGCAGAAGCACGATTGTTGCCATCAAAAGCACCGCGCCCGCGCCGATCAAGGCGACTGACAGCGCCGTAAACGTGAGCTTTTCAGCGAGCTCCACACGCAACAGCTGCAACTCGGTCTGCAGCAAGACGGCAATTTCCTTCAATGCGTCGCCGGCGATATCCACGACTCCCTTGTCGCTCGCACGCACGGGACGCCGCCGGCTCTCCGTCTCATCGGATGCCGAATCTGCCGCCATTGCGTCCTCCGGGGCGGCATCATGCCGCTCGGTTGATAACGGCGGTTCCGAATTCTGGTTCCTGCGAAGACCTTATGCCGCAAAAGGACTTGGCCGCGCCTCAGTCCCAAAGCTCGCGGTAATTCTGGAAGTTTGGAAGGATCGGGTCGGACCGCGTCGGCTCCACCAAGGGAAGTAGCCGTCTGAACACGGCATTAATCGGAGCGGAGGTATGCCGCACGTACAGATCAACGGGGTAAAGCGAGTGGCGCAGGTGCCATTTCGGGTCGTAATTGAGGCTGCCGCTGTAGAAGCGTTTGTAGCCGTTCGCGATGGCCCATTCGATGATGTCGTGAAAGACGCGATAGTAAAGATTGAGCTCGAAGGCGACGGCATAATCGAAACCCACATATTCGTGGCAGATGCGGTCGTCCTGCACGGTGCATAGGCCGAACGCGATGATATGGTTGTCCTGACGCCAGAGGAAAAACCGGACCTTGTCAGGCATGCGACGTCCGATCTCGCGAAGGAATTCCCTTGTCAGCTTCTCGAACTGAAGCGGCGAGCGCTCGAATACTTTTTCGTAAAGCGGATAGATGTCGTCGACGAAGGACGCCGCATCGCTCACAACCTCCACGGTGATCGTGGGCCGTGCCCGTTCGGCAGCGCGCAATTTTCTCCGCACCTTTCCGCGCGTGCGCGGGCTGAGGCAATGAGAGAGGTAATCTTCGAAATTCCAAGTCGATATCGAGGGTGGTCATCGGCATGCTGGGGACGCGGGCGAAGCCGGCATCCATCAGGCGCTGCAACGACGTACGGTATTTGGCCGGAAATTCCTTCAGCACGATCATCGCGCAATTCAGTTTGCGCACAACCTCCGGCAAAAATCGTCCGAATGTGTCGGCTGTCGCGAGGTGGGCTGCGTCATCACCGTCGAGATGTCCTTCGCCTGCCGCGCACCCGACCATCAACGTTCGCGCGCGCATGAAGCGAGGCCAGAGACTCCGAATGCGAACGAGCATTTGTTTGATGCCGGCGCTCATGCCGGCGAGGAGGTCCTGATCAACCACAAAAAATGGTTGGATGGCCCGTACGGCGTGATCATCCCCAACGATCAGGTAGCCGTACTTGAATCCATCCGCCAGCGTGTCTTCGACCAGTTCGTAATAGCGATGATCTTTTCGCTCATTGGCGAACGCTGATTGCCAATGCGGCAAGTCGACAATCTCGGTCCTCCAGGCAATTCTGACTGCCGGGCCTGGATGCGCTGTCGAGCCGCTGTCAATCCGCTGAAGCATGGATACGCGCGACGCTGCAGGCGCCGCTGGTCACGCAAAAGCGCGGTCGAACGCAATATCGTTGTAGTAGGGAAAGCCGAGGCCCACGCCCAATTGCCTGCGGCCTGATCGCAACGCGCGCCGCGCGATGTGATGATCGATTGCGACTCGCAACAGATCCGGAAGTTGTGCCGGTTCTTGCAGGACCGAGCGGAATACGGCCGGCACGTTCGGGGCGCCGTCGAAGCGCAGGCCCAGTGTTGCAGCAGGTGGAAGCATTCTGTGGGCGGCGTCCAGAATCACGCGGCAAGCGGCAAACGGGATCCGGTGTTCCGCCGCGATTTCCGCCGCGATGTGCGATTCCATGTCGACGGCGGCTGCCCGGGTTTCATCGTAAAGCTGCCACTTTTCCCGCGGGCTCTGCACCACTTGATTCGCCCCCGCGACAGGCGCGTGAACGGCGCCGGGCAACATGTCAAGAAGTCGTTGCGTCCAGGTCCGGTCAGTGGCGAAAACACCTTTGCCGCTGGTCACGCCGGACGCCACGACCCAATTGCCGGCAATGAGGCCGGGCGCAAGGCCTCCGGCAATTCCGAAGCTGATGATCCCGGACGCGCCGCGCGCGATGGCCGCGTCGAGCGCAGCGCGCAATCCCGAGCTTTGGTTGCAAATCACCGATACCCCTGGACCGCGCGCGATACCCGCTTCAAGCGCCAGGCAGGTTACGGCGACGACGCCCGCTTGTTCCGACATCCACACCCCGCTTCCCGGCGCCTTTATCCCAAAGGCGGCGGTCATGGTCAACGTCGCGACGTGCGGAAAAACCAAGCAACAAGCAGGGATTCTGCAAATGTTTGGGGATGATTCGGCTGCGAGGAGCGAGCGGGCAAAGTGTTGTGCTCGGCATGACACACCTGAACCGAAAAGATACCATTGTCGGGTCAGGCGGGCTCGGAGACGTGAATGAGCGTTGAAATCGACCACCTCTTCGCCGAAGCGGAACCGCAGCGCTACGTGCTGCATACGCGCTATCTGAATGAACAGATGGTGCGCGTGTTGAAGACAATCGGCTTCGACCGTGCATATCGGCGTGGGAAGGGCCAGTACCTCTATGACCGGGAGGGTCTGCAATATCTTGACCTGCTCAGCGGGTGGGGCGTGTTCGCCCTCGGCCGCAATCATCCGGTCCTCGCCGACGCCCTGAAAAAGGTCCTCGACGGCGATCTGCCGAATCTCGTGCAAATGGATGTGTCCGCGCTCGCCGGGGTGCTTGCCGAGCGGCTGCTTTTCCAGGTGCCGCACCTGGAAAAGGTATTTTTTGCGAATTCCGGAACCGAATCAGTCGAGGCTTCGCTGAAGTTTGCCCGGGCGGCGACCGGTCGCGCGGGAATTGTCTACTGCAGCCACGCGTTCCATGGCCTGACCTACGGCTCGCTGTCGGTGATCGGAGACGACATTTTCCGTTCCGGCTTCGGCCCGCTGCTGCCCGGCTGCGTCGAGGTGCCGTTCAACGATGTCGCTGCGCTCGAACGCGCGCTCGCTTCGAAAACAATTGCGGCCTTCATCGTCGAGCCGATCCAGGGCAAGGGCGTCACCATGCCCACGGACGATTACCTGCGTTCCGCGCTCGAGCTGTGTCGCAAATACGGCACCCTGTTTATCGCCGATGAGGTGCAAACCGGGCTCGGGCGAACCGGACGTTTCCTCGCCTGCGAGCACTGGGGCATCGAGCCGGACATCGTGCTCTTGTCAAAGTCGCTGTCCGGCGGGCATGTCCCGGTCGGCGCCGTGCTGACCCGCAAGTGGATCTTCGACAAGGTTTTCGATCGCATGGACCGTGCGGTTGTGCACGGATCCACGTTTTCGAAAAACGATCTGGCCATGGCGGCCGGACTCGCCACCCTCGAGGTGATCCAATCCGAAGCACTGATGCAGAATGCAGAACGCACGGGCGCGCGCCTGGTCGCGACGTTCGAGCGAATGATAGGACGTCATGAACTGGTCAAGGACGTTCGCGGCAAGGGGTTGATGATCGGCATCGAGTTTGGCGCACCTCGGTCGCTCAAGCTGAAGGCGTCGTGGAATCTGCTTGAGACGGCAAACAGCGGACTATTCTGCCAATTGATCGTCATTCCGCTGTTGAAGGAGCACCGGATCCTCACGCAGGTCGCGGGTCATGGCAATCATACAATCAAGATCCTGCCGCCGTTGATCATCTCTGACGAGGACTGCGACTGGATCGAGCGATCCTTTGAGACGGTCATATCTGATGCACACCGCGTTCCTGGCGCAATCTGGTCCCTGGGAAAAACCCTGGTCGAGAATGCCGCGCGCGCGCGAGCGAGAGGCTGATCCTTATTCGCGTCAACGCTTCAGCGCGTTCGCAGCGAGCGCGTAGCCGCCTTCCGCCCCGTCGATGAAGTGAACGTGGTTGGGGTTTGCGGGCGATGGCGTGAAACAGGTCATCATCGCGTGATCCTGGCTGTGTATACCGTATCGAATTACGCCTCTGCCGGCCGCGTCCTTCAGATAGCTTTCGATCTCGGCCGCCAGCTGCGGCGTGCAGTCGAGCACCATGCGCAGCGAATCGTCGAACTTACGGAAATCCGAATTTTCGATGACCTGCTGAGTGTACTTCGCCGGAATGAATTTTCCGACGCGAAGACCGAACCGCATGATGAGGAAGTAGAGAAAGGTCGTGGCCAGAACCTTGGCCTTGCGCGCGCCGATCGATTCACCGGCGCGCCGAGACGCACGGGCCTCGAGATCATATCCTTGTGGAGGCCATTTGATCCGCAGGTCCGCGCCGGTAACGGGACGTGATGCATCTGGCGTATTCTCGACGATCCGAGTCACCCCCTCGACGACCCGGCGAAAGTCGTCGGGATGAGCGTGCGCTGCGGGCATCACGACAAGCGAAAGCACCTCGCCGCGCCGTGACGGGATCAATTCAAATCGGCAGGACAGGCCCGATAAATTGGGATGCGATCCGGGTGGAGCGAGGGCCAACGCAATCTCGCCGCGTTTCATCGCGGCGTCGGCCCAAGCAAGACCGCCACCCGAGAACATTGCGATGCTGATATTGTCCGAAGGCGCGTAGCGGGCGACACGAACGTCTCGTCCCTGCGCGCGAATGCCGGCGACCGAAACTATCCCGATCCGCATGATGAGATCGAGATCTTCCTTGACCCAGGTCGCGGTCTCGGCGAGCGCGTTGCGTGCCAAGGCCGCATCGGCGGCAGGTACAGCGAAGCTTGCCCCGTCGCCGCCGAACACAAAGGGAAAGTCGCGGTTCTGCAGCGCATTGGCCACCGAAGCGATGACGGCGGCGCCTGCCATGTTCACAGCCTTGTAGCGGTTTTCGCGAATCGCTTGGGTCGACTGCTGCACGTCGGCGAGGCCTACCATCCAGTCTGCGGGGAGGGGCCGAAAGGACGCTTCATCCGCGACCTGGGTGAAATCGCGGAAGACCGCTAGATGCTTGTAGAAATCAACCGTGCTTTCTGATGAGTCCATTGAAATGATAGTAGCCGATCAAGGCATGAGGTGCGGCCCGGCATGTCGAAGAAGCCGTAACTGCCCGCATACCCGCCACAATCAGCGGTGTGGTGGGGACCCAGGCCTTCTTCAAGTCGAAGAAGGGAGACCTTGATGTTCTTTTTGCAAACGTTGCTGCGACGCCTAGCCCTGCACATATGACCAATGCCGAGCCGTTGGGTCCGCTAACCGCATGCGCAGACTACTCATATGACTCACGGTCCTATGTGGGTGACTCACGGTCCTATGTGGGAGAAAATCACATCCTCGTTGGCGATGCCGCAGCGTTCATTGACCCGCTGTTTTCAAGCGGCGTGATGATGGCCATGAGCAGCGCGGCTTTCGGCGCAACGGTTGTGGAAGGTCTGCTGGATGGGAAGGAATCGCGGGAACGACTCGTGCGCGACTACGAGCACAAGATACGGCTCAGCCTTGGTTCGTTGTCATGGCTTATTTACCGGATCAATTCGCCGCTGCTGCGCGACATTTTCATGTCGTCCTTCGATCTGTTCAATACACGCCATGAGCTGATCAGAATTCTGGCGGGCGATTTCTACCAGCGGCGCGCGCTGCTCTCGCCGCTCCGGCGCCTGTACGGCTGCCTGTTGGTTTTCTCCAAGTTCGGCTTTCGCCTGGGCCGCTGCCATGCCGCGCCCTCGGCCTTGCCCAACTAGCCGGCCTTGCATTGGGCAATCCGCCGCATTGGCTGTTCGAGTGGCACGGAAGTTGCTATTTCTGCTTGACGCGGCTTGATGCCGACTCGCTCGCGAGCATGACCGTGAATTGCCGTGTCGGCGAAATGGATGCGGTCGAAAAGAACATGTGGACGAAATGAAGGATTCGAATCCTGAGCACAAAGTGAAGGGGAGTATCGTATGTCTAACGTAGCAATCTTGTCGCGGATCGCAGCCGGCGCCTTCGGAGCGTTGATCATCGGTGCGTTAGCACTCGCGCAAACGCCATCACAAGAACAGGCGCCGGTCGCTCCTGCCCCGGCGCCGGGCGCTTCGGCCCCAGCGCCGGCTGCTCCGGCGCCCGGCGCTTCGGCCCCAACGTTAGCCGCTCCAGCTCCGGCCGCTGCGACGGGCTCGGGACTTCCGCCAACCGCGACGATCACCACGCCCGGCTACCCCGCTCCTGGACCCGCTGATCCCGCACTTCGTGTGTTGCAACTGCCGGGCGGCAAGAAAGTACATGTGCTGCCGGCCACGCTCGAAACCACGCAATGGGGCTGGTTCGACAACGCGCAACCTCCGGTGCTGCGTGTTCATTCCGGTGACACCATCGTGGTGGAAACGATGATGCACGGCCACAACCAGGTGGTTCCTGGTACCACTATCGAGCAAATCAAGAAATTGCGCACCGATTTTCCCGGGCGCGGTCCGCACACTTTCACCGGCCCCATCTATATCGAGGAAGCGCAGCCAGGCGACGTGCTCAAGGTCAAACTCAACAAGATTGTGCCGCGCGCCTATGCGGCGAACTTTAACGTCCCGGGCATGTTCGGTCAGTTTCCGAGCATCTATCAGGACGGCCAGGTCAAATACATGTATCTCGACCTCGATAGCATGACGACCGAGTTCCTGCCCGGCGTCGTTTTGCCGTTGCGGCCTTTCCCCGGTACGCTTGCGGTCGCGCGCAAGGAGCCCGGCCGCTACTCGACCGTTCCTCCTGGGGAGTTTGCCGGCAACATGGACATTCGTGACTTCGTTGCTGGGTCGACGCTGTATGTGCCCGTGCATGTGCCCGGTGCGCTGCTGTGGACCGGCGATTCCCACGCCGGCCAGGGAAATGGCGAGGTCAACCTCACGGCGATCGAGACCGCCTTCAAGGAATTCAACATTACGGTCGAGGTGGTGAAGGGAAAGCCGCTCGACTTCCCGCGCATCGAGACTGCGAAATCGTGGATCACCATGGGCTTCGATCAGGACCTGAACAAGGCCTGGGCGCAGGCCAAGGCGCAGACGGTCAAGTTTCTCTCCGAGCAACGGGGTATTTCCGCCGAGCAGGCAGAGAAACTGATGACCAGCGTTTCCGATTGCCGCGTTTCGCAGGTGGTCAACATCAAAAAAGGGATTCATTGTCTGAATCCAAAAAATGTGCGCGACAAGGAAGACATGGAGCGCCCGACCAAGGAGACACCAAAATACCTTGTCTTCCATGCCAAGGATGCCGACCTCAACAAGGCGATGAACGACGCGTCGATGGGCATGATCAAGCTGCTCGAGTCCGAGAAGAAGATCGCGCGTCTCGATGCCTATGGCCTCGCCAGCGTGGCGATGGATTGCCGGGTCGGGGCAATCTCGGACACAGAGAAGAACGTCCACTGCGTGATGCCGAAGAGCATCTGGGTCGCGAGCGCCGGCAAGCGCTAACGAAAGCGAGGGAGGGCCCCACGGCCCACCCTTTTTTTGCGATCATGTTGTTGTTGCGTTCTGTTCTTCTTTTCGCGCTGCTTGCCGTGGCGTCGGCGGCATTTGCGCAGGATCGAGTCCAGGTCGTCACCACTACCACCGATCTGCGCAGCCTGACCGAGGCTGTCGGCGGTGATCGGGTCGTGGCAGTGAGCCTGGTTCCACCGAACCTCGACGCAGAGGAGTACCAGCCCAAGCCCCAGGACATGCTGCGCCTCAAGCAGGCGCGGCTGCTCGTGCGCGTCGGGCTCGATTACGATCTGTGGCTCGATCGCCTGCTGGCGCAGGCCGGCAGACCAGAGATCAGCCGCGGCGGCCCTGCCTATGTCGACGCGTCGTTTGCAATTGCCGTGCTGGAATTGCGCGGGATGAGCGTCGGCCCGGGTGATGGCCACGCCCATGGCAGCGGAAATCCGCACTTTTGGCTCGATCCGAAGAATGCCGAGACCATAACCGCCAATATTCTTGAGGCGCTGGCACGCCTCGACCCGGCCAACGCGAGGACTTACGAAGCCAACCGCCAGGCGTTTCTGACACGCCTGAACGCAAAGCTGACAGAATGGGAATCAAAGCTGAGCGCGCTCAAAGGCATGCCGATCGTCGCGTACCACAACAGCTGGCCCTATTTTGCGCGCCGATTCCGGCTGGACGTCATCGGCTTTATCGAGACGAAGCCCGGCGTGCCACCCAGTCCTTCGCATCTTGCCGAGATCGTGCGCGACATGCGCGCGCGGGGCGTCCGCATCGTTGTGCGCGAGCCGCACGAGCCCGAGCGCGATGTTGCCTTCGTCGCAAGCAGGGCGGGAGCGCAGATCGTGAAGCTGGCTGCTTCCGTGGGCGCACTGCCGGGAGCTAACGACTATATCTCGCTGTTCGATGTAAACGTCGCGGCCCTGACCGCAGCGGCGGCGAAACAATGATCGACGTCATCCAGTTTCTCTGGCCGGCGTTCCTGGTGGCGGTCTGCCTGGTCGGCATCCATGCCTATTTCGGCATCATGGTTCTCGCTCGAAAGGTGATCTTCGTCGATCTTGCGCTTGCGCAGATCGCTGCGCTTGGTGCGACGGTCGCATTCATGCTCGGTCATCCGCCCCAGAGCATCGCGACCTATGGATATTCGCTCACATTTACGTTGCTTGCCGCCGTGCTGTTGGCGTTCACGCGGGCCTGGGGCACGCGCGTGCCGCAGGAAGCGCTGATCGGTGTCATCTACGTTGTTGCCGCCGCGATCGCCATTCTGCTCATCGATCGGGCGCCGCAAGGGGCGGAGCATCTCAAGCAGATTCTGACCGGAAACATCCTCACCAGCGGATTTAGCGACCTGGCCGTTATCGTACCGCTTTACGCGGCGGTAGGCCTGCTACACTGGCTGCTGCGACGTCACATGACGGGGGCGGGATCGCTGGCCTGGGAGTTCGTGTTTTATGCGACTTTCGGCATCGTCGTGACCAGTTCGGTCGCGATCGCCGGCGTCCTCCTTGTTTTCTCTTTCCTGATTATTCCAGCCACCATCGGCATCCTATTAGCGGATTCGCTTTCGAGGCAGCTCGCAATCGGCTGGATTATCGGAGTTTTGGTCAGTGCCGCCGGCCTCGCGGCATCGTTTGTCTTCGATCTGCCGACCGGAGCGGCGATGGTGTGCGCATTCGGTGCATCATTGGCGCTCGCGGGCGTGCTCTATCCCTTTGTGCGCGGCGACCGCCAGCGCGCGCTCCGCTCTACGACCAGAACCGTCCGCTGGATCGGCGCTGTCATCCTGGCAGGTTCGGCGCTGCAGCTGGCGGTGGCGCCGCGTGCCGACCAGCCGCTGCTCGATCTCGCGGAATGGGCCACTCCGTCGCTGCGCAGGCTCTATTTCACCCGCGCGGAAGCCGCCACCTATGCCGATGCCACCGAATACGCAGAACGCTATCGCAGGCAGGCAGAAGACCTCAACGAACGGGAGCGACGCAATCGTACCGAGGGGCAGGGCCTGGATGATTTCGCTGTTGCGCGCATCTCCTCTTTCCTGAAGTCCTACGGAGAGATGCGCAAGGGAGAGCAATTCGTGATGGGGGAAGTGCGGGCGCGCGCGAGAGAACGCATCCGATGGATCGGCAGTCTGGCCTTGCTGGCCTGCGCATTCCTGGTCGTGCCCGTTCGCTGGCGCCGGCTGTCGATGCGGTTTAGCGGACGCAAATAGTCGTCGGGCGAGCGCAGCTATTCCACGCGCGCAGTGGTGCGGCTGTGTCGTGTGACCCTGTGCGGACGGCGATATTGATCCATAACGACGCGGCAAGCAGGGTTCAGACGGGGCCGGTTGTCCATCAGGCAGCGAAATACCTGGTTCCGATCTGGAATGGCCGCCCAGCACACTCTGAATGCATCACCGATGCAGGCCTGTCGCTCTTCGGTAGTTTCCGCCCTCGCGGTCGAACATAACAAAGGTATCGTCAACGCCACTGCCATCAAAGCAGGTACTTTGTTCGAGCTGGCGGATTCCATTTGTTTTGTTTCGCTCCCGGGAGCTGGCGACAATGCGCGCGAGAAACGAAAGGCTGCCAGTCGTTTCGCGCGTCGACTGAAGATGCTTCAGACAGGCGCCCCCATTTTCCTGGCCGGGGACACCATAAAATGATGTTTCGCGTCGCTCCTATGACCCGTGCGCCACTGTGGATAAAAAACGTCCGACGATAGTTCCACCCTCCCGCGAACGAATGAATTCATAGCTATGACGGACGAACGGCAACTAAGAAAAAATTCCGCACGACGCTTTTGGCGGGCTCCTCGCATCCTTTGCGACCAGTTACCGTCGTGCCGCGCAATTCCG
>DASXST010000141.1:0-2794 GCA_036505835.1 Pseudolabrys sp. | reverse complement strand
ATCAAGGCCGACATCGAATTCCTCCATTCGAATGCCCGCGGCCAGTGGACGGTCACCAGCCGGTCGCACGACGACAAGCAGTGGACGGTTCAGGTCGATCGCGTCACCGAGCCGGTCGCCTTCTGGCTGTACGACCGCGGGGCGAAGCAGTTCACCAAACTTTTCACGGCGCGGCCGAACCTGGAAGGCGCGCCGCTGTCGCCCATGTACCCCGTCGAAATCAAGGCCCGCGACGGCCTGACTCTTGTTTCCTATCTGACGCTGCCACGCGGCACGGATCCGGGCGGCAGCGGCAAACCCGGCAAAGCCTTGCCGATGGTGCTATTCGTGCATGGAGGGCCCTGGGCTCGCGACACGTTCGGCTACAACTCGATACATCAATGGCTCGCGAACCGCGGCTACGCCGTGCTGTCGGTCAACTACCGTGGCTCGACCGGCTTCGGGAAGAACTTCGTCAACATCGCCGACATGCAGTTTGCCGGAACGATGCACGACGATCTCATCGACGCGGTGAAGTGGGCCGTTGACAACGGCATCGCGCAGAAGGACAAGATTGCAATCATGGGCGGCTCCTACGGCGGCTATGCGACGCTCGTGGGCATGACCTTCACGCCCGACACGTTCGCGTGCGGCGTCGACATCGTCGGTCCGTCGAATCTCGTGACGCTGATCGAGAGTTTCCCGCCATATTGGCAGCCCTTCATGGAGATGAGCTGGTACAAGCACGTCGGCGACCCGCGCACGGAGGATGGCAAGAAGTTCCTGCTGACGCGCTCACCGATAACCAGGGTGGATCAGATCAAGCGCCCGCTCTTGATAGGCCAGGGTGCCAACGATCCGCGTGTGACTCGAAAGGAGTCCGACCAGATCGTCGCTGCCATGAACGCGCGCAAGATCCCGGTCACTTACGCGATCTATGCCGACGAGGGGCATGGCTTCGCCCGGCCCGAGAATCGCATCTCGTTCTTCGCGATCGCCGACAACTTCCTGAGCACGTGTCTCGGGGGGCGCGCCGAACCCATCGGCGACGACGCGAAAGGAGCTGCGCTGGCAGTGCCGGAGGGCGCCGGCAATGTGCCCGGTCTCAAGGACGCGCTCGCCACGCTGCCGAAATAGCGCGTACTGGAACATCCGCAAACGATCCTGCTCTAACCGCATGGTCGGGTAGTGCCCTCTATCGGCGGCCGGATACCGGCTCAGGAGAAAACGATGGCCAAGTATGGAAAGAAAGCACAGGAGAAGGTCAAGAAAGTGATGGAAGAACGGAAGAGAGGCACCTTGAAAAGCGGAAAGTCCGGGAAGAAGGTCACGAGCAGGAAACAGGCAATTGCCATCGGGCTTTCGGAGGCGCGTCGCGCGGGCGCAAAGGTGCCCAAAAAGAAAGCCTCTTCCAGGAAAAAAGCGTCGACTGGAAAGAAGACTACTTCGAAGAGGAAGCCCTCCGCCCGGAAGAAGACTTCGTCCAGCTCATGATAGCGCCGGGACCGCTGGGTGATTCACCGGGGAATCCTTAAGCAGCTAAGCAGGTGGGATTGGCTCAGTCCGCGAGGCCCATTTGAGAAAAGGGTTGCCAACGTGGATCGCCCTGCAGGTGTCGCGCGCAGAAACTTCCATTGATATTAGAAAGGCCATGGTCGCGTAGGCCGTAAGCGCGTGCGAGCCAAGCGAAGGCAAGGTCGATCTCGCCGCGGAATGCATACACCTCCGCAATCTGATAGGCACAGGTGTCGGAATACCGTGCGATAAGCGCGGCGAGCGCCGCGTCGGATTCGCACACGCCGCCTCCGCCGGCTTCACAACATGGCCATGGTGGCGTTCGATGATTTGACGCAGCAGCGCATCGTGGCGAGCCAGCGCAATCTGCATCGCCGCGCGCTGGGTCTCCCAGAGTTTGCTGCTGCCCTTGATCCGTCAAACGGCTGTCGGAGACGAAGGATGGCACAGGGCCCGACCGTCGAAAAATTTTACACTTGCCCTGCAGCGGACGCTCGAAATGTCCTCGTCCGTACGAAATTCATAAGTCAATTCAATATGATGTAGGGACGTGCCGCGATGTGGTGCGGTTCTTGCTGACTACAAGCGCCAAAGGGCCTCGAGCAAAAGGTAGCTTTTATCGCGCTTTGTTGCTGAGGTGCACGGTCCTATAACCAGAAGATGTGGGGATGAACATGTCACGCAGAACCCTTCGAGTGTCACTCGGCATCCTAGCCGCGGCTGCGGTCTTGACTCTTGCCACCCCCGCGCGCGCAGCTTTCTACATCCCGGGTTTCGATCCCGAGTTTGATGGATCCGTCCTGTTTCGGATCGGCGATGCTTGCCTGCTGCTGAGCGATGGCACGTACTCGGTGGCCACGCATCCCGAATGTCAAGTCGACATGGTCTCTGCTGCTGTCTTCGACACGAACGCCCCTTCCGTCGTCTATACGGGTTCCCAGCTCAACGTCGCTTTTGACGTGGTCATCGCCGGCAACGAGCTCACGGAGCTTCTCACGCAGCTCTTCACGGAACTTGGTCCCCTTGGCGATCCCATCGTATGCGCCGGGGACAGCTGCGCGGATCTGGAGTTTTTTACCGGGTGTGGTTTCACTGAAGATCCATGTGAGCCGCTTGCGACCTTGGCGTTCGACTCGACATTTCTAAGGGACGGCTACAGGTTGATACGACAGCCCGATGGTGCGCCCGAACCCGGCACGCTCGGTCTGATCTTCGGTGCGGTCGGTGCCGCTTGGTTGGCACGGCGCCGCAAAGCCGCAGCCTGAGTCTATCTCGGTAGATCGGCCCGCCGTCGAATCCG
>DASXST010000140.1:0-5059 GCA_036505835.1 Pseudolabrys sp. | reverse complement strand
GGCCACTCGCGGCGAACGCCTAGTACGCCGAGAAACCGGTGGCCAAGCGAGAAAGCTGAGGAGGAATGGAGTAGACGATAGGGGCGCTAAATGCCGAATGAGGCACACCTAAAAAGACTGATTTCTGATGCTGTATTCGAGGCACATTACACGCATGCAAGGCAAGCCGCAGGAGATCGGCTTCATATCAGTCGCGAGGATTCCCGGATCATTGCAGGCGCGGTTTTCGATGCGCTGAGGCGTGCGAATGTTCTGCTCATTGACCAGCCTGGTCATTCGAACCCCGAAGCATGACGAGGTGATCGAATGAAGCGCCGCGAGTTCCATCGAATGACGTGAGGGAGGTTCAAAAATGAAACTTCCCCGCCGCACATTCTTGCATCTGGTCGCGGGTGCTGCCGCGATACCAGCCGTTTCGCATATCGCAAGGGCACAAATATATCCGACCCGCCCCATCACGATCGTCGCACCGTTCGCGGCGGGCGGGCCGACAGATGCCATCGGGCGGCTGCTGGCCCAGCAAATGCGGTCGTCGCTTGGTCAAACCGTCATTGTGGAGAACGTGACTGGTGCAGGAGGAACCATCGGCGTCGCCCGGGTCGCACGCGCGGCCCCTGACGGTTACACGATCAGCCTGGGCCAAAACGGCTCGCACGTCGTCACCGGTGCGACCTACACGAACCTCCCGTATGACCTGCTGAGTGATTTCGAGCCACTTGCCCTTGTTTCAATTGCTCCGTTTGTGATCGTCGGAAAAAAGACGATGCCGGCAGGTGACCTGACGAGTCTCATTGCCTGGTTGAAGGCCAATCCGGGTGCGGCGACGGTCGGGAACGCCGGCTCGGGCAGCATCAGTCATGTCTGCGGGCTTTTATTTCAGGAGGCCACAGGCACTCGCGTTCAGTTCGTGCCCTATCGGGGCACCGCTCCGGCCATGCAGGACCTGGTGGCGGGCCAGATTGATCTGATGATCTCCGATCCGGTCACCTCCATACCGCAGGTGCGCGGCGGTACGATCAAGATCTATGCGGTCACCGCCAACACCCGACTGTTCTCTGCGCCTGACACCCCGACGGTGGACGAGGCGGGGTTGCCCGGCTTCCATGCCGCGTTGTGGCATGGGCTTTGGATGCCCAAAGGCACGTCGAAGAGTATCATCGCCCAACTCAATGCCGCGGTCGTGGGCGCCTTGGCCGATCCGCAGGTTCGGACAAAGTTGGCTGATCTGGGGCAGGAGATTTTTCCGCGCGACCAGCAGACGCCGGAGGCGCTCGGCGGGCTTCAAAAAGCCGAGATCGCGAAATGGTGGCCGATCATCAAGGCTGGAAACATCAAAGTGGAATAACGACAAAGGAGGTAGGGCGATGAACGAGAAGGAAATCCTCGCGCTCGAGGACAAGCGCTTCGGCGCGATGATTGCGCGCGACTTCAAGGCGCTGGAAGCGATGCTACACGGCGATCTGCTGTATACGCATTCTTCGGGCGTGACCGACACGAAGGCGACCTGGCTGCAGGCGATGCAGTCGGGCAAGACCAAGTACAAGAGCGTCAACTGCACAGACCGCAAGGTGCGCGTGATCGGCGACGTGGCGCTCGTCACGGGGCACGCCGCGATCGAGGCCGAGATCGGCGGCCAGCCGCGCAGCCTGAAGCTGCTGTTCCTCAACGCCTGGGCGAAGACGCCCCAGGGCTGGAAGTTCGTCGCCTGGCAGTCGACCCCGCTCGCGGCTTGAGCGAGGGCTTCAAGGGCCGGCGCGCGAGTATGTCGCCGCATTTCACCGAGGCTACGACGTCCGAGTCTGCCACTGCGCGTCGTTTCGCTGCGGTGCCGAGTTTCGGAAGCGATCGGAGCGAAGCGGACATTCCGAGAGCGTCGGGAGCGTGTCGATCCGACGAAAATGACCCAAAGCGGCAGAGCCTTGAATAGGCGAAACGGAGGTCTCGCTTATTTGAAATGTTCATTATGGTCGATGTGCTGCGCAAGCCTGACGGCAATAAACTGGGGATGATGCCCGCAGTGATTGCACGGCGGAAATCTTTTCCCGAACACGACAGTGACCTCGTGCGATTGTGTATGCTCCTCATCATGTAAAACAAGATACACGCCCGAATGCTCGACAGCGTCACCGGGTTTGTATTCTTTGCCCATGGCCCTTCCTTTCAAAATGGGGTTGGGCTTGGCTCGCCTATTCCGGCGCCTTCCGCGACATGCGTCAACAACAGCACTGATCTCCGGTGCAAAAGCGGTATAGTTTGTGCGGGTCTAGTGATGCCAACCGTAAATCTAACAAGGGTATTGTCCGAGGCAGGAGGGATATCCTCCGTAGGAGGAAGGATAGGGGGAAGGATATCCTCCGTAGGCACGTCTGGAAGCTCGACGATAGACCCGGCGAACGTGCCGACGGTTGGGTCCATAATACTGTGCATTAGCATGTGACAACGTTAGCAGTGGCACCGCAGGGCCCACATTCCCTTGGGACCATTGAAGCGAGAAGGGCACCGCAGCCAATAACGCGGCACCACCGACGATCCCAAGCATACTGAGCTTTTTCATGATCGTTCCTCCATGTGATATCGCGCCCATATTGAGGCACCGCGGCGCGTGGATGTCCATACGGTCCCACCTGCGCGCATCGCGCAACAGCCGCCCAGTTCTCAACGATTTCGCGGATTGTCAGTCTTTCCAAGAGCTCCTTTGGCTCACGACATCGGCCGAACGCGCGTTACCCGGCTCCCTTGTGACCGTGGTCGAGAATAAACGACCATAACTGCGGCCAGCGGCCGTGGGGTTACTCGCCGGCGACGATCTTATTGTCCTTGATGACCTTGGCCCATCGTACAATCTCGCCTTCGATAAAGTCACCGAACTCTTTCGGAGACGACAACCGATATTCGATCCCTTGATCATGCAAACTCCGCTCGACCGCCGGCTCGCGCAGAGCCTTAGCCATCGCGGCATTCATCCGCATGATAATGTCGCTCGGAGTTTTCGCCGGCGCGAGCAAGCCCCACCAAGCCTCCGCATCGAATCCGACGATGCCCAGCTCGGCAATCGTCGGAGTACCCGGCAGTTGCGCATAGCGTTTGGCAGAGGTCACCGCGACCGGTCGAAGCGCGCCCGCTTGAATATGGGGTGAGAGAAGCGCAACCGAGGCGATTGCCACAGGCACATGCCCGGCTATCGCATCGGTGGTGAGCGGTCCACCGCCTTTGTAGGGGACGTGCGTCATCGTGACTTTGAACTCATTTGCAATCTGGCTCATAGCGAGATGTGCAAGGCTGCCCGCGCCGATTGTGCCATAGGCGACGGATCCGGGGTTTTTCCTCGATGCGGCGAGCACATCATCGAAACGCCGGTACGCTGTCGCGGGATGAGCGGTGATCACCATCGGTGATTTGCCGATGAGCATGATTGGCGACAGATCATTCAGCGTGTCGAAAGGCAGGTTCGGCAAGAGGCTCGGATTGACGCCGTGGGTATCGAACACCAGCAGAAATGTGGTGCCGTTAGGTTCCGACATGGCCGCCGCTTGCGTGCCAATCGCGCCCGATGCACCGCCGCGGTTCTCGATCACGATCGTCGTTTTCAGGTCTGCCTCGAGCAAAGGTTGAACCCGCCGTGCGATTTGATCGGTCGTCCCCCCTGGCGGAAACGGCACGATGAGGCGAATCGGTTTCGACGTCCAACCTTCGGCGCTAGCGGCGATGCTGAGCCAGAGTGGCGCTTGGAATCCGATGATGAGCGCGGCAAGCGCGCGCAATAGAACCGTCCGCATGAGTGTGGTTCCGCTTTGAATCAACGTCTGCCGCTCTGTTGTACCGGTGGCGCCGCTTGCGGGCCACGATGAGGCATGATCGGGCAGCACGAACGGCAACAGGGTGTCACTCGGCGGCTCGCCGACGGTCGATCTCGACCGCGCCAGCCTTGATCCGCGGAATGAGCTCACGACCAAACTCGATCGTATCGTTCAAGGGGTCGAAGCCGCGAATGAGGAACGAATCGACGCCGAGCATGTAGTATTTGAGAATCGCCTCTGCGACTTGTTCGGGAGTGCCGACAAGGCATGAAGTGTTGCCGAGCGCGCCGGTCGCACGTGCAATCGGCATCCACAGGCGTTCGTCATGCACATCGCGCTCGAGCGCGAAGCGCATCAACCGCTGTCCGGCATTGTCGACCGGACCCTTGGCCTCCTCCTGCCGTTGCCATCCCTTCTTGCCGCTCATAGCCGCCAGAATCCGGTTGGCCTTGTCCCATGCCTCGCCCTCGCGCGCTGCAATGATGGGGCGGAGCGAGACGTTGAACCCTGGTGTCCGCCCAAACGCTACCGCCAGGGAGCGGAACTGGGCGATGCGCTCGCGCGTGGATGCAAGCGGCTCGGCATAAATGGCGTATACGTCGCACAGTTTGGCGCCCATCGAGAGCGCGCCTTCGGAGGCGCCGCCAAAGAACAGCAGCGGGTGCGGCTGCTGAAGCGGACGCACATCCGAAGCAGCGCCGCTGACTCGATAGAATTCGCCGGTAAAGTCAAACGGTCGCTCGCTCGACCAAGTGAGCTTCATCAATTCAAGGTACTCCGCGGCCCGGCGGTAGCGCTCAGCCTTCGGACTAAAGTCGCCGTCGCCCCGCTGCTCCTCGTCGGTCTTACCCGTGATGATATGAACAGCGAGCCTTCCGCCGGTGAGATGGTCGAAGGTGGCGATCTTTCGCGCCATCAATGTCGGCGCAACGAAGCCCGGCCGATGCGCCACAAGATAGCCGAGTCTGTTGGTGTGTCCGGCCGCATAAAGGGCAACGAGGAAGCCCTCGGCCGACGACGAGGTATGTCCCACGAGTGCCAGATCGAAGTCGGCTTCGTCATGCGCTCGTGCAAACTGCGCGAGATAGCTCGGGGATAGGCCACCTTCGATGACATGCAAAGTAGTGTCATTGCTTGGCGGCGTCACACCGATCATTCCAACGATCCTGACCGGCATCGTCGATCCTTGCGCTTTGGAGAATGCAACTTTGCTCGTCTGAAACACACGTAGTCAAGAGAGCTTCCCGTAATTGGGCCACGAC
>DASXST010000139.1:0-3865 GCA_036505835.1 Pseudolabrys sp. | reverse complement strand
ACGGTTCTGGCCGTGGATGACGACGCCCTAGTCTTGATGAATACGGTCGCCATGCTTGAAGATCTGGGCCATACCGTCTTTGAGGCTTATTCCGGCAAAGAAGCGCTCGAAATCCTGCGGCGCGAGGATTCCATTGACCTTATCGTTACCGATCAGGCCATGCCGAAAATGACCGGAACGGAACTCGCCAAAATCATCAGAAGGGAATGGCCAGACATTCCCGTCCTGCTTGCAACTGGTTATGCAGATATGGGTCCAAGAGACGAAATCGGCCTAGCCAAACTCACAAAGCCCTATCTGCCGCGCGACCTCGCTGCTGCAATGCTGCGGATGAACCCGCCGCGCCGAAAGCGGGAACGGGTTGTGCCTCTCCATAACCATTTTCCTTCAAGCTAGTACCCGGGACCAGCGAGAAGCCGAGTCACGCTTTACCCTTGGGCTGCCGTTGGCTGAGAGACACTCCCGTGCTCCCGCCTGAAGGGAGTGGGCGTGACTGTGCGCGACAACAATGTCGATCAGGCTCTCCGTCCGGCTGTACGGCCGCTCATTTCATGTGTCAAAAGACGCAGTGGAACCGCATAACGGGACTAGGTTGTCTTTTTCTCGCCATGAAGGGGCTGTGTATCGCATCCCGTACCGATGGCGGGGTCAGCAGACATGCCCACCTTTTTATCGAAGAACGACAAAGGTCGAAGTGGCTTCGGCTCATGCATGGCCGTCGCCATCATGATCGGACCGTCGCTGGCTTATGGCTCGCCAGCTTGCATGACGCAAAGCGAGGCCCGCACCAAATTTCCCAAGGCGCATCTTTATTGGTACGGCCGTGAACGCTGCTGGAATGATAGTGCGGCATTCAGTTCTCGCGCACTCGCAGCAAAGCCCGTGCCTTCGCCACAACCCGCACCAGCGGCAGTGCCCGCGTCCGCGCTGCAGATCGGTGCCCCGCTCGAAACGATCCTCCGCGGATTGTTGCCCGACCCCGCACAAGCGGCAGTGTCCGCGCCTTTCTCACGAGCACAGGCGGCAGTGCCCGCGCCTTCCTCACAATCCGCACTGGCGGCAGTGCCCATGCCTCCGCCACGACCCAAAATCGTAGAAGCGGCATCGACAGCAGAAGAAGCCTCAGGCTCGCAATGTCGATATTCACCGTGTGAGTGAGTAGAGAGAATGGCAAGCATTGCCGCTGCGGTGTCTTCGAGCGGCTGCGCGAAATAATTGAGGAGCGAACATCGCGCAAATTCTTCGAAGAGCAGGCTCAAGCCGACCGGCCGGTAGTGTTGCGATCCAGCCTATTGTGCTTTCAGTGACAAATTTTTGATCAACGCCAATTCCCGCTTTGGGTCATTAGCGGACACTTCTGCCATCGATCACCCTGCTGCTTTACCGCCGAAAGAGGACATCCGGGGCAGCGCTAAAGCGGACATTCGCGCGAGCTGCCGTTGACGGCGATGGCTTCGCCTGCCATGGAACGGGCCATATTTTGAGCATGACTGGCCAGGGGACAAATCGGGGATCCGCGATCATGCTGTGGCTGCTGCGCGTCCTGGGGATTGCGGCTACGCTCGCCTGTGCCGCTGCGCATACGGCGCGTGCCGAACCCCGGCCCACCGATGCCTGTGCGCGCGCGGCATTCCGCGTCGTCATCGATGTCGGGCACACGGCGCAGGCGCCGGGTGCTACAAGCGCGCGGAGTTTGCTTTCAATTTGACGCTTGCCGGGAGCATCGAGCAGCAGCTGCTTGCCGCCGGGTTCCGGCGCAGCGTGCTCCTGATCACCGACGGTCCTTCACGGAAGGGATTAATGGAGCGCATCAAGCGCGCCAATGATCTCGGAGCTGATCTTTTCTTGTCAATCCATCACGATTCCGTGCCCGACAAGTTCTTGGAAAAATGGGAGTTCGAGGGCGAAGAGCACGGGTTCAGCGATCGCTTCAATGGCCATTCCATTTTCATCTCCTATGACAACAGCGACCTTGCCGGCAGTCTGCTGTTTGCCAGGATGCTCGGCAGTCAGTTGCGAAAGCGCGGATTGCAGTACACGCCCCACTACACGGATCGGATCATGGGCCATCGCCAACGGCTGCTGATCGACGCGCAAGTGGGCGTCTATCGCTACGACCAGCTGCTCGTGCTCCGGGACACCGACATGCCTGCAGTCTTGCTCGAAGCGGGCTCGATCATCAACCGCGAGGAGGAGCTACGGATGGGCTCGGTCGAGCATCAAGCGCTGATAAGCGCCGCTGTGGTTGATGCGGTCAAATCGTTTTGTGCGGCACGCCGACCGCGCACTCCGACCAATGAGGCAAGGCGGGCCGGCGGGGTCTCGAGGCAGGCGACAGCGCCCGCCGACATGGTGCCAGTACAGGCAATCAAGCAGCGCTGATCTGTCTCATCGACATTGCAAGCAAGCCGCGCATTGGCGGTAGGGTGATTTGTTTTTGTTTTTAATCGCTTAACGACCCGCCATGACACCCAATTCTGCAATCAGCAAGCAAAGAGATCCGACAATCAATTGGTCCAAAGAGCAATAATACTCGGAGCGCGGTAACCGCGATCTTAAGTTCAGAGGCTTATTTGTCGCTGCGCCACGCACCAGCGGACATTTCGCATTGCACGATGATCGGGCCGTCACTCGCTTACGGCTCGCCAGCTTGCATCAAATAAGCGAGGCCCGCGTGAAATTTCCCAAGTCGCATCTTTATTTGTACGGTCGCGAACGTTGCTGAGTGAAATCGCCTGTATCCACGCGTGCGCATGATCGATCTGGATGACTTTTTTCGGCGGACCATGACAGTGCGGCCATGAGGTCCCGTTCGAACTTTCGGGATCGTGCGCCGTTATTCAGGTTCGGGACCGGCGCCCCTCGCCAGTCACGCCTAAGGTTAGCGGCCGCGCCGGAGGGCGCAACGGTTGCGTTATGAGCTACGGCACTGCACCAATTTCGGATTTACCGTCAGAACCAATGTCGCGACGGGGACGGGGTCTGGTGTCGTTGCGTCTGCTGTTCGTATTATTGCGTCTGCTGTTCGTATTATTGTGTCTGGCGGGCGCCGGCGGCGGAGAGGCGGTGGCAGAAGACGTGGCCCTGCCCAGGCCACGTCCGCCGGTCTGGATAGAACCGCACACATTCCGCGAGGCCGCCGGGCCGGACTTCAATTCAACCGAGGTCACGAACGCCTCGACGGAGTGTGATCAGCGCCTGCAGGCCATCGCCGTTATCGACCTGCTGCCCCGGCTGATCGGGCCTGATGCGTGCGGCGGTGGTGATATTGTGCGGCTCCAGGCAGTCATACCTGCCGGCAACGGTTCACGCATCGAGCTCAGGCCGGCTCCGATATTGCGCTGCGGGTTTGCGGAGTCTGTGGCCGGCTGGCTGCGCGACGAGGCCGCACCACAGGCGGAGAAGCTCGGCGCACCTTTGCGCGCCGTGGAAACCTATGATTCTTTCGAATGCCGTGGTCGTAATCGCGTGGCGGGCGGCAAGCTCAGCGAACACGGAAAGGCCAATGCTGTCGACCTGCGCTCGTTCACTCTCGCCGATGGACGAACCGTGGGCCTGACAGATGTAAAGGCCGCGAAAGAATTCCGTGACGAAATACGTGACAGCGCCTGCCGTCGTTTCACGACGGTGCTCGGACCGGGGTCCGACAGCTATCACGAGAGCCATGTCCATCTCGATCTAATTGAGCGCCGCGGGGGCTTCCGCATGTGTCAGTGGGAGGTGCGGACGCCAAAGCCAGCCGAAGTCACCGCCCAGGTTAGCACCCAAGGCACCCCCCAAGGCACTCCGCAAGTCACCGCCCAGGTGCCGCTTCCGGCCCCGCGACCGGCCATTGCCGACTCGCGCCCAAGGCATTCGCGGAAAC
>DASXST010000138.1:0-6455 GCA_036505835.1 Pseudolabrys sp. | reverse complement strand
CAAGCGATGGTAGCGCCCGGAAAAGGCATCCTAGCCGCCGACGAATCGTCCGGCACGATCAAGAAACGTTTTGATGCCATCGGCGTAGAATCGACCGAGGGCAGCCGGCGCGACTATCGCGAGATGCTGTTCCGCTCGAGTGAAGGAATGAAGCACATCTCGGGCGTCATCCTCTACGACGAGACGATCTGGCAGAATGCCAAAGATGGCACGCCGCTGGTCGAGCTGATCAAGAAGGCCGGCGCTATCCCCGGCATCAAGGTCGATGAAGGTACCAAGCCGCTGCCAATGTGTCCGGGCGAACTCGTTACGATCGGTCTCGACAAGTTGGCGGACCGGTTGCCGAAATATTACGAGCAGGGCGCGCGCTTTGCGAAATGGCGCGCGGTAATTGATGTCGGCGCCGGCATTCCGACTTACACGTGCATCCGGGTCAACACCCATGCGCTGGCACGCTATGCTGCGCTGTGCCAGACCGCGCAAATCGTGCCGATCGTCGAACCCGAGGTTTTAATGGACGGCGATCACGACATTGATCGCTGCTATCAAGTGACTGAGCTTTTGCTCAAGATTCAGTTCGAGGAGCTCTACTTCCAGCGCGTTGCGCTCGAAGGCATGGTGCTCAAGCCGAACATGGTGATCCCGGGCAAAAAAAGCGCGAGGCAAGCCTCGGTCGAGGAAGTTGCCGAAAAGACCGTTAAGGTGCTCAAGAACTGCGTCCCTGCTGCCGTTCCCGGAATCGCTTTCCTCTCAGGTGGGCAAAGCGACGAAGAAGCGACCGCGCACCTCGATGCCATCAACAAGATCGGCAATTTGCCGTGGAAGCTCACGTTTTCCTACGGTCGCGCCCTTCAGCATGCGCCGCAGACAACCTGGAAAGGCAAGCCGGAAAACGTTGCCGCCGCGCAGCGCGCCTTTGCGCATCGCGCAAAGATGAATGGGCTCGCGGCGCTCGGCCAGTGGAAATCCGACATGGAGAAAAAAGCGGCATAGCACGGCGGACGTGCAAAAGGCCGCGGTGGTGCGGCCTTTTGCTTTTATCCCGTTGCGTGCGGGATCAGTCGCAATTGCTTTTGTTGTCGACCTTGTCGGCCCCTCTTGTAAGAAGGCTCGCCTATCAACGCTTTCCCGCCTCGGACGTTCCCCGATTTATTCGCAAAGTAAGGATACAAAACGTGATTGATCTCTATACCTGGACGACCCCTAACGGCCGCAAGGTTTCCATCGCGCTCGAAGAGCTGGGCCTGCCCTACACTGTGCACCCTATCGATATTTCCAAGGATGAGCAGTTCGCACCCGAATTCCTCAAGATCGCTCCCAACAACCGGATCCCGGCAATCGTCGACCGCGATACCAACATCGCCCTTATGGAATCGGGCGCCATTCTGATCTATCTCGCAGACAAGACAGGCAAGCTGTTGCCAAAATCAGGCGAAGGCCGCTATCGCGTCATCGAATGGCTGATGTGGCAAATGGGCGGACCCGGTCCCATGCTCGGCCAGGTCCATCACTTCGTGAAGTACAACAAGGGCAAAGCGCCCTATGCGGAAGAGCGCTATCTGAAAGAGGCCCATCGACTTTACAAGGTGCTCAATACGCGCCTGGAAGGTCGCGAGTTCGTGGCTGATCAATATTCCATTGCCGATATTGCAATCTGGCCGTGGATCTCGCGCTTCGAATGGCAAACCATAGACATGAAGCAATATCCCAACGTGAAGCGTTGGTATGAAACCATTGCCGCGCATCCGACAGTTCAGAAGGGCTACAAAGTACCGAAGGACATGGGTCCTGTGCCAATGCCCTGACGACGTCGTCGGCACCCGTGCGGCGGTCGCTGAGAGGCTGTTCGCAAACGCGCAAAAACGCCGCACTAAACTCCCTCTTCGGGTCAATTTTCCGCCGGATTGGGTTAGCATGCGAAGATCATGGCTTCGCGACCTAAACAGGCAACCCCTCGTCCGGCGCCGCGACTCTACCTCATCACGCCGCAAATCGCGGACGCGTTTGCGTTTCCCGCTCGGTTGGTTTCTGCGCTCGACGCGGGAGACGTTGCGGCAGTTCTGCTGCGCCTCGGCGATGGCCACGAGCGTGCGCTGATCAATTGCGCGAAGTCACTCGCAGCCCCGGTGCAAGGCAAGGGATGCGCACTTTTGATCGACGGTCGCTTTGACTTTGTCGCACGCGCCGGAGCCGACGGAGCGCATCTGACCGGGGCCGCGACCTTCACTGACGCGATCGGCCAACTCAAGCCTGAACGCATTGCCGGCGCGGGCGGACTCGTGAGCCGGCACGACGCGATGGTCGTCGCGGAGCAAGGGGCGGACTACGTCATGTTCGGAGAGCCGGATGCGATGGGCAAACGTCCGTCCTTGTCCGCGATCGAAGAACGCGTCGAGTGGTGGGCGGAGGTGTTCGAAATTCCGTGCGTCGGATATGCGGCATCGCTCGATGAAATTGCGCCGCTCGCACTCGCCGGCGCCGATTTCGTCGCACTCGGAGATTTTGTCTGGCGGAACGAGGACGCGATCGCATCAATCATTGCGGAGGCCGGGCGGGCGCTGCGGCTGCCGGAGCCGGCCGCATGAGGCAAAACTCTTGCGGCTTCACGCTTGGCGTGCTTTTGACGACCGCATTGATTGCGCCAACCGCGCTCGCACAGGCCACCAAAAACGCGCCGCCACAGCCTTCTGCGAACGGCGCTGACCAGTCCAACATCGATATTGCCTACGGTGCCTATCAGCGCGGGCTTTACATCACGGCCTTCAACGAAGCGACCAAGCGCGCACAACAGAACGATGCAGCCGCCATGGTGTTGCTCGGCGAGATGTATGCGCAAGGCCTCGGCGTCGGTCGTGACGATGCGAAGGCGGCGCAATGGTACAAGGCGGCCGCCGAAAAAGGTCACCGCGACGCGTTGTTCGCGCTGGCGATGTTCAGTTTTCAGGGGCGGGCTGGCCCGAGCAATCAAGCCGAGGCGGCGCGACTTCTCGAGGCCGCTGCCAAGCTCGGCCACGCCGGAGCCGCCTATGACCTCGGCCTGTTTTATCTGCAGGGTCAGCAGTTTCCGCAGGATTTCAAGCGCGCCGGCGAACTGTTCACCGCCGCCGCGGAAGCCGGCAATTCCGAAGCACAGTATGCGCTCGCGACAATGTATAAGGAAGGTCGTGGAGTAACTAAAGATATGAGCAAGGCCATGCGGCTGATGCAGCAGGCCTCCATCGCCGGCAATGTCGATGCGATGGTGGAATTCGCGATTGCTCAGTTCAACGGTGACGGCGTCGACAAAGACGAGGCTGCTTCCGCCCAACTGTTTCTGAAAGCTGCCCATCTCGGCAACCCGGTCGCGCAAAATCGACTCGCGAGGATCCTTATGGCCGGTCGCGGCATGCCCGCCGACGCGACCGAGGCGGTTAAATGGCACATCGTTGCCAAGGCGGGTGGCGCAAGCGACCCCGATCTTGACGTATTCGCTGCCAAGCAAACGCCCGCCGTACGCGAAGCCGCAGACAAGGCCGCCAGAAAATGGTTGTCGACGGTGACACCGGCGCGCCCTTGACGGCGCCTGCCATCACAGGCAGATCGCACGGGTCATGCAGCATTCCGCACTGCTCAACGTGATGATCGGCGCCGCGCGCAAGGCTGCCCGCGCGCTCAAACGCGACTTCGGTGAGCTGGAAAAATTGCAGGTTTCAATGAAAGGCCCCGCCAACTTCGTCTCGGCAGCGGATCATCGGGCCGAAGAAACGCTCCATGCGGAACTGATGAAGGCCAGGCCGGGGTATGGCTTTCTCGGAGAAGAAGGCGGGCGTCGCGAAGGTGCTGACAAAACCCACACCTGGATTGTGGATCCACTCGACGGCACGACGAATTTTCTGCACGGCATTCCCCAGTTCGCGATCTCGATCGCGCTTGAGCGGGACGCAACCATAGTGGCCGGGCTGATCTACAATCCTGCGAACGAGGAAATGTTTGTTGCGGAGCGCGGCAAAGGCGCGTTCCTCAACGACCAGCGCATCCGGGTCGCGGCGCGAAGACGTCTTGTCGACGCAGTGATTGCCTGCGGACTACCGCATCATGGCCACGGGGATATCGGACTTTCGCGGAAAGAGGTGGGCACGATGCAGGAGCACGTTGCCGGCCTGCGCCGTTTCGGCGCAGCCGCGCTTGATCTGGCCTGGGTCGCGGCTGG
This sequence comes from Pseudolabrys sp., assembly GCA_036505835.1. Classification (GTDB taxonomy): domain Bacteria; phylum Pseudomonadota; class Alphaproteobacteria; order Rhizobiales; family Xanthobacteraceae; genus Pseudolabrys. The sequence goes on along the minus strand of DASXST010000138.1, from coordinate 2,266 downwards.
ACGAGTCGACGGTTATTGGGAGCGACACCTCAGACCCTGGGACCTGGCGGCAGGATTGATCGTGGTACGCGAAGCCGGTGGCTTCGTTTCCGATTGTGACGGCGGCGACGATATTTTCGAGAAAGGTCACGTCGTTGCTGGGAATGAAGTCATCCATAAGGAGCTCGTCGCTGTGCTTAAAGGGGCTGGCAAGAGCTAGTCTTCCGTAATTTCAACTCAATCAGCGGCTTAATCCTGAACGCGTAGTTCCACCACAACTGCTTTTTCCCTGTCACCAGTCTGTGTCATAGTACTCGGCAGGCTGCATTCGGCTTAGCTCCTGAAACTAATGGCCAAACAATTAGACCCCCTTAAGCTCTCGTCCCCCCGGATCTTCCTGTTCAGGATGCTCGTCTTCGTCATCCTGGTCGGGCTTATCACCTTCGTGCTGCACAAGCAGATCCAAGTCGCGTTCATGGCGAATCCAGGCCTGAATGCACTGATCATCGGAGTTCTGGCCATTGGCATTGTGCTGTCATTTCGTCAGGTGCTGCGGCTTTATCCGGAAATTGCCTGGGTGAACAACTTCCGCCTTGCCGATCCCGGGCTTGCGGTCGACAGAGCGCCTGTTCTTCTCGCGCCGATGGCTGCAATTCTCGGAAGCCGCGTCGGGCGGATGGCCATGTCCTCGCAGCTGATGCGCGGCATTCTCGATTCGATCGCAACACGCCTTGATGAGGCCCGCGACATATCCCGGTATATGACAGGTCTGCTTGTTTTCCTCGGCCTGCTTGGCACGTTCTGGGGCCTGATCGAGACCGTCAGCTCGGTCGGTTCGGTCATCCAGGGACTTAAGGCCAACGGCGATACCGGATCCATATTCGATTCGCTGCGCGACGGCCTTGCTGCCCCGCTCTCCGGCATGGGCATTTCATTCTCGTCGTCGCTATTTGGTCTGGCCGGCTCGCTTGTGCTGGGCTTCCTCGATCTGCAATCCAGCCAGGCGCAGAACCGCTTCTATACGGAGCTTGAAGATTGGCTATCCACGACAGTCTACGATCAGGCTGCAGAGCCCGCGCTTGGCGCCGGCGTCGGCGGCGAGGTGCGCTCCGCAATTGAGCGGTTGCGAGGCGCAGTCGATCAGTTTGAGGCAGGTAAGTCCGCCTCCGCCGCCATGGCGAATCTCGCCGAGGCCATTCAAGGCCTGGTCCATCATATGCGCACCGAACAACAGATGATCCGTGATTGGGTCGACTCGCAAGCCGCCCAGCAACGCGAGATCAAGAAGCTGCTGGAGGTTCTGGTGCGGGAGCACGCAAAGTTGAGCTGAAGCGATGGCGTTAGCACGAACACGCCGCGGTGAGAGCGGCATGAACTACTGGCCGGGCTTCGTCGACGCATTGTCGACGCTGATACTCGGTATCATTTTCCTGCTTACCGTATTCGTGGTGGTGCAGTTCTATTTGCAGCAGGAAGTTGCCGGGAAGGATACCGCACTCAATCGCTTAAACGCTCAGATAGCACAACTCACCGAGCTGCTGGGGCTTGAAAAATCCGACAAGGCGGGGCTCCAAGATCAACTGGCGCAGTTGCGAGCGACGCTCGCCGTTGCCGAGAGCGAGCGGGATCGGCTCAGGAGTGCCGCCGACAGCGCCGGTGCAGGAGCCGCAGCGGCTCAAGGCAGGGCTTCAGAGCTGGCGGGTCAGCTCGAAGGCGAGAAAAAAATCTCGGCGCGGGCGCTCGCCCAAGTCGAAGTGCTCAACCAGCAGATTGCAGCATTGCGCCGTCAGCTAGCCGCCCTCGAGCAGACACTGGACGCGGCCGAAAAGAAGGACAAGGAGTCTCAGACCCGGATCACCGAGCTTGGCCAGCGGCTTAATCTGGCCTTGGCCGAGCGCGTCAATGAATTGAAGCGGTATCGCTCGGATTTCTTCGGCAAGCTTCGGGAGATTCTCGGCGACCGTTCCGACGTCCGCGTGGTGGGAGACCGTTTTGTCCTGCAAACAGAAGTGTTCTTCGATACCGGCCGGGCCGATCTCAAGCCCGAGGGCCTCGCTGAACTCGATAAGGTGGGCGTAGCATTGGTCGAGCTGGAAAAGAAAATACCTTCCGACCTTGCCTGGGTTTTGCGCGTCGACGGCCATACCGACGTGAGGCCGATTACAGGGCTGTTCAGATCGAACTGGGATTTGTCGGCCGCACGCGCCATCGCGGTTGTGCAATATCTCATCGCGAGGGGTGTATCTCCACAGCACCTTGTTGCCGCCGGCTTCGGCGAATTTCAGCC
>DASXST010000137.1:0-5013 GCA_036505835.1 Pseudolabrys sp. | reverse complement strand
CGAGAGTAAGCTCCGGCATGTCGCCGGCGCGCATCACCGCGTAATTCATCAAGGTGCCGGTCAAAACTTGGCCCTCGTCGCCGAAAAGCATTTGCTCGCGCAGCGCTTCGCCCAGCCCTTGCGCCACCCCGCCGTGCACCTGGCCCTCGACGATCATTGGGTTGATGATTACGCCGCAGTCGTCTACCAGCACGAGCTTCTCGATAGTCGGCTTGCCGGTTTCGCGATCGATACGCACCATGGCCACGTGTGCGCCGAAGCCCCAAGCCTCGCGTCGAGGATCGAAAAAAACCGTCTCCTGGAGGCCTGGCTCCATGCCGGGTGGAACTCTTCCCCCATAGGCCGCGGCGGCGATTTGGCGCCACGTGACTTTTTTCTCCGGGACGCCGGCGACGGCGAATCCACCATCGGCCTGCATCATGTCTTCAGGCGCAGCTTCCACCAAATGGGCGGCGATGCGCCGCGCTTTTTGAATCACCCGCTCGGCGGCCAGCGTCATGGAGCCACCGCCCATCACCATGCTTCGGCTACCGAAGGTGCCGACGCCCTGCTGGACCGCTATGGTGTCGCCATGACGAATCACCACATGTTCCATGGAAACATGCATCTTGTCGGCGATCACTTGGGCATAGGAAGTCTCGTGTCCCTGGCCATGACTGCTGGAGCCTGTAAGCACCGTGATCTCGCCGGTGCGCTCCACGCGCACGGTGCCGCTTTCAAAGCCGGCGCCACCGCTGGGCTCCACGAAGGTCGAGACGCCCACCCCCACCAACTCACCACGTGCCTGCGCCGCGTCGCGCTCTCGAATTAGTTTATCGTAGTCGGAGAGACGCATTGCCGCAGAGAGAGATTTCTCGTAATCGCCGGAGTCGTATTCAACGCCCACTCCAGTTTTGTAAGGAAACTGCTCGGGGCGAATGAAGTTCTTGCGCCGTAGCGCCAAACGGTCGAGCCCCAACTCCTTAGCCGCTTTGTCGATCAGACGCTCGATGTTGAGCACCGACTCCGGCCTGCCGGCGCCGCGGTACGGCCCGGTAGGCGTGGTATTGGTAAACACCGCCACCACTTCGACATGGCAGTTTTGTATCTGATAGGAGCCCGGCGCCATGCCCATCATGCGCTGGGGCGGGCCCGCCGTGCTCGAGTATAGATAGGCACCCAGGTTCGCCACCACTCGGACTTTCAATCCCAGCATCGTGCCATCTTTCTTGAGCGCCAGCTCCGAAGTCATGGCCTGATCACGGCCTTGAATCGTAGTGACGAAATCTTCGCTGCGCGTGGCGATCCACTTGATCGGCCGCCCCAGCTTGAGCGCCAGATGACAGGCCAGCACATACTCGCGATACAGCGGCCCTTTGCTGCCGAACCCGCCGCCGACGTCGGGCGCGATGACACGAATCTTATGCTCGGGAAATCCGAGGGCTGTAGCGAGGTCACCGCGCACTCGGTGCGGCGCCTGAGTGGAAAGCCATACAGTTAGGTCACCCGTCGGTTCCGGCCTTACAACGATACCTCTGGGCTCGATCGCCAGCGCGACCTGGCGCGGGCTGGCGATATGCATGCGGCAAATATGCTCCGCTTGGGCAAAGGCCTTTTCCACGTCGCCGCCTTTCTTTGTCGCGACGTAGCAAATGTTGCTGTCCAGCTCTTCGCGCGCCAGCGGCGCGCCGGGCTCGAGAGCTTTCTCCGCGTCGATTACAGAGGGCAGCGCTTCGTATTCTACTTCGATGGCACCGGCAGCGTCCTGCGCGAGAGCGCGGCTGCGCGCCACTACGGCGGCGACTGCAACGCCGGCTTCATGCACGGCACCGCGGACCAGCAATGGGTGCGGCGGTATCTTCTGATCCGGCACCATCGGCGCCACCGGTATGTTGAGCTGTTTAACATCCTCGCCGATGACAACGGTTAGGACGCCGGCCATTGCCTTGGCCGCGTTCGTGGTAATGGAAATTATTTTTGCGTGCGGATACGTCGTACGCAGAAAAGCTAGATACAACATCCCTGGCAGCTGGATGTCGTCCACATAGCATCCTTTACCGGCAACCAGAACCGGATCTTCGACCCGCCGAATGGATGCGCCGATAAGTCCAGCCGGAGTATGCTCGCTCGTCATGGGATAACCTCTTCTTGAGAAAAAAATCGCGTTCGCGTCCATGATTCGTGCCCGCGATGAAGGAGAGCACGATCACGCATCACGAGCACGACCTTAACCTATGGCCCGCCGCACTGCCGCTTCGATCGCCCGCCGTGCATAGACGGTCGCTACGTGGCGTTTGTATTCCGCGCTCGCGTAAGTGTCTCCCTCCGGGTCCGTCTCTTCTGCCGCCTTGGCTGCGGCCGCGGCGATGACTTCCGGCGCCAGCAGTTTTCCTTGCAGCTCCGTCTCCGTAACCACGGCCCTTATCGGACCGCTGCCCAATCCGCCGAGAGCGACCCGGGCCAAAGAACATGAGCCGGATGACTGCCGGGTGATTAGAACGCCGGCGCTCACGACCACGTAGCCGGACGCCGGATGCGGTAGTTTGACATAGGCTGTGCCACTACCGGACGTCGGCAACGGCACACGGATTTCCGTCAGCACTTCATTCGCATTCATGGCGGTTGTATAGAAATCGATAAAGAAATCATCCGCGGCCACCGTTCGGCTGCCCGACGTCGATTGCAACACAAACGACGCGTTCAGCGCGGTGAGCATCACGGGAAAATCCGCTCCCGGATCGGCGTGGGCGATACTTCCGCCGATAGTGCCGCGATTGCGCACCTGCAGATCGCCGATCACCGATGCCGCGTCCGCCAAACCCGGCAAGTGCTTCTGCACCAACTCCGCCGAAGCGACGTCGGTGTGGACCGTGAGGGCGCCGATCGCCAGCGTATTGCCATCCATGCGCACGCCGCGCAGGCCCGCCACGGTGCCGAGGTCGATCAAAGTGCGCGGCGACGCCAGCCTGAGCTTCATCGCTGGGATCAAGCTGTGCCCACCGGCCAGCAACTTGGCGTCTTCGCCATGCTTGGTCAATAATTGCAACGCCTCCTCCACCGAATGCGCCGCGACGTAGCCAAAGCTAGCGGGAAACATTTTTGCCTCCCATCTTTTCCGCGGCCCAGCGGATCGATTCGACGATATTGATGTAGCCCGTGCAGCGGCACAGGTTGCCTTCTAACGCGTGGCGGATTTCTTCTTCCGTCGGATTCGGGTTGGTTTCTAACAAGCTCACTGCGGTCATGATCATGCCCGGCGTGCAGTAGCCACACTGCAAGCCATGTTTTTCGCGAAACCCTTCCTGCACCGGATGCAGCACGCCTTCGCGCGCAAGACCTTCGACTGTGGTGATTTCCGCCCCGTTTGCCTGGGCCGCCAGGATCGTGCACGATTTGACGGCTCGGCCGTTCAATTGAATCGTGCAAGCGCCGCATTGGCTGGTATCGCAGCCGACGTGCACGCCCGTCAGACTTAAATGCTCCCGCAAGAAATAAACCAGCAGCGTCCTTGGCTCCACAACAGTTTCATGCTGCACACCGTTGACAGTGACCCTTATAGGAACAGCGGCAAACTCGATCTCAGCAGCCATGCTCACCTGGCCTCCATTCGTACTTCACAAGATTCATCTCCAAAACTGTTTCTTCCAAACTGCAGACACGATCGAAGTGCTGCCAAAAAAATCGGTTTCGAATGTCATACACCGACTTCGGCCCGGTCTCAATACCTCGTGGAGAAATCGCGGCGATTTTCAGCGGTAAAATCAGCTGAGCCCCTCTTTTTCAACACTTGCCATCGCGCTTGACAAGTACAATGCGTTTCCACTATGACCGGCCCATGTCGCGCCGAGGCCGTATTTTCCCAATGGTGTGCGAGGTGACCGTTCTAATGATAGCATTCGCCGCCGTCGGCCCCGCGCCCACCCGAGCCAACCCTTACCTCGGCAAGCCCGGAGAGCCCCCGGCAACGGTGCGCGCAGCTACCTGTGCCCTGAGCGGCGGATTCATTCATCTCTACGCGGCTCTCGATAACGGTCTGTTCGAAAAATACGGGATCAAAGTTGAGTTTGTCTCGGTTCGCGGCAGCGTTGTTTCGCTGGCGGCGCTGGCTTCCGACGAAATCCAATTTCTCTATTGCGCCGCCGATGCGACCATACCCGGTGTGGCCGCAGGCAGCGACGCCAAGCTGATCGGCGCGCCGCTTGTCGGTCTTCCCTGGGTCCTGCTCACCCGCAAAGATATCAAACGGCCGGAAGATTTGAGAGGTAAGAGCATCGCCGTGACCCGTGCGGGCGATCTCGTCTATCGGCTCGCCAGGGCGTTGATAAGAAAATTCAACTTTACGGAAGATGATGTGAAGATCCGGCCTGTGGGCGGCACCGGGCAGGTTGAACCTTTGAACGCAGTTTTTGCCGGGTTGGCTGAAGCTTGCTTGGTGACCCCGCCGCTAGACGTGCGGGGCACAAGGAATGGATTGAATTTGGTCTACCGCTTGAACGACTTGGGTCTCCCGGCCGTTTACAGTTCGATCCATACAAATACAAAGCTATTGAAGGAACGCCCCGGCCTGGCCCAGAAATGGGTTGCCGCCCTGGCGGAGTCCATCTACTTCGTGGAGAAAAATCCCGACAAGAGCAAAGCCGCAGTAGCCAAAGCGCTCAAGCTCAACGACCCAGAGGCGTTGCAGTCCGCTTACGAGGCCTACGCAAAACTGCTCGTCAACCGGCGCATGATCGTACCGGAAAGCACTGTGGCCGGAGTGATCGAGGTCGGCCGCGAGCAGGGTACTACGGTGCGCAAGAAGGCGGCTGAAATTATCGACAACACTTTCGCCGAGAACCTCGACAAGAGCGGATTCCTCAGAGAGATCTGGGGAGGCGACCTGCCTCGGTGACCCAGCGACGACTCATAGTCTTAACCAGAAGACCCTTCGCGAAGCGCAGTCGAAGGGCTCAGGGTGACTCACTCCGCGTGGGCTGGATGGAACCAACTGTTATGCGCCGAACCTTCCGGCCTAGTCGGAGTGAGTCAATTCTC
>DASXST010000136.1:0-21716 GCA_036505835.1 Pseudolabrys sp. | reverse complement strand
CAACGGTGACGCCGCTCGTCTACGCCATTCCGGTCCAACTGATTGCGTACCATACCGCTGCGGCAATCGGCACTGACGTCGATCAGCCACGTAACCTCGCGAAATCGGTCACGGTGGAATAAACTCCGTTCCATGAATGACATCGACTTGAAACCGGGCGAGGCAATGGCGGCGGATGTGGCGAAAGTAGCCGCATCGCACACAGGCTTCGCGGGCCGCATCCGGAACTATTTTCTGACCGGATTGGTGGTTGCCGGACCTTTGGCAATCACCGTCTGGCTGATCTGGTCGATCGTCACTTGGGTCGACGATATCGTGCGGCCCCTTATCCCGCCGGCCTATCGTCCCGAGAGCTATATGCCTTGGAAAATTCCTGGCACGGGGCTGATCATAGCTTTTGTCGTGCTGACGCTGCTGGGTTTTGCGACCGCCAACCTGGTCGGCCGGACCCTTGTCGAGCTTGGCGAGAGCCTTCTGAGCCGGATGCCGATTGTCCGGCCGATCTACAAGACGATGAAGCAAATCTTCGAGTCCCTGTTTTCCAAGTCCGGTTCAAGTTTCCGCAAGGTTGGCCTGGTGGAGTTTCCGTCACCCGGGATGTGGTCGCTGGTGTTCCTGTCGCAGGCGCCGGGCGGCGATCTCGCCAGGAAATTGCCGCAAGGCGAGCACGTCTCGGTGTTCATGCCCTGCACGCCGAACCCGACGACCGGATTCTTCTTTTATGTGAAGCGCACGGATATTATCGAGCTCGACATTTCGGTCGAGAATGCGATGACGCTCCTGATTTCGGCCGGCATGGTCCAGCCGAATGGCGACGCGCAGAAAAAGCTCGCCACACTCGCAGCAACGGCACAGGCGGCGCGCCTTAATCGCAAACCGGAAGCGGTAGAGTAAAGTTCTTCGCGGCTAAACCGTCATGCCCGGCCTGGTGCCGGGCATCCCGTTTATAAGGGCAGCGTAATCAGTAACCTGGCTTTGCTCGTGCCTGGACTCGCCATTTCGGCGCGGCATCTTCACGACATCGATCGAACGGAAGGTGGTTTCTGATCACGCTCACCATTATCGGCAACATCTGGTTGCTTGTTTGGTGGTGCAGAAATCGCTTCGGCCCAGACCCGCTCGGCGCAAAATAATGGTCACCCCGCGCGGATCAACCTGATCGCTTCGTCTTTTCCGAATAGATAGAGCAATTGCCGCAAGGCCTGGCCGCGAGGTGTCGTCAGCGTTGCATCGCGTGACAGAATGAGCGCCGCGTCATCACGCGCCGCGCCGAGATATTTGCCGTGCACTTCAAGCCTCGCGATCTGGAATCCGGGAAACCCGCTTTGCCGCGTGCCGAGCACATCTCCTTCGCCACGTAGCCGAAGGTCTTCTTCGGCTATGCGAAATCCGTCTTCCGTTTGGCGAAGAATGGCAAGCCGTGCTTTCGCCGTCTCTCCCAGCGGAGCCTTGTAGAGCAAGAGGCAGGTCGAAGCACCGGGTCCGCGGCCAATGCGCCCGCGAAGCTGATGCAACTGCGCAAGGCCAAAACGTTCGGCGTGCTCGACGACCATGATTGTTGCCTCCGGCACGTCGACACCCACCTCTATGACCGTGGTGGCAACGAGCAATCGCGTCTCGCCGGCGGCAAATCGCGCCATGGCCGCATCCTTTTCGTCGCCTTTCATACGGCCGTGGACAAGATCAACCTGGCCGCCAAATTTCTTCCGGAGCTCCTCAAAGCGGGCCTGCGCGGCGGCGAGATCGGATTTTTCTGACTCATCGACCAGGGGGCAGACCCAATAAGCGCGCTTGCCGTCCATCAGGACGCGGCCGACAGCGTCCTCGACCTCTTCAACACGCGACAACGGAATGGCGCGGGTATCGATCGGTTGCCGTCCCGGGGGCTTTTCGCGCAGTTCGGAAATGTCCATGTCGCCGAAAAACGTAATCACCAGCGTGCGGGGGATCGGCGTAGCGGTGAGGACAAGAACGTCCACCGCATCACCCTTCTGGGTCAGCGCAAGGCGCTGATGCACGCCGAAGCGGTGTTGCTCGTCGACGATGGCTACTGCGAGATCGTGGAAAACAACGTCCTCCTGGAAAAGCGCATGGGTACCAAGCAGAAGATCGATGTCGCCGAGAGCGAGACGATCAAGGACCTCCTTGCGCGCCGGCCCACGTTCACGGCCAGTAAGTATCGCGACGCGAATGCCGGCGGCTTCGGCGAGCGGCGCGACGGTGGCGAGATGCTGACGGGCGAGAATCTCCGTAGGCGCCATGAATGCGGCCTGACGGCCAGCCTCGATGACGGCCGCCGCGGCGGCGAGGGCAACCACGGTTTTGCCCGACCCGACATCGCCCTGCAGCAGCCGCAGCATTCGCTGAGGACGGGCAAGATCCGTGATGATGTCGTCGACCGCTTTCTGTTGCGAATGCGTGAGCGCATAAGGCAGCGCCTTCAGAATTCGAGCACGCAAGCGTCCTTCGCTGGCCGAGCCGCGGCCTGCCTGTTGTCGCATGTGCGAGCGCATGAGCGCGAGCGCGAGCTGACCTGCAAGCAGTTCATCATAGGCGAGCCGCGTCCACGCGGGATTTTCTGGCGCAATATCATGCGGCTGCGCCGGCCGGTGAAGATTACGCAAAGCGGCTGCAAATGTGGGAAATCGCTCGCGCGCTACCCAGGCTTCGTTCTGCCATTCCGGCAGATCCGATAGTCTTCCGAGAGCGCCATCCATTGCGCGCCGGACATTGCCAAGCGCCAGTCCCTCGGTGAGCGGATAGATCGGCTCGACCAACGGCAATGCGGCAAAGCCGGTTTCGTCCACCACGCGGTCCGGGTGCACCATCTGCAACATGCCGTCGTAGAATTCGGTGGTCCCGGAGACGTAGCGGGTCTCCCCGACCGGCAGCAGCTTTTTCAGGTAGTCCTTGCGTGCATTGAAGTAGGTGAGGATGAGATCGCCGGTATCATCGTGCGTGTAAATTCGATAGGGCGCTCGCGAGTGATGCGGCGGGGAGGGCCGGTGCTTGTCGACCGTTACCGCAACGGTTACCACCTGGCCCGGCAGCGCGTCGCGCAGTTTGGGCCGCGCGCGACGATCGATCACGCCCGACGGCAAGTGAAAGAGCAGATCGACTATGCGCGGCCCTTCTCGATCAAGCAGCCGCACGTAGAGCCTATCCAATTTTGGTCCGACCCCAGGCAGGCTGGTGAGGGAGGCAAACAACGGATTTAGCGCTGGCGGCCGCATTTGATCTCGTAGGCAATCTCGTTATGAACCTGACCTTGAGGAGCGCCCGAGGCGCGTCTCGAAGGGTGAGGCGACTATATACCGCCCTCATCTTCGAGACGGCCGCTTCACGGCCTCCTCAGGACGAGGGCTGCCTTAGCTGACAATTCCCCAGCCGCCCTCTATATAAATCCTCGCCCGGCCCCGTCCGGGTTTTTGGCGTTGGAGACAGGGTTGAATACCAGAACGAATTTATGGAGTGATGGACTCGATGCCCGGCGGCGCCGTCTCCTGTTCCGATGCCGGCACCGCGGCATCCGAGAAATGGACTTGGTTCTCGGCCGTTTCGCCGACACGCAATTGGCCTCATTGACCGATAGTGAACTCGACGAGGTCGAGCGTTGGCTCGTCGTTCCGGATCAACAGATCTTCGCCTGGGTTACCGGAATGGAGCCAGTGCCGAGGGATTTTGACACCGCGTTGTTCCATCGGCTGCGAAGCTTTCACGACAAGGACGCAGTGTGAACAAGACCGGACAATCACCTGCCGAGTTACTCAAACGCGGCAAGCCGCTGACTTTAGCGCAGGTCGCCGACGGCGCCGAAGGATTGATGCTGGCTGATCTTGCGCGTGCGGTCGCAGCAAGCAAGGGCGCTCCACCGATATCGCTTGCCGTGGCTTGCCGCGATGGCCAGCGGATGGGTGCGCTGTCACGCGCGTTGGCGTTTTTTGGTCCCGACATCCAGGTGATGGAATTTCCGGCCTGGGATTGCCTGCCTTACGACCGGGTTTCTCCCAATGCCGCGGTGGTGGCGCAGCGGATGACTGTGCTGTCTCGGCTCACCCGCGTGAAAGGCCGCGATAAGCCGTCGGTTCTGCTGACCACCGTCAATGGCGCGCTGCAGCGCGTGCCAACGCGCGCCTTTGTACCGACGCATGCCTTGTCGGTTGCGCCCGGCAATGTCATCGGCATGCAGGGAGTTATCGACTGGCTGGAGCTTAACGGTTTCGTTCGAGCGTCCACCGTGCGCGAGCCGGGGGACTACGCGGTGCGGGGAGGCATTCTCGATCTGTATCCGCCCGGCATGGATATGCCGGTGCGGCTCGATTTCTTCGGCGATGCAATCGAAACCATCCGCGCCTTTGATGCGGAGACCCAGCGAAGCGCAGAGCAGCTGCGCGGGCTCGATCTGGTGCCGGTCGCGGAATTTCAGCTCGTTACCGAAACCATCCGTCGCTTCCGCACGGGATATGTCGCGCAGTTTGGCGCGGCGGGTCCCGACGACCAGCTTTACGAATCGGTGAGTGAGGGACGCCGCTATCCTGGCATGGAGCATTGGCTGCCGCTGTTCCATGACCGACTGGAAACGATCTTCGACTACCTTCCAGGTACTGCGCTGGCTTTGGAACATCTCGCAGAAGATGCCGCGCATGAGCGATTTGCGCAGATTACCGACTACTATGACGCCCGCCGCGATGCGCTGAAGGAGGGCGCAGCCCCTATCTACAAGCCGCTGCCGCCCGATCGGCTGTATCTCGGCGAGAGCGAATGGAAAGAACGGCTTGAGGCGTCGGCGCTTGCCCGGCTAACGCCGTTCGCCGTGCCCCACGCGGGTGCCGTCGATATTGGAGCACGCACCGGGCGCAATTTTGCTGCCGAGCGAGCCGAACCCGGTGCCAACGTCTTCGAGGCGGTTGGCGCTCACGTGCTCGCCTTGCAGGCAACAGGCAAACGGGTGGCCGTTGCATTGTGGAGCGATGGTGCGCGTGATCGCATGAGTCATGTGCTCGCGGATCACAAGCTCCATAATCTCACGTCGGTCGGCAGTTGGCCGCAGGCGCTGACCCTGCCCAAGTCGACGGTTGCCCTCGCGGTACTCGGCATCGAATCCGGATTCGAGACCGAAGGCGCTGCGATCATTAGCGAGCAGGACATATTGGGCGATCGGCTGGTTCGCCCACGCCGCGCGGCTCGCAGGGCGGAGAATTTCATTGCCGAGGCGACCAGTCTCGCGCCCGGCGATCTGGTCGTGCACGTCGATCACGGCATCGGACGCTTCCAGGGGTTGCAGCCGATCGAGGCCGCGGGAGCGCCGCACGATTGCCTGGACATTCACTACGCCGAGGGCGCCAAGCTTTATCTGCCTGTCGAAAACGTCGATCTGCTGTCGCGATACGGCTCGGAGGAAACGGCGGTCGATCTCGACCGGCTGGGCGGGGGCAATTGGCAGGCCCGCAAAGCGCGCATGAAAAGCCGCATTCGCGAGATCGCCGGCGAATTGATCAAGATCGCGGCTGAACGGCAACTGGGCGAGGCGCCGGGTCTGACGGTCGGGCCGGGCGCCTATGACGAGTTCTGTGCCGGCTTTCCATATGAGGAAACCGACGACCAGCTCGCGGCAATTGACGCCACCATCAAGGATCTGGCTTCCGGACGCCCGATGGACCGGCTTATTTGCGGCGATGTCGGCTTCGGCAAGACGGAAGTGGCCTTACGAGCGGCATTCGTTGCGGCGATCAGCGGCAAACAAGTCGCGATCGTGGTCCCGACCACCTTGCTGGCCCGCCAGCATTTCAAGACGTTTTCCGAGCGTTTCCGTGGCTTTCCCGTCAACATTGCTCAGGCCTCGAGACTGGTCCCCACCCTTGAGCTGAACAAGGCCAGGTCGGGCCTGGCTGACGGCAGCGTGGATATCGTTATCGGTACCCACGCACTGCTCGGCAAAAACATCAAATTCAAGGACCTGGCTTTGCTCGTCATCGACGAAGAGCAGCATTTTGGCGTAGCGCACAAGGAGAAGCTCAAGGCGTTGCGCTCGGAAGTGCACGTGCTCACGCTCACTGCGACGCCGATCCCGCGTACGCTGCAACTCGCTCTCACCGGCGTGCGCGACCTTTCGATCATTGCATCGCCGCCCGTCGATCGGCTGGCGGTTCGTACCTTTGTCTCGCCGTTCGATCCGATCACGGTGCGCGAGGCGCTCCTGCGGGAGAAATATCGGGGCGGTCAAGCCTTTTACGTGTCCCCACGCATCGAGGACTTGGCCGGCGCCAAGGATTTCTTCGACAAAAATATCCCGGAGGTGCGTGTGGCGGTTGCGCACGGGCAAATGCCGGGCACAGTGCTCGATGACATCATGTCCGCTTTTTACGACGGCAAATTCGACGTTCTTTTATCGACGACAATTATCGAATCCGGCCTCGACATACCGACCGCGAATACGCTGATCGTTCACCGCGCCGACCGGTTCGGCCTCGCGCAGCTCTATCAGCTTCGCGGCCGGGTGGGGCGCGCCAAGCTGCGCGCCTACGCACTGTTGACGCTCCCGACGGACAAACCGATCACGCCGCAGGCGGAGCGGCGGCTCAAGGTGCTGCAATCGCTCGACACCCTGGGTGCCGGCTTCCAGCTCGCATCCCACGATCTGGACATCCGCGGCGCCGGCAACCTCCTCGGCGAGGAGCAGTCCGGCCACATCAAGGAAGTCGGTTTCGAGCTGTATCAGCAAATGCTCGAAGAGGCAGTAATGAGTCTGAAGGCCGGCATTACGGCGCTGGTTGCTGATCGTTGGTCGCCGCAAATCACCATCGGCACGGCACTGCTTATTTCTGATGACTATGTCGCCGATCTGTCAGTGCGCCTCGCGCTCTATCGACGTCTCGCCGAGATCGAGGACGAGCATGAGATTGACGGATTTGCCGCTGAACTGGTTGACCGTTTCGGCAAGATCCCGGAGGAGGTCGAGCATCTCCTGCAGGTGGTGGCGATCAAGGCCTTATGTCGGCGCGCGAATGTCGAGAAGGTCGAGGCGGGACCCAAAGGGCTCGTGCTTGCATTCCGCGATAATATTTTCGTAAACCCGGATGGATTGATTGCGTTCATCCGCGAGCAGGGATCGGCAGTTCGCATGCGTAATGATCCGAAGACGGCCAAAGGCCAGCAGCTGGTCTTCTTCGAGGATTGGCCGCGGCCACAGGATCGTCTGGCAGGAACCGCCGCCGTATTGCGGAGGCTGGCGTTGATTGCGGAACAGGCAAAGGCTGCGTAGCTCCAATGCTCCGTTCGTCCCCGCGAAAGCGGCTACCGATCTCATGATGCGTAGACGCGAGATGCTGAATTGTTCTGGATTCCCGCTTGCGCGGGAATGAACGGATTCTTGGAGCTGCCTAATGCGGCATGCGCAAGACCGGCTTGATCGTCTTGCCGGCGGCCGATTCCGTCGCGGCGCGGTTGATGTCCGAAAGCGGGTAGAAGGTGATCATCTTCTCGACCGGAAAATGGCCCGCCATGATGTGATCCACCAGCATCGGGATGAATTCTTTGGGCACGCTGTCGCCCTGAATCACGCCGCGGACAGTGCGACCGTTCTGAAGAACAGGCATTTCAAACGACACTTCCGTGCCCTTGCGCGCGCTTCCGAGCAGCACGCACACTCCACCGGCCATCAGGCAATCGACTGCCTCGCGGAATATCTCAGGAAGCGCCGACGTCTCCAGCGAAAACCGCGCCCCGTTGCCGGTCATCGTCCTGATTTGCGGCACCACATCGTTGCATTCTTTGTGGTTGATGGTCTGCATTGCGCCGAGTTCGCGAGCCAGCGTCAGGCGGTGTTCGTACACATCGACCGCAATAATGGGGTCGCAGCCGGCAATTTTGGCCGCCATCAGGCCCGACAGCCCGACAGCGCCAACGCCGAAAACGACGAAGCTTTCCCCGCTTTTTGGTTTCATCACGTTGAGCACCGCACCCGCTCCGGTCTGTCCGCCGCAGGCGAGGGCGCAGACTTGTTCGATCGGCGCGTCGCTGCGCACTTTCACTGCAAACCGCTCGTTTGCGATGGTGAAATTGCCGAACGACGACTGCTGAAAAAAAGCGCTGTAGACCGGCGCGCCATTTTTGGAGTGCAGCGTTGAACCGTCGGCTCGCGTGCCGTTCATTTTCAGATCGAATGCGTGCAGGCAATAACTTTGGCGATGCGCCTTGCAATTCGGACACTCGCCGCACCAGGGATAGGCCATTACGACATGATCGCCTGGCTCGAAGCTAGTCACGGCGTTGCCGACCACTCGGACAATGCCAGCACCCTCATGACCAAAAACTTTGGGAAATTTCGTGGGGTAATAGGCGTCCCGTCCGTGCAGGTCTGTTGCACACATGCCGCTCGCCACGACTTGCACCAACAACTCGTCGCTTCGGGGATCGCAGAGGTCAAGTTCTTCGACATGAAAGGGACCCGAGCGCTCGTGCACCACGGCTGCCGTGATTTTCATAGCTGACTGCCTGACAATTATTCGGCGGCGTCGGCAGCCTGCGCCGCTCGCGTAATGGTTTCGGCGAGATATTCAGGCGCCTGCGCGCCGGAAACCGCGAACTTGCCGCCGAATATGAAGCAAGGCACGCCCTCGATGCCGGCCTCCCTGGCGGAAAGGGCCTCGCGTTCAATTTCCGCGACGTCCTGGTCGCTGGCAAGCGCTTGCCTGACATTGTCGCCGTCAAGGCCGATATCCGCAGCCGCCTGAACCAGCACGGCATGATTGGTAAGATCGGCGCCCTCGGTGAAGTAAAGGTCCATAAGCCTCTGCTTCATTGCGGTCGCCTTGCCGGCTCGTTCGGCCCAGCGGATCAGGCGATGTGCGTCGAGGGTGTTCGGCTGACGGCTGATCTTATCCATCGCGTAAGTCAGTCCCTCGGCCGAGGCGGCCGCGGCGACGCGTTGCGCGATCCCCTTGTAGCGCTCCGGCGAGCCGAACTTGGTCGTCAGGTATTGCTCGCGTGAAATACCCTCGCGCGGAATCCAGTCATTGAGGAAGTAGGGACGCCAATGGACTTCGACTGGTACTTCCGGATGAAGTGCAATCGCCTTTTCCAGTCGCCGTTTGCCTATGAAGCACCACGGACAGACCACATCAGAGACGACATCAATGCGAACGGGCTGACTGGCCATGACGAGCTCCTTTTGGGAGCAGCCTATGCCGTGGCCTATTCGGCCGCAACCATGGGGCCGGCCGCCCAGGCGCATCATCAGGGAGTTGAGAGTATCGCCCGCCTTGAGCGTCGCCAAAGTGACATTCGCCTCGATGGCTTGCCGCTGCGTCAGCATGGCACTCTTGAGAATGCCGGCCAGACGACGAGCGATCACGTGCGTGCTGCGCAGATCGGTCTGCGTGAAAGCAACCAGGATTGCTCCGTCTTCCTCGCGAGTTGCGAAATCAATGTTTCGAATGAGGCGGGCCATCAATCGCGCGGCGTCGAAGCTTGCACGTTCGACAGCTGAATTGAACGAAAAACGAGCAACCGATAGCGGCAATCTCCGATCACAGGCCTCCACAATCACCTTATTCAGGTCGTGCCAGAAGCAATCGCGGGTCAGCAATGCGCTCTTTGGATCAAACATGCCTTCGGTATCGAGCGACCTAAGCATTCGCTTCAGCCGCGCCTCGCAAGCGCGCGAGCGGCACCATGCGCTCAGCCAGACGCCGAGGATCGGCGGCAACCTGATCGAAGTTGGGAAGCGCCTCGGCGAATTCCGGCGGCGCTTCGCCAATCACCGCTACCGAAATGTCAGGGAATTTCGGCTGCTGAGCGAGAACGGTCAGGAACGCCTCAACCACGCGCAGAGAGAACCCATCGCCGACGACGATGCCGTCGATGTCGCGCAGGTTGAGATGCCGGGCAGCTGCTTCGACGCTCAGCGCGCCAGCGATCTTGACCCCGCTCTCCCATCGCAGCACTCAGCGCCGGATAAAGCGGGCGACGGCCGGCGATGAGCACGGTGGCATCGTCAAGCGGCAGTATCGGCAGTTGCCCGCCGCGCGATGCGAACAATGCGATACGTCGGAGCACGGTGGCGTGCAACGCGCGCACGCGCATGGCACAGATTGCAGCCGGGCAAGCAGCCAATCCACAGGCAGCGCTGCCTCGGCGGGCAGCGCGATCGGCACCGCTGCATCTGCCTCGCCGCGAACGCGGCAGCCGGTTGGTGAAGCGACCGCACATCGATGAGTAAAGCGGACATGACCTTTTGCGGTCGCGTATGTCCGCTTTTGACACAGACCGGACATCGGCTGTCCGCGTATACCCTTTTCCAGTGCCGGTCTAAAACGATACGATGCCGCGTCCTAGCCCTTTGGGGGCGCTAAAATGAGACGACGCGAGCTTATCAAGCTTATTGCTGGCGCTGCAGCAGCTTGTCCGTTTGCAGCGCCTGCGCAGCAGCGGAAGATTCCGGTAGTTGGGCTGCTCGTTAGCACCTCTGCCGATGCATATGCGTCTCGGGTCGCATTCATCCGGCAGGGGTTGAGTGAAACCGGCTATGCTGAAGGTCGGAACATCGCGATCGAATACCGATGGGCGGAAAGTCGATACGACCGATTGCCAGAATTGGCAGCCGACCTTGTTCACCGGCAGGTGGACGTAATAGTTGCAATCACTACGGTCGCCGCGCTTGCCGCAAAGGCGGCCACCACAACCATACCCATTGTTTTTGAGGCTGGGGGTGATCCCGTTGCGAACAAACTGGTGAATAGTCTCAACCGGCCCGGGGGCAATTTAACCGGCGTAAGTTTGTTAAATGTCGAATTGGGAGCGAAGCGGTTGGAGTTGCTACATGAGGTCATTCCCGCGGCGAAAATCGCTGGTTTGCTTGTCAATCCAACAGGTCCCAATGCCGAGACCCTATCGAAAGAAGTGCAAGCGGCCGCCGAAAGGCTGGGAATAAAACTTCACCTCCTTCACGCGAGTGCCGAAGGCGACTTCGAGCCGGTCTTTGCCACATTGCGCAAACTGGAGGGCGGCGCGCTCGTAATTGGTACCGATCCGCTATTCAATGTCGGAAGTGAACTGCTTGCTGCGCTGGCGATCCGCTATGCGATGCCGACGATCTACCAATATCGTGTATTCGCGGCAGCAGGGGGCCTGTTGAGTTACGGTGGAAGTTCGACAGAGCCATTTCGTCAAGTCGGTATCTATACCGGCCGTGTTCTCAAGGGTGAAAAGCCCGCCGAGCTACCAATCCAACAATCTAGCAAGGTTGAATTGATCATCAATCTCAAGACTGCAAAGGCACTCGGGCTTAACATCCCAACGCCAATTATCGGTCGGGCAGATGAGGTGATCGAGTGAATGTCCGCTATTGGCCCAAAGCAAACATTTCTAGGTGCGCCGCACATGTCCGCTTTCGGGAGTAAAGCGGACATCGCTGTCGCTGCGCGAAATGTCTGCTTCTGACCCAAAGCGGACATCGGGGCCTCTACCGTAATCATGGTTTAGTTAGCGCCGATTCCAAAAAGGTGCGAGGTCGGCATATGGTCAGCTTCGCCCGGCACAGCCTATTTCAAATCGAGCCGCAGAAATCCACCATCGACCGGGGTCATCGTGCCGGTGACGTAGCTCGCCGGCGCTGAAGCGAGGAACGTGATCACGGCGGCGATCTCCTCCGGTTCTCCGAAGCGCCCTGCCGGCACATTGAGCTCGATCCCGCGGCGGCGGATCTCCTCAGTCGGAAACAGACGATTGAGCGTCTGGGCCGAGTTGATGAGTCCGGGCGCGACGCAGTTGACCGTGATGCCATCGGCCGCGACTTGTATAGACAACGCTCGCGACCAACTGGTGATCGCAGCCTTCGCCGGCGTCGCGGCGTTCATCCCTTTAGCGCAAGCGAGCCGGTGATCGTGATGATCCTCCCCCAACGCGCTCGCCGCATGGCAGGCAACGCGCTCTCGGCGAGGCGGCGTGCTGCGGTGAAGTTGAGGCCGATCGCCTCGTCCCAGGCTTCAGCGTCCAGCGGCGCATCGAGGTTGTAGGGGCGCCCGCCGCCGGCATTGTTGATCAGCACTTCGACGGGCGTTCAGCCTGCGCGATCGCCGCAGCCGCGGCGTCGATGCCGGCAAGCTGCGACAGGTCACAGGTAATGATGCGGAGCACGGACGCGCCTTGCGCGACAATCTTGTCGCGAGTCGCCAAGAGGGCACCCTCATCACGTCCTGCGATCGATAGGAGTGCGCCTTCCGCCGCGAGCGCGAGTGCCGTACCGCGCCCAATGCCGGCGCTCGCGCCGGTGACGAAACAGTGCCTGCCAGCAAGTCCGAGGTCCATGACATTGTCCTATGTGCGAGGCTAGACGC
Organism: Pseudolabrys sp.; assembly: GCA_036505835.1. Lineage (GTDB taxonomy): Bacteria > Pseudomonadota > Alphaproteobacteria > Rhizobiales > Xanthobacteraceae > Pseudolabrys. The sequence continues at coordinate 9,381 of DASXST010000136.1, read as the reverse complement.
TTAGCCAACCTTGCAGCCTCACAGCAGGGAGCAAATTGTCGATCAATATCCGCTTTGGGGGGTTAAAGCGCACATCAATCCCTTGGGCCTGATGATCCCATACCGAATGTAATCTGGTTGCCATCGGGACCGATGACATCAAAGTCGCGCATGCCATAATCGTAGTTTTGTGGTGGCTTGACTATTTTTGCTCCGCGCGCGGTGAGTTCGGCGTGAAGGGATTCCATATCTTTCACAAAGACGCATACAGCGCCGTTGCCGGGGAGCCGCTTGGTTTGTTGAGCAGAAAGCAAGTGTAGAGCGACTTCATCACGGCATAAACACGTATAGAAAATCGGGTTACCGTATTGAAAAGTGACAACGAAACCAAGTGCGCTGCAGTAATGCTCGACACTCTTGGGCATGTCACGCACAGTGAACACCGTAGCGGCTCCCGTCAACATAGGACGTCCCCCTGTTATTTAATCCGGGCTTACCGCGTAGCGCCCGGCTTCCCCGGCATGGCTATTGAATAATAGTGTCGTTTGCGGCGGTGCATGAGTGCGCTTCTGGCCTTACCAGGCATGCCAATCGCGCATTTAAATGTTCCCTTCGGGGGTAAAGCAGCCATCACTCAAACATCGCAAATGTCTGCTTTTGACCCAAAGCGGACATGACACAAACTAAATTCTGCTTTGTGGGCGGGATGGGCGTTTTGGAAAAAATTATGCGTTGTTAACGCAGGTTCCGGATGCACAGCTTCGTTTCCACACCATAGCAGCATTAACCTGCGAAAATTGGATTGTTCGGGCCGAAAAGCCGAGAGAGAAATGTACCTAAAGCTAACAATGCTATTCTTGTTAATAGGCTTCGTTGTAGGGCTTCCTTACCTTTTCGAAAAAATATGGGCAATTTGGAAAGCGAGGCAGGCAATCGACATCACTAAGGCGAGTGGATCTAACAGCTTCAATCGCAAATCCTGAATCTGCAGGGAGAGGTTCTATTGATGAGGTCCGGCAATCTTTTCTCCAGGTATCGAGCGGTTTCAAGATGGAGCGGATTGGTAGCGGCAGTCGCTATGGTGTTACTGACTTTAGCTGCTAGTGCGCAAATGGTTGGCAGTGAGAAGGGAAAAAAAACATCGGGACACTCAACAGACACAAAATCCGGCGAAAAAGAAAGTGGATGAGAAGGCATATGAAGACGCTTTAAAAAGCATACCCCCATCGAGCGAAAAACCCGACCCCTGGAAGAGCATGCGATAGAAAAGCAAAGCGGACTCTGAAAAATTGAGGCCGAAGTACTCGCGGTGAGTTGGAGGCATTGGGGGAAGAACCTTCGGCCCCTAACGACCTTCAGCGTTGCGGGCCTTTTCACGCTGCGTCAACCCACCTCATTGGGCCAAGGTCCAACATCGTGCCCGCCCCGTTTGCGGTTAGCTGTGTCGCTGGCATTTTTCAAGGCGTGGCCGTAGTCATTTATTTGCTGCGATAGGATTGCGCCTGTCGAGTATCGGCAAAACCAAAGACGGCGTGCGTAAGAAAACACGCAACCGATTCTTTCGCGGGCTATGACCCAAGCGGACACGTGTTTTCTTTGCAGTTCCAAAATCCTGAAGCATTTTGATATGGGTCAACCGTGGTCAGCCAGAAACCATGACTATGCGTGCTTCAGGAAGAATGGGAGAAACTCATGATGAGATTAATCGCCCTTGCTGCATTTGTCTTAGCCGTCACAACGTCAGCACAGGCAATGCCAGTTGCGCCGGTTCACGAGCCCGACGGCATGATCACGCAGATCGCGGCCGCATGCGGAGCGGGCAGGACACGAGTTGGTGGTGTCTGCGTGGCCAGAACCACCAAACGCCAAGTCCGCAGATGTGCGCGATGGAGTGGTGGCGTTTACCTGCGCTATTACTGAGCGACACAGCAATAACGGCCCGTAACGTCCTTCAGCGTGGCGGGCCATTTTCAGTCAGGCAAACATGGACCCACAAATCCGCCGCTAGCTGATTGCCTTGGCTATTGGCATCATCTTGTTTGCCATAGGCATGGCAATGTCGATGTTGCATTTGATTTAAGACTTGGTGTCCGATTAGCGGACATTTGGTCCGCGCCGTGACTTCGCTGCGCCAATTCAGATTGGCCCGGTGGCGGATCACCGAGCCAAACTTGCGCGGGCTGCGCTAAAAGTTTTGTTCCGCCGTAATGTGCGCGGTCGGTATCCGCCGGAAGTCGGCTTCTTCGTGTTTCCGCTTTTTAATCATCTGCTGCCGAATCTCCCAGATGCGGCCGAGTACAAAGCCTAGCGTGAGTACCGCCAACATAGTTATCAGTTCAAACATAAGCGGCATCATCGGTGCGTCCTCTCTGAGTGGCCCGGAGACCGGCGCGCTGATCAGCTTCGGGTAGCAACTCCTAACAATCCCTTAAACTCCGCAGCGTGGTTCACACCTATGTCCGCTTTCGGAGGTAAAGCGGACATGGCCTATTGCAGTGCAAATGTCCGCTTATGACCCAAAGCGGACATAACTTGGTGATGACCCATCTCGGACATATCGATCGCTTCGCGCAGCCTTGCGAGCGCTGCGCAGCATTTTTACGTTCTTGGTTGCTGACGGGAAAATGGCTCGCCAATAGCTCGGACCGAAGGAGGCAGAATGGCGAGTGAGCAGCCGCTTGAGCCGGAAGTAGTTCGGACGTGGCTCGCAATGTGGGAGCAGCGGGATCCTTCTTGTGACGATGCTGTTCGCCACCTCCAAACCTTGATCCCAGACAATCATTGCTGTGTTGTCATTACCCTCGGGATTGGCCGCGAGCGGCGCAGCTTAGTGTTTCGCCGCTGGAGGCATGTAATTCCACTCGCGCGAAACATTACGGAGCAAAAAGCGGAGCTGCTGGAATGCAACTTCTATAAAATGCTCGTCAGCCCGGCGGCACCAATGGCTCGAAATGACAGCCAATTTTGGCACCAGACTGGCACTGGCACGAAGGCAGAAAAAGTCCACCAATGGAACGGTGCGAATTGGATGCTGTATGGTTATGTCCGCGACGATCTGATCATATCAAAGCAGGAAAAGCAGGACTGCGGGTTCATACGAGCTGGTGATCAATCTTAAAGCCGCCATGGCGCTCGGCCTCACCGTGCCGCCCGCACTTCTCGCCCATGCAGACGAAGTGATCGAATGAGTGACATGAATGTCCGCTATTGGCCCAAAGCGGACATACCTAGTTGCACTGCAAATGTCCGCTTTCGGGGGGGTAAAGCGGACGTCGTTCGTCCGCTATTGTCGGCTTTCCAGAGGGTTAAAAAGCCCGCCCCGTTAGTCGGCCATCGGACAGACGCGGAGCGGCCCTTCTGGCAAGATCAGACACAGATGGTTCCTTGGGGACGTTAATGGCTGCTGAAGGTAGACACTTCAGCCCCGAGACCGTGAAAAACATGCAAGTCGCACTCGACTTGGTGTGGACCTCGTTGTCTCCTGAACAGCAGGCGCAATCGAGCAAGACGATGCTCGCCACGCGCCTTCTTGACGCAGCGGAAGCGGGAGAGCGCAGCCCCGCACGGTTGCTCATGCTGGCGCTGATGTCGGCTTCCTAGCCCAACCAATTGATAGGGCCGTGCTGAAGGCTGCCAACCAGAATGTAAAAGATTGCTATGAGCAGGCACTGCAGGCTGAAGAGCGTGCCGCTCAAATACGTAATTCTCTGGACCGGCAATTTTGGCTGGATAGTGAAGCGCGATGACTCGCGCTGGCTGCATCTTACGAGTATCAAGCGCGGCTTTCAGATTTCATCAAAGAAGTGCGCGGCTTTATTAAAAGCCCGCTTTGCTCGGCCTGTGACTTGCCTATGCGACCGAAACGATTAGTCCATTCCGGTAACGGACTGTTTGAATTTCAGTACGAATGCGCCAATTGCGAAGCGAAGGAGACAGTTTCGGAGATAGCTGAACGGCGCAACGGCACGTGATGTCCGCTTTTGGTCCAAAGCGGACATCCCTAGTTGCACCGCATATGTCCGCTTTCAGGGGTAAAGCGGACATGATCTTTTGCGGTGCGAATGTCTGGTTTTGATCCAAAGCAGACATTCGCTAGCGCACCTCCTACCCCTTACAGGGTGTTAGTTTAAGTGACTATGATGCCGTCTCTTTGAGCACCGTGGGTGCAATGAGACGCGCGAATGAAAGAAGTCTATCCATTTCAGAGCTCGGACGACGAACGGAAAAGGCTTATCGCTCAAGGCGAATTGGTGGCCCCGTTGACACGGCGGCTGTTTGAGAGAGCCGGCATCACGGCTGGGATGCGCGTTCTCGACATCGGCTCAGGATCGGGCGATGTCGCGGGGCCAACGGGCGCTGTCACCGGTATTGACCGCGATCCCGCCCAAGTCGAATACGCCGAGCAACGCGCTAAGACCCGCGGCCTCACAAACGTTCACTTTATGGCAGGCGATTTTCGGGAAATCGAACTCACACCGGCTGTAGACGCAATCGTTGGACGACTCGTTCTCATGTATGCAGCAAATCCACTCGATGCGATACGGCACGCTCTTCGAAATCTTAAATCGGGCGGCATAATTGCGCTCCAAGAGTCGATCACCGACTATGAGAGCCCGGTATTCATCGAGCCGCTCGATTGTTTAGCTGCTAAGGCTGCTCGATGGTTCCGCGCCGGATTCAAACACGCAGGCGTTCATTCACGAATGGTATGCGATTATTTGGATTGATGCGCAGAGCCGGTCTGGTTCCCTCCACCGAAATCGACATGCTGGTTCCCATTCAAGAGGGGCCGGATGGTGCGCGCTTTAGCACGCTCGCTTCCGTAGTCCGATCCCAGATTCCCGCTATTGTGGCGAGTGGAGCAGCCACAGAAACTGAAATCGATATCGATACGCTGGAGGAAAGAATGATCGCCGATGCGCCAGCCGACGGCGTCGTAGGCTATTTCAATTTAGGACACGTCAGCGTTTGGGCGAGGAAGCCCTAACGCGCCCATGTCCGCTATTGGCCCATAGCAGACATCCCTAGTTGCACCGCACATGTCCGCTTTTGGGTGTAAAGCGCACATTGCCTGTTGCGGTGCAAATGTCCGCTTATGACCCAAAGCGGACATGCCAGGCCCGGTATTGCAGTGATGCGACAGTCTCAATTCTTCTGGGCGTAAACAGTCGTCCATGCGTCTCTGGACTCGACAATCAGAAATGCAACACTGTAACTTTTTGGGCTGCCGTCAGGGCATGTCAGCAAATCACAAAATGTGATTTTTTGTTATGGGCTGGTTTTTGATACGAAAGAAGATCTGCGTTGCTGCAACGCTATTCGCGCTGCTGATCCAATTCGTCGCACCTTTCAAGCATGTCCATTTAGAGCACATCAGAGCGCAGTCCAGTCCAGCGCAATCGATCTGGGACAGTGGCCGTACCCGCTTTGACGGAGGCTCGGACGAACCGGCCGGATACGTCTGCGATATTTGCGCTACGCTAAGCCTTGCAGGGGCTGCGCAACTTGCAATTCCGCCAGCATTGCCGACTCGATTTGCATTCCATTTCGTCGCACAGGCGTCTCTTGCCGAAACTGTACCGACACGCTCGCCACGCGTTAATTTTCGTTCGCGAGCTCCGCCCTCCGCCTGACATCGCCAGCTTGCCCTGAGTGCGTTTCGAGGTGGACGATCCGCCGAGCGCGTGGGCATGTCCATACAGTCGATAAAGTTGCGGAAACTTTCGGTATGCGGTGTGTCCCATTGATTGCATTATGCATCATGGTCCCAATCTGCGTTGCCGCGCAGGAACAATCCGACTCGCTGCCCCGCAAAGCCACCGCCGCGGCCACCAAGCCTGGCTACAACAACTGGGAAGGCCTTTTTTTCGGCGGCCATGTTGGCTTGGGTGTTGGCAAAGCAAGCGCGACGCTGTTGGACGCGACCTCAGCCTCCACCAGCAACACATTCGGTGGCCCCATCGGAGGCGTGAACTCGGGTATAACTATTTGCTACCTTCGCATGTTTTGCTTGGATGGGAAGTTGACGCTTCGTTTCCGAATTACATTGCGTCGAATTCAGTGCTTGCAGAGCTGGCAACCGCCCAGAACCAGGTGACAGAGCTATTTGACTACGTGGCCACGGCACGCGGCCGCATCGGTTACGCCTTCGGTCCCTGGCTCTTTTATGGCACGGGCGGCATCGGCCTGATGGGCGGACGGTTTCTCAATGATGTGCCATTCGGAGGAGAAGAGAAAGTTCTGCGAAGTCGGTTTGGCGGCGTTGCGGGTGCCGGCGTTGAGTATGCGTTTGATCCAAACTGGGCGCTGCGGCTCGAATACCTTTACGGCCGCTTTGCTAATGCCAGCGTGGGATTTGCGTCCGGAGCCAACTATGTCTCGACGGCCAACTTCAACATGCTGCGAATGGGGCTCAATCGAAAACTGAACTGGCCGGCGGACAGGGCTTCGGAACAAAAGGATGATGCCACAACCAAGCCCATCGATTGGCAAATTCTCGGACAGGCGACCTACACCCAGCAGGGATATCCCAGCTTCCACTCGCCCTACGAAGGTCAAAACAGCCTCACCGGCAATGCCCAGACAAAAAACACCGCGAGCGTCACTGCATTTCTTGGTCTGCGGCCATGGGAGGGCGCTGAAGTTTTCTATGCCCCTGAGCTCGCTCAAGGCTTCGGACTTAGCGGGACGCTTGGTCTCGGAGGCTTTTCCAACGGCGAAGCGCAGAAAGCAGGCTTTGCTTTCCCGCACTACAACACGTCGCGCCTATTCATTCGACAGACCCTTGGCTTCGGCGGCGAACAGGAAACGGTAGAACAAGATCAAACCCATTTTGGTGGCAAGGTCGACGTCTCGCGTTTGAGCTTTACGATCGGGCGAGTTTTTATTCCCGATTTCATCGACAACAATGCCTATGCGGACGAACCTCGCACTGGGTTTTTGAACTGGTCGATCTGGGCGGCCGGAGCGTTTGATTTTCCAGCCGATCAGCCTGGCTATAGCTGGGGCGCTTTCGCGGAACTCAACCAAAAGGACTGGGCTGTTCGCGCCGGCTATCTGCTGATGCCGAAAGTATCCAACTCAAACTACTTCGATCCTGATGTCTTCGGACGCGGTGAATATTTACTGGAGACCGAATTACGTTATTCGCTGCTGTCACACCCTGGAAAACTACGCCTGATCGGTTGGATCAATTCGGCATTTTCCGGCAGCTATGCGGAAACGCTCGCCAATCCAGCTCTCAATCTCGACATCAGCCAAACTCGCCAAGGCCGGATCAAGTATGGTGCCGTCGCCAATTTTGAGCAGTCGCTTTCCGATGAGTTTGGTCTTTTCTCGCGTCTAAGTTGGAACAACGGAAAAACCGAGATCATGTCGTTCACCGATATTGACGCGAGTGCTTCGTTCGGCGGCGTTCTGAAAGGGAACGGTTGGGGACGACCGGACGACAGCATTGGCCTCGCCGGAGCGATCAACGCATTGTCGGCTGATCATCGTGCGTTTATTGCGGCGAGCGATCTTGGAATTCTGATCGGCGATGGTGCGCTCAACTATCATAGGGAGAGAATTCTGGAGACCTATTATTCGCTCGCGCTCCTAAAGAAGACCACACTCACGTTCGATTATCAGTTCATCATGAACCCTGCCTACAATGCGGACCGCGGGCCTGTGTCGATCTTCACTGCGAGGCTGCACTCGGACTTTTAGTCAGACATTCCAATCGCCGGGTCTGATGTCCGCTTTCGGGGATAAAGCGGACATAGCGATTGGCCATGGACACAATTTCTATTTATCGCGTTCCTACACGATCCTGTAAAGCCAAGATATTTTGAAACGCTGCAACCCGACGGCCATCTTTGGCCATTGCTAATGATCTAAAGTGGACGTTCTTGCTTCGCGGCCCTTCTATGGTTGCTGGGGAAGCGCTGGCTATTCTACTGTAACTCACGCGGCATTCTGTCGTCAGGTGAGTGGAGACTGTTATGAAGAGATGGGCTAGTTGGGTTTTCACGTTGGCGGCGCTGTCTATTTCCGCCGTGGCAACCTCAGCGCAAACCAAGTCCGGCATCGATAAGCTCTACATTCTCAATTGTGGTGAAGGCGTCGCCGGTGACATTTCTCGTTCGTCGCCTGGCGTCAACGTCGGCAAGTCGATGGATTTCGTCGATAATTGTTACCTCATGCACCACACGCAAGGTTGGCTGCTTTGGGACACTGGTGTCACCGACGCCATTGCCGCCATGCCCGATGGTCAGGCGCCTGCCGATCCGCGCATGACGCATTGGCGGCGGCCGAAAACACTCACCTCACAACTCGAGATGCTGGGGGTTAAGCCCGCCGACATTAAGTATCTTGCCGTGTCGCACACGCATCCCGACCACATCGGCAATGTCGAGTTGTTCCCGCAGTCAATGTTGCTAGTGCAGAAGGCCGAGTACGAGTGGCCAGCTCCGCTGGGTGTCGGGCGTTTCAAACCGGAACATCCCGTGACCAAGCTCGAAGGTGACTATGACGTGTTCGGGGATGGCAGTGTGACAATCATCGCGACGCCCGGGCACACGCCAGGCCACCAATCGCTGTTGGTGAAATTGCCAAAGAACGGCGCACTAGTGCTTTCGGGCGACGCTGTTCACTTCAAGAGCAACTGGGACAATCGCGGCGTGCCTTCAGGCAACACCGACAAGGAGAAGACGCTGTCCTCGATGCAGCGCATTTCTGACCTGTTGGCGAAGGAGAAGGCGCAGCTGTGGATTAATCACGACAAGGCGCAACGCGACACCCTGAAGATGGCACCCGATTACTACGATTGAGACTGCTCCATAATGTCCGCTTCTGCCCCTTAGTAGCCATGCAGCTCGCATCGCCCCATGTCCGCTCTTGGGGGTAAAGCGGACATCGGTTGGTGCACTGCAAATATCTGCTTTTGACCCAAAGCGGACATTGGGGGCGGGCGGCGGTCACCGACGCGTGTCTGCTACATCCACGCCAAAGACTTCGCGCAGGCCGCGCCGGCCAGCGGGGGTTAGGCGGATGGCGCGCGATCCTCGGTGCCGCGTGAGCCAGCCACGCTCAAGGCAGCACCGGCAAATTTCGGCTCCCACATGGCCAGCGATGTGGTAGCGCCGCTCGCTCCAATCCAAGCAGGGCCGGCAGAAGACACGGCGGCTGCCAGGGGCCGGCACAAGCGCGCTGCCGAAGCTATTGAGGAAACGTTGGCCGGCCACCGTTAGCTCACCGCCTTCAGCATTCAGGACGATGTAATTCTTTCGCACCAGCGCATCGGCGATGGCGACGCCGAGGTGACCGGCGAGATGGTCGTAGCAAGTGCGGGCGAACCGCAACGCGTCGTCTTGTGCCGAGCGCGGCTGATACCGCGGCGGCGTCTCCAGCGCAGCCACCGCC
>DASXST010000135.1:0-4289 GCA_036505835.1 Pseudolabrys sp. | reverse complement strand
GGACGTGTCAGACGTGTCGAAGAATGAGATGGGAGCTTGAGCGGTCATCATCGACCTCTTGATAGCTTCCGGCTATGGATGTCGGCATGCCAGCGGATTAGGCAACGTGCCGATAATTACGACATCACCTGCGTCCAATTGGACGCAGCAGAGACTGAACAGCGGACCAAAAAATTCCCGCGCGGATGGCATTCTTTATTTTCCCTTCTGCCGATCCTCCTCAGCGAGCAAGAGTCATGCCGCTCCGGCGGATACTGCGCGGCGCAAATCCGTTTCCCGATAGCTAAAGGCTATACCGCGCGTCTTTTTGATTGCGCGACTCACGCCTTACGAAGAAGCGAGTTATCGGGTTTATGAGCGGGTCTACGACGCTCACGGACAGTGGACGCGCGACGCTCGCGGCGATCCTTGAGGATTGCGGCCTGAAATAAACCCCACGCCGGCTCGTCGCCGCCATTAGACTTGCAGGTCCCGATCCCGAAGACCGCGCGATCAAAAGCGTGGTAATCTCGCTTCATTGCAATGGGCATGCTCTTACTGAGCCCGCTTAGGGCGCGGTAAATCGGCCGGAAGGGTCGTGGTGCAGCAGATCGCGGACTGGCTGGAAAAACTCGGTTTGTCCGAGTACGCCCAGCGCTTTGTTGAGAACGACATCGATTTCACTCTACTCCCTGACTTGACCGATCAAGACCTCGAAAAGATCGGTATTTCGTCGCTCGGGCATCGCCGCAAGTTATTGCGCGCGATCGCCAATCTCGAAACCATCGAGAAGGGCACACCCGCGGTCGGCGTTGCATCGCCTGCCGCACCGCTGCCGCCGGACGCTGCCGAGCGGCGCCAAGTCACGGTGATGTTCTCCGACCTGGTTGGCTCGACGGCACTCTCCGCCCACATGGACCCGGAAGACCTGCGCGAGATCATTTTTGCGTATCAGAAATGCGTCACCGAAACTGTGCACAGGTTTGATGGATTCGTGGCGAGATACATGGGCGATGGTGTCCTCGTGTATTTTGGCTATCCCTTCGCGCATGAGGACGATGCCGAGCGAGCCGTACAGGCTGGCCTGGAAACGATCGCAGCGGTTAGCGCGCTCAAGACGCGCGCGGTGCTGCGGACCCGTGTAGGAATTGCGACCGGGGTGGTCGTCGTCGGCGACCTCATTGGCTCGGGAGACACGCAGGAGCGCAGCATCGTAGGCAAGACCCCGAACCTCGCGGCGCGCCTACAGCGGATTGCCGAACCGAACACAGTCGTCATCTGCGACAGCACACGCAGGCTTCTTGGCAATCTTTTCGAGCTGAAGGACCTCGGCCCCAGAAACGAACTCCAGGGGGTCGGCCAGGCAGTGCGGGCTTGGGCGGCTCTACGGGCGAGCTCCGTAGCAAGCCGCTTCGAGGCACTGCACGCGAATGGCATGACTCCCCTTGTCGGTCGGGAGGAAGAATTCGAATTGCTGCGGCGGCGCTGGGAAAGAGCAAAAAACGGCGAAGGCCAGGTGGTGCTCCTCTCCGGCGAGGCAGGCATCGGCAAATCACGACTCACCGCCGCGCTGCTGGAAAGTGTTGCCGCGGAGCCGCACACCCGCCTGCGCTATTTCTGTTCTCCGCAGCAGAGAGACAGCGCGCTCTATCCCATCATCGGCCAGATGGAACGTGCTGCCGGGCTGACGCACGACGACTCGCCGCAAACGAGACTCGACAAGCTCGACGCACTGCTCGCGCAGACTTCGACGTCAGCCCTGGACGCGGCACTCTTTGTTGAGATGCTATCGCTCGCGAACGATGGCCGCTACCCAACGATCGAGCTGACGCCGCAGCAACGTCGGCAACGAACGCTGGAAGCGCTCACTACGCAAATAGAGACCCTAACGCGAGCGAGTCCGGTACTGATGATCTTCGAGGATGTGCAATGGATCGACCCGACGAGCCTGGAAGCGCTCGATCGGGCTGTGGACCAGATTCGGACCGTGCGCGTGCTGCTGATCTTGACGTTCCGGCCGGAATTCAATCCACCCTGGATCGGTAGCCCCCACGTGACCGTCCTCACCATCAATCGGTTGGGTCCGCACGACATCGAGGCCATGATCGGCCGCGTCGTTGGCGACACTCTCCTGCCAGCGAATATTCGGCAGGACATCATCGAGCGCACCGACGGTATTCCTTTGTTCGTGGAGGAGATGACCAAGGCGGTGCTAGAGGCGGAGAGCGAGGGCGCGGCTGAGCAGATAGTTGCGGCAGTTCCGTCCCCGGCCCTGGCCGTCCCTGCAAGCTTGCATGCGTCGCTGATGGCGCGGCTCGACCGCCTTGGCCCGGCCAAGGAGCTAGCGCAGATTGGGGCTGCGATTGGGCGCGAATTCTCGCATGCCCTGCTGGCTGCGGTCGTACGCAAGCCGGACGGGGAGCTGGAATCGGCGCTTGACCGTCTCATTTCCGCTGGCTTGCTTTTCCGGCAGGGCATGCCGCCGCATGCGACCTACCTGTTCAAGCATGCGCTCGTGCAAGACGCGGCCTATGGCACGCTGTTGCGGGAGCAGCGACGCGCGCTTCATGCCCGCGTCGCGGAAGCCCTGGAGAGCCAATTTGCGGAGATTGCCGAAAGCCATCCGGAGCTGCTGGCGCATCACTGCGCCGAGGCCGGCCTGATCGAGAAAGCTGCGGGCTTATGGGGCAAAGCGGGTCAACGGTCGCTCGCGCGCTCGGCGCTGGTTGAAGCCGTTGAGCAACTCAGCCGCGCTCTCGGCCAGATTGCTACTTTGCCCTCCACTGCCGAGCTGCGTCGCGAAGAGATCCGGCTTCAGGTCGCGCTGATAAACCCTCTCTTCCATGTCAAAGGCTATGCCGCCCCGGAAACCAAGTCAGCGATCGAACGGGCCCGCTGCCTGATCGAGAGAGCTGAAACGCTCGGAGAGCCTTCCGAGGATCCACTGCTCCTGTTCTCGGTCCTCTATGGCTCCTGGGTCGCCAACTTCATTGCCTTCAACGGTGACGTGATGCGTGAGCTTGCGACGCGGTTTCTGGAGCTTGCCGAGAAGCAAGGGGCGACAGTGCCGCGCATGATTGGGCATCGCCTGATGGGAACTAGTCTGACGGCCACAGGAGATATTGCGGAAGCCCGAGCACACCATGATCAGGCGATCGCACTTTACGATCCTGCCAGGCATCGCCCGCTGGTGACGCGATTTGGTCAGGATGCTGGGGTGTCGGCCTTGTCCTTTCGGTCATTGAGCCTCTGGTTCCTTGGATATCCTGACGCGGCCCTCGCTGACGCAGACCACGCGCTCAACGTAGCGCGCGAGATTGGCCAGGCTGCCACCTTGATGTTTGCGCTGGCGATCACGAACTTCACCCGCATTTTCTGTAGGAGCTGCGGCGCGGCAAGCGAACGGATCGATGAGCTTATCGCTTTGGCCGACGAAAAAGGCGCCTCGCAGCGGAAAGCGGAAGGAGTGATTCAAAAAGGCTGCGTGCTGGCTTTAATTGGCGAAGCGCCCGGTGCGGTCCAAATGATCACCTCTGGGGCCACGGCATGGCAGGCGACGGGAGCTAGAGTGTGGGTACCATTGTATTTGTCTTATTTGGCGATGGCCTATGCCGAAGTTGGACAGATAAATGACGCGCGGCGTTGCATTGGCGAAGCGATGACAACGATGGAAGCCACAAAGGAAAGATGGTACGAGGCCGAGGTTTATCGGATGGCCGGGGAAATCGCGCTGAAGTCGCCCAAGTCTGTAACGAAAGCGGAGGCGTATTTCCAGCACGCCCTGGCAATCGCGCGCGCACAGCAAGCAAAATCGTGGGAACTTCGCGCTGCGCTAAGCATGGCACGTCTTCTGCGCGATCAGGGAAAGCGGAACGAGGCCCTCGATCTTCTCACTCCGGTCCATAATTGGTTTACTGAAGGCTTCGACACGCTCGATCTGAAGGAGGCCAAGACCTTGCTCGGCACGCTGACGGCCTGAATACGTATATGGTAGCGACGAAATCGGCATGGAATGTCTGCTGCTGGTTAAGGCGGACAGCGCGCCGCCAGCTACGTTGACCGCATACTCAGGGGTGAGAAAGCCGCCGACCTGCCGGTGCAGGCGCCGACCAAGTATGAGCTAGTAATCAACCTTAGAACCGCGAAGGCGCTCGGCCTCGACGTGCCGCCGACCCTGCTCGCCCGCGCCGACGAGGTGATCGAATGATGGGGTGGATGGCCCCCTTGCGGCATCGACGTGCCAAGCTGGTGTTCTAGCGAATTACCAGGAACAGGCAGGGCTCTTTCTAGTATATGACTCTCTCACGGCT
>DASXST010000134.1:0-13005 GCA_036505835.1 Pseudolabrys sp. | reverse complement strand
TTTATCCCCGAAAACGGAAACCCAGAGCGCGAGACCGCATGTCCGCTTTTGGGTCATGTGTGGAAGTGCCTCGGCAAGAACTTTACCTCGAAAGCGGACATGGATCGACAATTTTGGAATGCCCGCCAAGGGCATAAGCGGACATTCTGGCCGTCGATCGATGGTGTCCGCTTTACCCCCGAAAGCGGACATTCGGAGGCGTTTCGGGAATGTCCGCTAAGGGCCAAAAGTCGACATCACACCGCTAATCGCGTGCGGTCGGTCAGGGAATCTTGCACGGTCGCCTGCCCGGTATAGCCGTTTCCCCGCACAACAATTCGATAAACATCTTTCATAACGGGTTGTGCCGTTACTCCACCTGTTAAGCCCATTTCTTGATACGACTCGAACAAGCCATAATTTCAGGTTGCGATTATTCGCGCCCAGTGAATGTCACAATTCATTTCAGGAATGGCGGCCCCGACCTTCGGCGACAGTGGGGACGGATGAGATCGGGGCCGCGCTCTCTTTGGGGACGGGAGCGGCCCCGATTTTTACAGCACACTCGTTTCCGCACAAATTAACAATTGTTCACTATCCTGCGATTCAGTGGTGAACGCGGAAACTAAATTCCAATCAACCACTGCTTTTTAAAATCTTCCGTACAGCCGCGTCGCAATGTGCGCGGTCAGTTAGAAAGTTCCGTCCAACGCCCGTGTAGCTGCTGGCGTTTTCGGATTTTGATTATCAGCCAAGCAGCAGCGCACGGGCCGCGCTTACGCTGAATGGAACTACGACAAAGGCATTTAACTCGCGCTGTGTCACTCATGCGGTTTCCTGTTGTAAGTTCACCATAGTCGTCACCAATTCCGTCACCGGATGTCATAGTTTAATTACGACAGAGCGGCATCTTGATTACGTTACCCTCCATAGAGCGTACGTACGTAGTGCCCGTAATGTGTGGGGGGTGACATGATCGCGAAATCAGAAGTGGTTTTGTATTGGTTCGTCTCAAGTGTGGTTGCGGTGTTCATCGGTTTGGCCGTCGTAGCGCCTCACCGAGTTGATCGGACGATGATGGACATCCTGACCAGAATTGTGACGGCGGTCGCGGGAAACTAATTTGGTTGCGTTACCGCCCATGTGGGCCAACGAGTTCGATCGGAATGGGCCGCACGAGCGCGCCGGTCACTGAAATTCTGTGAGATGCAGGTCCATTCGCTGAAATGAAAGAGCCGCGCGGTGTACGCGGCTCTTTCACTGTCCGCGACCACGGGGGTACAGGGCAATTGGGCCCGCGAACAGAGCGGAACAGTCGGGGGTGAGGGTAAGATCGACTGTTCCTAGTTTTAAGAGTATCGCTCTTCCGGGGCTATTTGGTCGGTGCGATTTCCGACTCAGGAACAAGACATCAACGGAAAAGTCACATTTGTGGTGTTGGTCTGCGGTGGCTCCCGACCCACAGCCCCCCAGCCCAGAGTCGGAGCCGGGGCCGCCGCTCTCAACTTCTTGCGGTGGCCCCTTTCTCCGAGACGCCCTCTGCACGGCCGCCCCCGAACACCATTACGGTCAGTCCCTCTCTGAACCAATGCGGCAGGCGGATGTAATCCAGTTCGGAAATCCAGTTTCGAAGATGCGCGTGAGATAGCTCGTGCGTAAGGATTGCGGGCAAACGTTGGCGATGAGCGGAAAACAAAGTGGGCGACAGAATTACACGGCCCAAAAAACGTCAGGCCAACTGCGCCCGACAGTCCTGTTCCATTTGCAGCAGCGAAGGCTTCCGGCGAGACGTACACTCCCACAGTAATAGGGCGAGCGAAGCGACGTCCGTGAATGGCTTCGACCCGAGCAAGGGCGACGGGTAGCATCTCGGCAATCGTGTGCGCGCGATCGGCTCTGCCAGCTTCGTAGTGCACCTTACCGCGGCTGTAGAGATAGCAACGAGAAGCAGGACGGCCGCGGCTCCAGCTCCAATCGCCGCTGAGATCGGGTACCGCATGACTGGTCGCTGAGCGTTGCCCTGATGATCACTTTTCGACGGAAACCTAATGCAATCGGCCTTTGGCGTCGATGTCCGACGTCTAGGATCACTCTCGATCGTCGTCAGGACGCCAGACGAGGTGTAATTGACCAACAGTTTCTCTATCCGGCGGGAACACTTCCCTGTCGCAGAGGACACACTTTGAAGGGAGCTGGTCTTTTGAGGAACCTTTGCTTTCGATTACCTCGTAAATCGCGCCGCAGGTGCACGTAATTCTGAGGTTAGCCATGGGCGCAAATATGCGCTCGTTCGGCACGCGCCGCCAGCAGATTGCATGGCGTTACGCCACGTGGTTCGCTTTCGCCAACAATCGGGCGAGGGCCTTTTTCCCTTCCTTGGCCGCCACTGCCATGCTTTCAAAAAAGATTGGCGAACTTTCCAACGGTCCCAACCGACCCGCGCGGTAAATCTCCCACTTCCATGCCCTAGGCGGGTTCCCTCGCAACTTCACGACGACCGAATAATCGGTTGGGTCAAATTCTTCACGCATGCGCCATAATTGGTGTTGGTCGTCTTAAGTTTCAAATCCAAATGTGCAAAGCGAATGGCGAAAGCGGACTTCGCTAGGCGCCCGTCGCGTCTCTTAATCGCAGCGTCAGCATCCTCCAGCGGGCCTGCGCCTCCGGGTGTTGCAAAGCGCAACACCCATAATGGCGGCGATGACGTGCTTAAGCGTGAGCCTCGTGGTCCTTTACCAACACGGAGTCGATGGCTGTGCGGCGATCCAAAACGCTTAAGGCTGGAAAATCTAAGTGGTGGCCCGAGAGCAAATAACTGAGGGGGCAATTCAATACCATTGCGGCAAATACTTCCTGTCGATTCGAATGACACCTTCCCAGTACGATCGTTCGTCGGGACCTGATTCGCGAGGCAATAGCAATGGCATTTTTCAGCAAGAGAACGCTTGGCCCAGTCGAACGCTTCGAGAGTGCGCTGAAGGAAAAGCAGGCGGCGCGGGAGAACCTTGCCGAACGGCTGAACGCCGCCGAAGCAACACTTGGGGAAAGACGTGATGCGGCTGAACGGCTGGCGATTGCCGGTGCAGCCGACGCCCAGCTTGATCGAGCAGAGACCGACATGCGTGCCGCCGAAGACCGCGCCAAGATTCTAAGTGCGGCAATGGCGCAACTCGACGAGCAGACCATCACGATCGAACGCGAACTGGCGGACGCCAAGGCGCAGCGCGACCGCGACATGATGGCCGATGAACTTGAGAAGATGGTCGCGGCAATCGAGCGAGCCGTGCCGGGATTTGATGCCAGCGCCACAGCACTGGTGGCAGCTGTCACACAAAGCACAGTGTCAATGTTGGAGGCAACCCACTTTGCAGCTAACGTGGATGCGGTGCGTCGCGAGGTTTTCTTGGCGGCTCAGTTGGTTTGCGCAGGACTACGATCCACTGCGGTGCGCACGCGCGCCGGTAATACGAACATTGTGTCCGAGCCAGAGCCACCGCGCCCGTCAGAGAATGAACACCAACTGGTCTATACGCTCAATCCGCTGCTTTGGCGGGACAATGGTGAGGTGTGCAGGGTGCCGGCCTATGCGCGAGTCGAGCTACCAAAAACGTTGCTGCTGGTCGCCCTGCGGCATCAGCATGTGGACTATCTAAACGCCCGACGTGTGCAGACCCTGATGAAGGTTCATGGTAGTGGGCAGTTTCAAGCACCGCCTCATGCCGACGATCCACGGCTCGTCGACCTTGATGCACTCGCCGCCCAGGAGCAACAGAGCACCACGGCCGACGATGCTGCGTGAGTACGGTTTCTTGGTCAGCAGGTTCTGCCTAGGCTTTTGGCAGATCGTCTTGAAAGACAAATTTTTTACTACGCACTCGGTTCTTTCCTCTCTGACCTAGGGCTTATGAGGCTCAGGTTTTGTCATAGGTGGCACCCCCCGATTGTTAATATTTGCGCGGTTGCATCTTTGCGATCCACGTGAAGCGCTGCGGCCATCATCATAGTTCGAGACTACCCCGCATCATCGGAACACATTTCCCACCGATCCACATCCTGGTAATCTGACCATTTCGCTTCTCGGCGGTAGCTTCGAGCAAACTGGAGCGGCCCATGTCTGCGCCTTGCGCGATGCGCAATTGCAGCGTCAGATCACGGTCGCCGCGCAAGCTGGCCAGAAGTCCGACAAGAGTTACATTGGCGCTGCCTGTTGCTGGGTCTTCTGGGACGCCATAGAGCGGCGCAAACATACGAGCCTGTATGTCGACATCATCTCCTTTGCCGTGCGTGTAAAGAAGGATGCCCGTCGCTCGGTTCGCTCCAAGGTGTTTAGAGAATATCTCTGACTGCGCCCGTGCATCCCTTAAAGCCGAACGCGTCTTCAATTCCGCGAGCACAACTGGAACGCCGCTTGAGCAAATGCAGGGAGGGTGATTGGCTGTCTCAATATCGCTGACGCCAATCGAACATGCCGTCGCGACCACATCCAAGGCGATATCTTCGCTGCGCACGAGAGGCTGTGGCGCCGCAAGACGAGCGCCAATGATTAATGTCCCATTCCTAATCAAGTCCAACTTAACCAGACCAGCCTTTTCCTCGAATACAAGTGGATCGCTAATAACGCTCCCATAGGAAGTGCCGAGCGTCGCCAAAACAAAAGCTGTTCCGATATTAGGGTGACCCGCAAAAGGCAACTCGGCGCGTGGGGTGAAAATCCGAACCTCAGCGGTATGCGGGCCTTTTGGCGGAAGAACGAATGTTGTTTCCGCAAGGTTAAATTCAGCAGCAATGGATTGCATCTGCTCCGTCGTCAGCCCGTGACCATTGAGCACAACGGCTAGGGGATTGCCGCCAAATTGCTGATCGGTGAAGACGTCAACCGTAACAAAATTTAGCTGCATCTCCGGTTCTCACAAGCCACTCGCACCTACCGTCCGAAGATCGATCATGTCGATCAACTCGGCTCTGCGCGTCTCGGCGCCCTTCATTGCTGCGGTGGTTTGGCACCCCTTGGTGTCATAGGGTTCAATCTTTATCAGCAGCCCTGCCATTCTCGTTTATCGATAGTTTTCGAAATCCATCGTAACGAGCGTTGGTCACTAGTCTTGATACGGCGCATCACCGAGAGTTTTGCCTTCAACCGTTGATCGGGCCGGTTGCCCAACCGTCGTCGGGCAACGGCGTAACCTTCACACTGTGAATGATTCCGCGTTGCAGGGATGGATCGAAATAGCGCATCGTCTGTTCATTGAAGTCGATGACGCGACCGGGTTTGAGCGGCCCGACATCGTTGATTTTGATGATGGCGCGCTTCTCGGCGACTTCAACAAGGGCGTAGGTGGGCCGATAGTCTTTGCCGTAGCGGATGCCACCAAACGTCTCGCGCAAGTCAGTTTGAATCGCGGCGGTCCACGCCATCCGGTCGTATAGCTCGCCGGATGCGGTTTCTATGCCGCCTTCATCATATCCGGGCTGAAAGGGATTGTACATCGAAGCTGTGCCAACGATGGAACTGCCAATGGAGGCTCTGGCCGATGCAGCGTTTGCGTCGCGTCGCACACCATCGTGACGACCCGCAGCGCTCGAAGAGCCAGAGTGAACATTCCCCGGCTTGGCCATTGCAGAAGATGAATAGACCAAAAGAATTGCAGCGCCGCAGATCACGGCGCACACGCGCAACACCATTTAGATACTCCCCGTTAGTCCCATCGAAGTCCGGGCCGATAGGTGTTGCGTTGTGCGATTTGAAGGCGAGAGTTGGGTAATTTCTTGGTGCGAAAGTCGGACGCAAGACCTCTACTTGGGCCAAAAAAACGGTCATCGACCTCGCGCATCCGGCATATTACGCAAGCTGGAACGCGTCGTCTGAATGCCCATTCATGAAAAGCTGAACGGCCGTTAAGTTACAGATTTTCTTATTATATTTTGGACAGGTTCACCGCAGGTTCATCCCTCAAGCCCTACTTCTGTGGACGGGAAAGGGGGGCGGAGCGCAGCCGAGATTCTGCTGCCTGAAGCTCTCTTTGGCCGAACGGAGAAAAAGCAAGCGCGCCGATGGACCAGCCTTCCGACATCCGCAATCTGAGTGCCCACCGTCCGGTGAGCGCGCCCGTCGTTGAGCTGCGATCGCCCGCGCAGCTGCGGCCCGATCTGCGCGACGCCATCGAGCCCGTACGCCGCCGCTTCGGCCGTCCGCAACAGGTCATCCGCGAGCACACCAACAACGCAGTGCGTTGGAAGGTAGGCGAGCGCCTCAATCACGTCCTCGAAGAGGCCTGCATCCGCTTCTCGGAGAACGACGCCGTCGTCACCGAGGCAGGCACGCTCAGCTATCGCGAACTCGACTGCCGTGCCAACCAGGTTGCGCGCTATCTGATCGAGCAGGGCGTGCAGCCGGGCGACCGCGTCGGGCTTCTATTCGAGAAGTGCGCCGAGACCTACATCGCGATGCTCGCGGTGATGAAGGTGCACGCCGCCTACGTTCCGCTCGATGCCGCGTTCCCGATCGAGCGTCTGCGCTTTATCCTCGCCGATGCCGAGATCACCACGATCGTCTCGATGTCGTCCTTCGCGGAGCGGCTTGCGCCGCTCGAGGTGAAGAAGGTCTTTCTCGACAGTGCCAAGCGCGCGATCGACAAGAAGGACGCGAGCCGCCTAACCGGCGTGCCGCGCAGCCACGATCCGATCTGCTACATCATCTACACCTCGGGGACGACCGGAAACCCGAAGGGCGTTGCGATCGCGCACCCCAGCATCTGCAACTTTGTGCGCGTTGCGGCCGAGCTTTACGGCTATCAGCCGGGTGACCGCATCTACCAGGGCATGACCATCGCCTTCGATTTCTCGATCGAGGAGATCTGGGTGCCGCTGGTCGCGGGCGCGACGCTGGTTCCCGCGCGCCCGGGACTGCCCCTGATGGGCGATGAGCTTGCGGACTTTCTGCGCGAGCGCGAAGTCACCGTGATGGCGTGCTGCCCGACCTTGCTCGCGACCATCGAGCAGGATCTGCCGAAGCTGCGGCTGTTGCTGGTCGGCGGCGAAGCCTGCCCGCAGAACCTCGTGGCGCGCTGGTATCGCCCGAACCGCCGCATCCTCAATTCGTACGGCCCGACCGAAGCGACCGTCACTGCGACGCTGACCGAGCTGCGTCCCGACAAGCCGATCACCATCGGCGTGCCGCTCTCGACTTACACGATCGTCATCCTCGACCCGAACGAGGACAAGACGGTGGAGAACGGCGAACTCGGCGAGATCGGCATCGCTGGCGTCGGCCTCGCGCTCGGCTACATGAATCGCGACGAACTCACGATGAAGAAGTTCATCCGCGATTTCCTCAACATCCAGAACAATCCGTCCGGCCGCATCTACCGCACCGGCGACCTCGGCCGCATCGACGAGAACGGCGAGATCGAATACCGCGGACGCATCGACACCCAGGTGAAGATCCGCGGCTATCGCATCGAGCTCAACGAGATCGAGGCGGTGCTGCTCGACCTGCCGCAGATCGCGCAGGCGGCGGTCACCACGTTCGAGCCGGAGCCGGATGTGGTCGAACTCGTCGCCTATTACGCGTTCAAGCAGGGCGCAGAGCTGCCGCGCGATGAAATTTCGCAGGCGCTCCGCTCCAAACTGCCGCCCTACATGGTTCCAGCCTTCCTCGAAGATCTGCCGGCGATCCCGATGACGCTCTCCAACAAGGCCGATCACAAGCGGCTGCCGAAGCCGCAGCTCGCGCGCTTCTCCTCGGCGACCACCGGCTACGTCGCGCCGAAGACCGAGAACGAGCGCATCCTGCATTCGGCGCTGTGCGAGGTGCTGCGCGTCGACCGCGTTTCGACCGAGCACCACTTCTTCGACGATCTGGGCGCCAACTCGCTGCTGATGGCGCGCGTCTGCGCAACCATCCGCAAGAATCCGCGCATGGCGAACGTGTCGATGCGCGACATCTACACCAATCCGACCATCGCGCGGCTTGCCGACCACCTCGACAAGGTCATCGACGGCTTCGTCGCCACCAAGCCAGAGCCGTTCCACGTTCCGTCCAACCTCGCCTACTACACCTGCGGCGCCATGCAGGCCGCGTTCTACGCCGCCTATGCGCTGTTCGGATTGTGGGTGCTCGACACCGGCTACGAATGGACCGTCGCGGCATCGGGCGCGGTCGAGCTTTACATTCGCGCGGTAATCTTCGCGGCGGTTTCGTTCGTCGCGCTCACCGGCATCTCGATCGTCGCCAAGTGGCTGCTGATTGGCCAGTTCGAGGAAGGCACGATCCCGATCTGGAGCTTTGCCTATTTCCGCTTCTGGGTCGTCAAGACCATAATGCGGACCTCGCCGGTGATGGCCTTCACCGGCACGCCCATCTACAACGCCTATTTGCGCCTGATGGGCGCGAAGATCGGCAAGGGCGCGGTGCTGAGCTGCCGCTACGGGCCGGTCTGCGCCGACCTCTTGTCGATCGGCGACAACACCATCCTGCGCAAGGACACGATTGTCCTCGGCTACCGTGCGCAGTCGAACTTCATTCACATCGGCCCGGTCAAGATCGGCGCGAACGCCTTCGTGGGCGAAGCGAGCGTCATCGATATCAACACGACGATGGGTAACGACACGCAGCTCGGCCACGCCTCGTCGCTGCAGAGCGGCCAGCACGTGTCGGACGGCAAGCACTATCACGGCTCGCCCGCGGTCGAGACCACGTCGGACTACTGCCCGATCGAGAGCCGCGAGATCAGCACGCTGCGCAGCGCCGCGTTCACCGCGCTCGAGCTTGCCGCGCTGGTCCTCGTCGCGGTGCCGCTCCCGATCGTCGCCTATTCCTTCTGGGATCAGTACGCGACCGCGGCCGGCATTGGCGTCGGCGTATCGGCGCTGTCGTTGCTCGGCGCCTCCGCCGCGCTGTTCTTCGGCTCGCTCGTCGCGGGGCTTGTGTCGATCTACGTTATCCCGCGTCTCTGCATGCTGTTCCTCAAGCCCGGCGTCACCTATCCGGCGTTCGGCTTCCACTACCTGATGCAGAGCATCATCCTGCGCACCAGCAACTCGGAATTCTTCTGCGTGCTGTTCGGCGACTCGACGTTCATCACGACTTGGATGAGCAAGGTCGGCTGGAACCTGAACAAGGTCGAGCAGACCGGCTCGAACATGGGCACCAACCAGCGCCATGACAATCCGTTCCTGTGCAACATCGGCTCCGGCACGATGGTCTCGGACGGGCTGTCGATGATCAACACGCACATGTCGGCGACTTCGTTCCAGCTCGCCGAGGCGAAGATCGGCGAGAACAACTACCTCGGGAACGACATCTTCTATCCGCCGAACGGCAAGACCGGCGCGAACGTGCTGCTCGGCACCAAGACCATGATCCCGATCGACGGCGAGGTGCGCGAGAACACCGGCCTGCTCGGCTCGCCCGCATTCGAAATCCCGCGCATGGTCGACCGCGACCGCGACATGAACGCCTCGTTCGACGAGGAGACGCGCCGCGCCCGGCTGCGCCAGAAGAATCGCTACAACTTCGTGACCGCGCTGATCTTCCTTGCCGCTCGCTGGATGTCGTTCTTCGCGGCGCTGGTGCTCTGGATGGCCGCGCTCGCCTACTACAACCGCTTCGGCGTGCTCGCGTTGTTCGCCGCGACCGTGGCGATCGCTGGCGCCTCGATCGTGACGTTCGTGCTGCTCGAGCGCACCAGCCTTGCCTTCAAGCGGCTCGAGCCGAAGATTGCGTCGATCTACGACCCGTACTTCTGGTTCCACGAGCGGCACTGGAAGCTGTCGGAGTCCCCGATCACGCGTCTGTTCTCCGGCACGCCGTTCCACACCATGATGTTCCGCGCGATGGGCATGAAGGTCGGCGCCAAGGTGTTCGACTGCGGCCGCTCGATCACCGAGCGCACGCTGACCCAGGTCGGCGACTACGCCAACATCAACGAGGGCTGCGTGCTGCAAGCCCACTCGCTGGAAGAGGGCGTGTTCAAGTCGGATCACATTCGCATCGGCAACGGCTGCTCGATCGGTCCTGGCGCCTTCGTGCACTACGGCGTCACGATGGGCGATCACGTGGTGCTCGATACCGACTCGTTCCTGATGAAAGGCGAGGTACTCGACTCGCATACCGGCTGGCGTGGCAATCCGGCGAAGCTGGTGCGCCGTTCAGCGGGCGAGGCCGCGGACGCGTGCGAATACCGCATCGCGGCAGAGTAGGCCGCGGGGCCGCGTCACGCGGCGCAGGCGATGTCCGACGAGGTCAGACTTGAGAACGTGACCGTCCGCAACTGGCGGGCGGTCGTGCGGCTCAAGCTTGCGCCCGAGCAGAAGGATCTTGTCGCCAGCAATCTCTATTCGATTGCGCAGTCCAAGTTCGATCCGAACGCCCACCCGCGCGCGGTCTACGCCGGCAAGGAGCTTGTCGGCTTCCTGATGTATGACGTGTGGGAGACGAAGGAGAAAATCCGCGAAGCCTCGATCTACCGTTTTATGATCGACGTGAAGCACCAGGGGAAGGGCTACGGCCGCGCGGCGCTCGCGCGGGCGCTCGACGAGATCAAAGCCACGCCCGGAGTGAAGAAGGTGTCGATCGGCTACATGCCGGAGAACGCGGTCGCAAAGCAATTCTACGCAAGCTTCGGCTTCGTCGAAGTCGGCCGGGACGAAGACGGCGAGATCGAAGCGGAACTGACCTTGTGAGCAGTGCTGCGAACGAGCCGTCGTTGGAACAGGCGCTCGATGCGGTCGCGGTGCCCGGACTGCTCATTGGACATCGCGTGATTTCGCCGGGCGACGAGGGCGCACTTCGCGACGCAGAGGCAGCTTCGATCTCATCCTCCATCGCGAATGTGGGGCGCGCGAGCGGTGCGGCCCGCATGGTGGCGCGCAGCCTGCTTGCGCAGCTTGGATACCCGGAGGCGCAAGTGCCGAAGGGCGCCGGCGGCGCGCCGGTCTGGCCGGTGGGCGTGGTCGGCTCGCTGGCGCACGACGATGAGATCGCGGTTGCGGCCGTTGGCTTGCGGCGCGATTTCGCGAGCGTTGGCATCGACGTGGAGCGGGCTGGTGCGTTGCCCTCCGGCATGCTGGCGCTGGTCGCCACGCAAAGCGAGCGACGCAGGATCGGGGATGATCTCGTCAAGGCGAAGCTGCTGTTTGCCGTCAAGGAGGCCGTCTACAAGGCAGTCTATCCGCTGGATCGCGTGTTTCTGGAATTCGGCGATATCGAAGTCGATCTTGACGCCGGCACGGCGATGACGCGACCCGGACGCACCCTCACGCTTCGGTCGTGCATTTCATCGCATATCGTGGCGCTTGCGCTCGTTCAGGCGTAGCGCGACAGCATGCCGCCGCTGATCGCGTAGGCGACGCCCTGCGCGATATCGAGGTGCGGTGCTTCTTCGGCCGAGTGGATGCCGAACTGCACGATCAGTCCGCGCAGCGTTCCGGCATGCGCGACCGCGACCGTATTCTGCGCGAGTGGGATCTCGACAAGCAGTGCATGCACATGCTCTCGCCCTGCTGCAGCGTCCCACTAGTGGACGATGGCATGCATTACGAGGAACGCCGCGCCGGCCTGAGCTGCTGGCCTCGCTGCCGCGTCAAGCGCAAACCGCCGCATCGCCAGTCCAGCCACGATGTACACGGTGCCAAGGTCGCGGATGAAATGGTGATTCAGAGCGCCGGTCTCGCTAACGCCAGGAACCGCCGCGTACCAGACGGCAGGGGCTAAGAGCATAGCCAACCCGTTGACCGTCAATGCAACTCCAAGGATCCATGCCACAATGCTTCGCATGTCATTGCTCCTACCCGCTTAGACGAGATAGGTGGACCGCTTGTGACATTGCCCAGGTTGATTTTTTCAGACACTTAGCAACGCGACAATGTCCGCTTTTGGCCCTTAGCGGACATCCGTAGTTGCACTGCATATTGTCCGCTTTCGGGGGTAAAGCGGACATGACCTTTTGCAGCGCGAATGTCTGCTTTTGACCCAAAGCGGACATTGCCCGGCATCGGACTACCTGTACCAGAGGCCACTCCTGCGCACCTTCTAGTGTGTTAGTGTAAGCGGGCAGAACGGCCTTCCCGTGCGCGGGTGGCTTGCATGAGGCGACGGGAATTTCCGGGTATCCTCGGTGGTGCGGCGGAGGTGCAAGTACGGATCACGCTGCTCGCACAAACTCTCCAGGAGTTAGATGGGCGGTCGGTCGTAATCTGCGTCGCTTGTCGCCTTCGGTGGAATCACAATTCGCGTTGGGGTTCAATGTCTCTTCTAGTACCGGGGGTCGAAAATTCCATAATGCGTTATTCTGCGAATCCGCAGAATATAAGCGCTGTGCTTCGACCTATTGGTCGTTCTTGGTTTTGAGGTGCGCCTCGTTGGCAGCAATGAACGCACGAATGTCGTCTGCCATGTCCAGCAGTCTGAGCCATTGCTCTTTGTATAAAGTGACCGGGAATCGACCCATACCGTAGACCGAGACCGCGCCTTTCTCGCTGACTTTCATCCGCGTACCAGAAGCCGCACCTTTTTTGAGAGCAGTGTTTTCCTGGCGTAGCCGTTCGAGTTCAGCCTTTAGTTCTTCGTCGGACATCGTTTTCTCCTCACGTGATTCTGTTCAAGACTCGAACACACGAACATCAGGTCCTTTCGAAACTGGCGCCTCCTCTTCAAGCCCATCGAATAGGGTCGCCTCCTCGTCTTGCCGGCGGCGTTGCATGCGGCTACGTACACCCAAATTCGAGCAATCCGCATTATCAGTTTGACCTGGGCTTTTTGTATTTAATTTCCAATTTTTGCGCATGAAGGCCCACGTGCAATCGTTACGAAAGTAGACCGCGCCGCTCACCTATTGCTGTCCCGCGTGATTACTCTATGCACATATTGATCTATCGGATAAGACTTCAATCTCAAATTGCTATGGAGAGCACCCACAATGGCTAAGAAAACCAAGCGACGCACTAAACGAGTGTCCTGGACCAAATCTCATCTGGCAGAGTTACGGAAATACTCAAGGGACAAGTTGCCCGTCAAAAAGATTTCAA